>NZ_CP028941.1:1800000-2154412 GCF_013307245.1 Polynucleobacter antarcticus
GGCGCACCATCATCTCTTTGGCAGCCTTATTGGTGAAAGTCACTGCTAAGACGCCAATCGGTGAAACCTGGCCTGTCTGGATCAACCAGGCTATACGGGTAGTGAGGACGCGGGTCTTACCGCTACCGGCACCAGCCAAAATGAGGGCTGACTGAGATTGGCCTTGGGGATTTGAGGGCGGGAGGGTCACTGCCTCGCGCTGTTCTGGGTTGAGGTTCGCGAGCAAGTCTGAGTACATCGTCCCAATTATAATTTGCCTCTTATGCTAAATGCTTCGAATACCCCCAACTCCGGAGTGAATCCTCCTGCGACCAGTTCAGCTGATGAACTCGCCAAATCCTATGAACCCGGCCCAATAGAAGCCTATTGGGGCCCAGAATGGGAACGTAGAGGCATTGCAGATGCAACCATGGTTGAAGGTAAAGAGAATTTCTCGATTCAGCTGCCACCCCCAAATGTGACCGGCACCCTGCATATGGGTCATGCCTTTAATCAAACCATCATGGATGGTCTCGTGCGCCATGCCCGCATGTCTGGCAAAAACACCTTGTGGGTACCCGGTACTGATCATGCTGGTATCGCCACGCAAATTGTTGTTGAACGTCAACTCGATGCCCAAAAAATATCGCGTCATGATTTAGGTCGTGAACAGTTCCTCGAAAAAGTTTGGGAATGGAAAGAAGCCTCTGGCTCTAGTATCACCCGTCAAATACGTCGCCTGGGTGCATCGATTGATTGGGGCAAAGAATATTTCACGATGGACAACAAAATGTCCCAAGCCGTAGTGGAAGTATTTGTTCGCCTGCATGAGCAAGGACTGATTTATCGCGGTAAGCGTTTAGTGAACTGGGACCCCGTATTAGGTACAGCAGTCTCTGACTTAGAAGTAGTGAGTGAAGAGGAAGAAGGCTTCATGTGGCATATTCGCTATCCCCTAGCGAATGGCTCTGGCCATTTAACCGTGGCTACTACCAGACCAGAAACACTATTGGGTGACGTTGCGGTGATGGTCAATCCAGAAGATCCGCGCTACCACCATCTGATTGGGAAGTCCGTACACCTGCCTTTATGCAACCGTGACATTCCCATCATTGCAGATGACTATGTGGATGTCGCTTTTGGTACGGGTGTGGTTAAAGTCACCCCAGCCCATGACTTTAATGACTATGCAGTAGGACAGCGTCACCAATTACCCTTAATTAACATTCTGACTTTAGATGCCCATATTAATGAGCATGCCCCTTTGGCTTACCAAGGTTTAGAGCGCTTTGCTGCACGCAAACAAGTCGTTGCGGATTTAGATGCGGCAGGCCTATTAGAAAAAGTACAGCCCCATAAGTTGATGGTGCCACGAGGTGATCGCACACAAACCATCATTGAGCCGATGCTGACGGATCAGTGGTTTGTCGCAGTATCTAAGCCGAGCCCCGATAACCAATATCAACCAGGCTCATCGATCGCGAGCGCCGCATTAGATGCGGTGACTAAGGGGGATATCAAACTCGTCCCAGAAAATTGGCTCAGCACTTACAGCCAGTGGCTTGAAAATATTCAAGACTGGTGCATCTCTCGTCAACTCTGGTGGGGTCATCAGATACCTGCTTGGTACGGCGATGATGGGCAAATTTTTGTAGCGCGCTCTGAAGCGGAAGCTAAAACAAAAGCAGCGGCAGCTGGCTATACTGGCACACTCCATCGCGATCCCGATGTCTTAGATACCTGGTTTAGTTCTGCACTAGTCCCCTTTAGCTCCTTAGGCTGGCCAGAGCAAACGCCGGCACTCAAGCACTTCTTACCCTCTTCCGTATTAGTCACGGGTTTTGACATCATCTTCTTTTGGGTAGCGCGTATGGTGATGATGACCTGCCATTTCACGGGCAAAGTACCGTTTCATACGGTCTATGTGCATGGCTTAGTACGTGATGCAGAAGGCCAGAAGATGAGTAAGTCCAAAGGAAATACTCTGGACCCGATTGACCTGATTGATGGCATCACCATTGAAGAATTGGTGAGTAAGCGCACCTCGGGCTTAATGAATCCTAAGCAAGCAGAAAGTATTAGTAAGAAAACCAAAAAAGAATTTGCTGAAGGTATTCCGGCATTTGGTACAGATGCCTTACGGTTTACCTTTGCTTCCCTGGCATCACTTGGTCGTAATATTAATTTTGATCAAAAGCGTTGTGAGGGTTATCGTAACTTTTGCAATAAGCTTTGGAACGCAACCCGCTTCGTACTCATGAATTGCCCAGGCAATGATGAAGACAATGGCTTTGCACCTTGCAATGAGCAATGCGGCCCTGAAGGTCATCTCGACTTTTCTCCGGCAGATCGCTGGATTGTGTCGATTCTGCAAAAAACAGAAGCCGATGTCGCTAAAGGCTTTCAAAACTATCGATTTGATAATATCGCCACGAGTATGTATCAATTTATTTGGGATGAGTATTGTGACTGGTACCTAGAGTTAGCCAAGGTGCAATTGCAGACTGGTACACCAGCCCAACAACGCGCTACCCGTCGCACCTTATTGCGCGTTTTAGAAACTATCTTGCGTATGGCGCATCCTCTCATTCCGTTTATTACGGAGACGCTGTGGCAAACCGTAGGGCCTAAAGTTGGTAAAGTACTAGCAAATCAAGAGAAGCAAACGATTGCCTTACAGCCTTACCCAATTGCGCAACCAGAAAAAATTGATGAAAGCAGCGAAGCGTGGGTAGCCCAAATTAAAGCCATTGTGGATGCCTGCAGAAATTTGCGTGGTGAAATGCAAGTGTCCCCAGCACTCAAAGTGCCTTTGTGGATCAGTGGACCAGAAGATTTCTTAAAACAAGCGAGTCCTTATATCACTGCACTGGCTAAGCTCTCTGAAGTCAAAATTTATCAAGATGAATCCGCTTTAGAGAAAGATGCCCCAGGGGCACCCATTGCTTTAGTAGGCGATCTGAAGCTCTTACTAAAAATTGAAGTGGATGTTGCCGCCGAGAGAATTCGTCTTGGTAAAGAAATTGAGCGTCTAGCCAATGAAATTACTAAAGCACGGGGTAAGCTCACCAACGAGAGCTTTGTCGCTCGCGCCCCAGAAGAAGTAGTTGCACAAGAAAAGCAACGTTTAGCAGGGTTTGAACAGAATCATGAGAAGCTCGTTGCACAATTAGAGCGAATAAAATAAAGATGCAGCACCCCTTTTGGAATAGATCGGAATACGTATGCCATTAAGCACTAAAGCTGTCACTAAAGCCGTCTTTCCGGTAGCAGGTCTGGGAACACGCTTCTTACCAGCGACGAAGGCAAGCCCCAAAGAGATGCTCAATGTCGTAGATAAGCCCCTAATTCAGTACGCCGTTGAAGAGGCGATTGCTGCCGGTATCACCGAAATGATTTTTGTTACTGGTCGCAGTAAAAGAGCGATTGAAGATCACTTTGATAAATCCTATGAGTTAGAAGCAGAGCTTGAAGCCAAGAATAAGCAAGCGCTTTTAGAGATCGTACGCAATGTCAAGCCAAGTCATGTTGATTGCGTGTACGTTCGACAACCTGAAGCGCTCGGCCTCGGTCACGCTGTGTTGTGCGCAGAAAAACTCGTGCGCGATGAACCCTTTGCCATTATTTTGGCAGACGATCTATTAGATGGGCAGCCTCCTATACTTTCACAAATGCTTAAAGTGTTTGGTGAGCAAAATGGTTCCGTACTAGCGGTAGAGAAAATTGATCCTGCCAAAAGTAGCTCTTACGGGATTATTTCTGGGGCCGAAGTTGCTAAAGGGATTTACCGCCTCAACGGTATCGTAGAAAAACCACAGCCTAAAGATGCACCATCTAACTTAGCAGTAGTAGGTCGGTATGTTTTGTCATCTGACATCTTTAAACATATTCGCAATCTCAAGCCAGGTGCTGGTGGTGAAATTCAGTTAACTGATGCGATTGCCTCTTTGCTAAAGGTAGATCCCGTATTTGCTTACGAATACGACGGTGTGCGCTATGACTGCGGTAGCAAAATTGGCTACCTCAAGGCTTCTGTAGAATTTGCCTTGCGCCATCCAGAAGTAAAAGAAGAGTTTGCTGCCTATTTAAAAAGCCGATCGTTAACTTAATCCGGTCTTTAAGTCTGAAGGTAGCAATCGCCCTTAAATCGCACTTATCTTCTTTTGAGAAAAAAGATAAAGACATCGCCCTCGGTCGTACTGGACATTAACTCATTACCCGTTTGTTTAGCAAACGCTGGGAAGTCATGAACCGCACCAGAATCCGTTGCCTTAATCTTTAAGACTTCGCCGGATTGCATCGTGGCTAATGCTTTCTTAGTTCGTAAGATCGGCAATGGACAGTTCATACCAGTAGCGTCTATCTCGAGATTAAATTCTATAGATTGACTCATTGAGATGCCACCCAATCTGTCACGCTAGCCAAAGCTTGGGCCAATTTAGTCGAGTCAGTGCCACCAGCCATGGCCATCTCTGGCTTGCCGCCGCCCTTTCCACCAACCTGTTGAGCTACAAAGTTCACTAAGTCCCCTGCTTTGATCTTGGCAATCGAGTCCACAGTCACGCCCGCAATCAAGCTGACTTTATCACCTTGCACAGAAGCGAGAACAATCGCCGCCGTTTTTAACTTCCCCTTTAAGGCATCCATCGTTTCGCGCAGTACCTGGGCATCCGCACCGTCTAAGCGAGCAGCCAAGACTTTAAGGCCATTGATATCGACTGCTTGGCTTGCTAACTCATCACCCTGACTAGCAGCAAACTTAGAATTGACTTTATCTAACTCACGTTCAGCTTGACGTAAACTTTCTTGCAGTTGGGTTACGCGATGTACAAGATCCCCAGGATGGGTTTTCAAAATACTGGCTGCTTGGTGGATGCTATCTTCCAGACCCTGTAAAAAGCTCAATGCATGCGTCCCCGTGACCGCCTCTACTCGCCGGATACCGGCCGCAACGCCACCCTCAGAAACAATCTTGAGGCTGCCAATGTCGCCAGTACGTGATACGTGGGTCCCGCCACAGAGTTCTTTTGAACTACCGATTTCTAAGACACGTACCTCGTCGCCATACTTTTCACCGAAGAGCATCATCGCACCGGTCTTTTGCGCGTCATCCAAAGACATCACTTTTCCGGAGGTGGCAGTGTTCGCCAATATCTCTGCATTCACAATATCTTCAATCCGACGAATTTGACCTGTAGTTATGGGTGCGTTGTGGGTAAAGTCAAAACGCGTTTTACTGGCGTCTACCAAAGAACCTTTTTGCTGCACATGATCGCCCAATACCTCACGTAATGCCTTATGCAGTATGTGCGTCGCACTATGGTTACGCATCGTCTCCGTTCTATGCTGGGTATCTACCAAGGCATTGAGTACATCACCTACCTTGAGCTCACCCTCCAGAACTTCACCTTGATGCCCAAATACATCCGCCTGAATTTTGAACGTATCTTCTACAGAAAAGCGAGCAGCATCATTGCGTAGCTCTCCGCGATCACCAATCTGCCCACCAGACTCCGCATAAAAAGGGGTGTTATCTAAAACGATGACAGCAGCGTCGCCGGCTTTTACAGATTGAACTGCAGAGCCATCAACATACAGCGCAGTCACTTTTGCCCCTTCATGCTTAAGGGTGTCATAACCATGAAATTGGGTGGGTTTGCCGGAGTACTCCAAGCCTTGGGCTACCTTGAACTTACCTGCAGATCTGGCCTGGTCGCGTTGCTTTTGCATTGCTGATTCAAAACCGGCGGAGTCGACTGTGACATCACGCTCACGACAAACATCGGCAGTTAAATCTAATGGAAAGCCAAAGGTGTCATGCAAGCGAAATGCGGTTTCACCATCTATTGTCTTAACACCACCCGCTAATGCACTATCCAAAATCTCCATGCCATTGGCAATCGTTTGGAAGAAGCGTTCTTCTTCTTGCTTGATGACTTCACTCACCTTATCTTTTGCAGCCTGCAACTCTGGATAAGCCTCGCCCATTTCACGAACTAAAGCTGGAACCAATTGATAGAAGAAGGGTTTGCGTGCGCCCAATTTATAACCATGACGAATAGCGCGGCGTGCAATACGACGCAATACATAACCGCGCCCCGCATTGCCTGGAATCACACCATCGACCACAATAAAACTACAGGCACGAATATGATCTGCAATCACTTTTAAGGATGGGCTTGTGGCATCACAATCTTCACCACCAGCGGCATCTACCGCTTCTTTGGCAGCTTTGAGCAAATTCACAAACAGATCAATCTCATAATTTGAGTGCACGTGCTGTAACACTGCCGCAATCCGCTCAAGACCCATACCGGTATCGACACTCGGTTTAGGTAAGGGATGCATGACACCTGCTTCATCGCGATTGAACTGCATAAAGACGTTATTCCAGATCTCAATATAACGATCACCATCTTCGTCTGGACTACCAGGAGGCCCGCCAGCAATATGCGGGCCATGGTCATAGAAAATTTCAGTGCAAGGTCCACAAGGGCCTGTATCCCCCATCATCCAAAAATTATCTGAAGCGTAACGAGCACCTTTGTTATCACCAATACGAATAATGCGATCCGCAGGAATGCCGATATGTTTATTCCAGATCTCGTATGCCTCATCGTCATCCGCATAAATCGTGACGAGAAGTTTTTCCTTGGGCAGTTTGAAGACTTCGGTCAGGAGCTCCCAAGCAAATTGGATGGCATCACGCTTAAAGTAGTCACCGAAAGAGAAATTGCCCAACATCTCAAAAAAGGTGTGATGACGTGCCGTGTACCCAACATTGTCCAAATCATTGTGCTTACCGCCAGCACGAATACATTTTTGAGCGCTGGTTGCACGGTTATAGGGACGCTTATCAAAGCCTAGAAAAACATCTTTGAACTGGTTCATCCCTGCATTAGTAAATAGCAAGGTGGGATCATCGCCCGGCACAACCGGACTCGATGGAACAATTTGATGGCCTTTTTGAGCGAAGTAATCCAGGTAAGCCTGGCGAATTTGGGTGACTTTCATAAAAATAATTATCGCATTAGCATCATATTAGGGCAAACCCTAGTTAAGCACTGCCTTACCTGCCTTACAATCGCACAACACTAATAAATTGGCACAAATGCCAGTACACAAGGAGCAAAACTTGAAAATTCGCAATCAAAAGGATTTTGGCGCGGGGATCTTCTATATCGTCGTTGGCCTTTTCTTTGCCATTGTTGCAACCCAATACAAGATGGGGACCGCTGCCAAAATGGGTCCTGGTTACTTTCCATTCTATTTAGGTGCTCTGATGGTGCTTTTGGGCCTCCTAATACTCATCAAGTCTTTGGGTGCAAAAGCAATGATTGATGATCTACCCCCATTTAACTGGAAAGTGATTGGAATCATCACTGGCTCTATTTCTCTTTTTGGAGTCTTGTTGCCCACCATGGGATTTTTAGTGGCTATTTTTGTTTTGGTTTTTGTCTCCTCAACTGCCAGTAAGGAATTTAGCTGGAAGTCAGCAGTAATCAATTCAATCGTCTTAATTGTGTTCACTTACTCCGTCTTTATCATCGGCCTGAAACTGAGTTTTCCAGTTCTACCGTTCTTTTTTGAATAACCCCGGGAAATAGAAAAATGGAATTATTTAATAATCTTGCTCTCGGATTTGACACTGCATTTACACTGCAAAATTTGCTGTATTGCCTGATCGGCTGTATCTTGGGTACCCTCATTGGGGTTCTTCCTGGGCTTGGTCCTGTTGCGACTATTGCGATGCTGTTGCCAGCAACCTATGCCCTGCCTCCCATCGCCGCATTAATTATGCTGTCAGGCATTTACTACGGCTCACAGTACGGCGGTTCGACTACTGCTATTTTGCTCAATATCCCCGGGGAAACGTCCTCGGTGGTAACGGCGATTGACGGCTACCAAATGGCCAAAAATGGTCGCGGTGGTGTTGCCTTGTTTACTGCCGGTATAGGCTCGTTCTTTGCTGGTTGCGTAGCTACTTTGGTATTGGCCGCTTTTGCTGCCCCTCTTTCACAGCTTGCCTTTAAATTTGGTCCAGCGGAATATTTCTCACTAATGGTCTTGGGTCTAATTGGTGCAGTGGTATTGGCTTCAGGCTCGCTTATTAAAGCTATCGGCATGATTGTTCTTGGCCTCTTAATGGGATTGATTGGAACTGATGTCAACTCTGGTGTTGCGCGCTACTCTTTTGATATTCCACAGCTGAGTGACGGCATTGGCTTTGTTAGCGTGGCTATGGGCGTCTTTGGCTTTGCTGAAATCATGAATAACCTTGAGAAAAAGGGGGATGACGCAAGCTTCTTGAATAAAGTCACCACCATGATTCCAACCAAGCAAGATATCAAACGGATGATTCCATCCATCTTACGTGGCACCACCATTGGTTCTCTCTTAGGTATCTTGCCCGGCGGTGGCGCTGCCTTAGCTGCTTTTGGTGCTTACTCGGTAGAAAAGAAAACCTCTAAATACGGTCATGAGTTTGGCAAAGGTGCGATTGAGGGTGTGGCTGGTCCAGAGGCTGCTAATAATGCTGCGGCACAAACTTCTTTCATTCCATTGCTGACACTCGGTATTCCACCGAATGCGGTGATGGCCTTGATGGTGGGTGCGATGACCATTCACAACATACAACCAGGCCCTCAAGTGATGACCAGTAACCCAGCATTATTCTGGGGTCTGATTGCCTCAATGTGGATTGGTAACATCATGTTGATTCTTTTGAACTTGCCCCTGATTGGTATCTGGGTAAAGCTCTTAAAGATTCCTTACCGACTGATGTACCCCGCAATTCTGGTTTTTTGCTGTATTGGTGTCTATACCGTCAATAATTCTATTTTTGATATTTACGTGACCGCTGCTTTTGGGTTGATCGGCTACCTCTTCTTCAAGCTTGGTTGCGAACCCGCTCCATTGCTTCTCGGTTTTGTGCTGGGTCCGATGATGGAAGAAAACTTCCGTCGTGCCTTGTTGTTATCTCGAGGTGATTTCACGACCTTCTTTACTAGACCGCTTTCCTTGGGTCTGTTGATTGCGGCAGCCTTACTGGTTGTCATTGTGGCATTACCAGCAGTCAAGAAGACGCGTGAAGAGGCCTTTGTGGAGGAGTAATCCTTTCTTCTGCCTTACAGAAACAAGCCCGCAGCAGTTTGCGGGCTTTTTCTTTATGGGTAAGGCTTTTCTCTACAATAGCCCTATGTCCCAAGAGAGCAAATCGCCCAAATCCCCTGTCGACTCGATCAACGAGCCTTCTAACTTCCTACGTCAGATCATCGATCACGACCTGGCTAGCGGCGCCTATCAAAATCGAACCAATAAAGATGGGCAGGCGATTCCATCGATCATTACCCGTTTCCCGCCAGAGCCTAATGGCTATCTCCACATTGGTCACGCTAAAAGTATTTGCTTGAACTTTGGCTTGGCTGCAGATTACAAAGCCTTGCCTGGTGGCGCCCGTTGCAATATGCGACTGGATGACACCAACCCAGTGAAAGAAGATGTGGAGTACGCAGAGAGTATTTTGGATGCAGTGAAATGGCTTGGCTTTAACTGGGATGTTGATGGCGAGGCGCACCTCTATCACGCTAGTGATTACTTTGATCAGCTTTATGAATTTGCTGAACTACTCATTCAACAAGGTAAAGCCTATGTGGACAGTCAGAGCGCTGATGATATTCACGCTAATCGAGGCAACTTTGGCCAGGCTGGAAAAAACAGTCCGAATCGCGACCGCACTCCTGCAGAAAATCTCACACTCTTTCGAGAGATGCGCGCTGGCCAATACCCCGATGGCAAACATGTACTGCGCTTAAAGATTGATATGGCGCACCCCAATATGGTGATGCGTGATCCGGTGATTTATCGCATTCGTCATACGGATCATCATCGCACGGGTAGCAAGTGGTGTATTTATCCTTTGTATGATTTCACGCACTGTATTTCAGATGCACTAGAAAATGTGTCTCACTCTATTTGCACGTTGGAGTTTGAAAACAACCGCCCACTATATGACTGGATTGTGAATGCTTTAGCAGAGCTGGGTGTTTTCAAAAATCCCGTTCCCCATCAATATGAATTCGCTCGCCTAAATTTAACTTACACCCTCACTAGTAAGCGCAAGCTTTTACAGCTGGTAGAGGAAAAGTGTGTAGATGGTTGGGATGATCCTCGCATGCCAACCATTGTGGGTATCCGTCGCAGAGGCTATACCCCTGAAAGTATTCGCTTGTTCTGCGAGCGCATTGGCGTTTCTAAAGCCGATAGTTGGATTGATATGAGTACGCTCGATCAAGCCCTACGTGATGACCTAGAAGCAAAAGCGCCCCGGGCTACAGCTGTTCTTCAGCCTCTCAAACTCGTGATCGAAAACTTCGAAGCCTCTGCCTCTGAGCCTTGCTCTGCACCGCGCCATCCGCAACACCCTGAGTGGGGCAATAGGGAGTTTCATTTCACGCGCGATCTTTGGATCGAAGCAGATGATTTTATGCAAGAGCCCGCCAAAGGCTTTTTTAGACTCTACCCGCCAATTGGTGATCAGCTGGGAGGACGCGTACGCTTACGGCATGGCTTTGTAATCGAATGTACTGGCTTTGAAAAAGATGCTAGTGGCAAGGTCACTCAAGTCAATGCGATGTATTTCCCTGACAGTAAGAGCGGCACTCCAGGATCGAATAACTACAAGGTTAAAGGGAACATTCATTGGATTAGTGCAACAGAGGCAGTGCCAGCAGAAGTACGACTTTTTGATCACTTATTCAATGACCCACATCCTGATAGTGGTGACAAAAATTTCCTGGATGCGATCAATCCCCAGTCCAAGCAAACGATTACTGCTTATTTAGAACCTTGCATGAAACAGGTTCCAGCTGAAGCGCGTTTTCAATTTGAGCGTCACGGCTACTTTATTGCTGATCAAACAGATTCAAAACCTGGCAAGCCCGTCTTTAATCGCACCGTCGGACTTAAGGATTCTTGGAAATAGTTTTTAAAAATATAGCGACGCTGGGATAACGCAGCGGGGTTTTTAATTCTGCCAGCCTGGTATTTGTTACGCGTCGTGACTCTCGCATAAAAGACCACAACATCGGAGATACCAATTTTTCTAAATCCCTGGCAGGTAATCTTGGAGGACGCTCTAAGCCATAGGCATCAGCAACCTCATCAAAATAATCCCCCATCTTGGTTTCCCCACCATCGCAAGTATTAATCACGCGCTGTGGCTTACCGTGATAAGTAGCAGCGCAAATGAGTCTGGCTAAATCATCACTTTGAATATGGTTGGAGTAGGCATCCTCCGCAGATATTAATGCGGGTGTTCTAGATTGAATACGCTCAACTGGCAAACGATTTTCTGCATAGATTCCTGGGACCCGCAAAATGGTTAGCGTAACGCCATGGGCAGGAGCCCACATGCGAAGGGTATTCTCAGCATCGACGCGCCTCTTTGCGCGTTCACTTTGGGGTTTGACTGGGGTGATTTCGCTGACTTTTGCACCCGCGTGATCCCCATAGACACCCGTGGTGCTGACATAAATCAGGCGCCTGACAGCCTGTGATCCTTGGGCTAAAATCCGGAGGAGATTGCGAGTTCGGCAATCGCGATGACCTGTATTTTGGGGTGGTGCTAAGTGAATGACTGTTTGGGCTAATCCACTTAAGCGCCACAAGCTATCGGGCTTATCCAGATCCCCCAAAATAGGCGTCGCGCCCACTGCTCTCAACTCCTGAAAGCGTGCTTTCTGGGAAGTTAAAGCATAGATGTGATGACTCTGGGAAAGCTGTTCGGCAACGCGAACACCGATGTCGCCACAGCCTATGATCAGAATTCGGGGTTTACTAAAAGATGACATAGTCATATCGTAACGATTTATTGAAAGGAATGAGAGTGTCTTACCAAGTCACGCTCAAAGCGAGCGGCAAACAATTTACGGTAGATCAGGATGAAACTCTCCTAGAGGCAGCGTTGCAACATGGCATCACCTTGCCCTATGGCTGCAAGAATGGCGCATGCGGGTCTTGCAAAGGGAAAGTGCTAGAAGGTCAAGTAAGCCATGGGCAACATAGTGCTGCGGCGCTCAGCCCCGCAGATGCGTTAGCAGGGGCAAGCTTATTCTGTTGCGCCTATCCTCAATCCGATCTTCTGATTGAAGCCCGTGAAGTCCAAGGGGCCGGTGATATTGCTATTCGTAAAGTACCTTGCCGTGTCAACTCGATAACAAAACCCAGTAGTGATGTCGCTATTCTTCAGCTTCAACTTCCAGCCAGTGAACGCTTTCAATTTCTTGCTGGGCAGTATGTGGAGTTGCTTCTCAAAGATGGCCAGCGCCGTGCTTACTCGATCGCCAATGCACCAGATCAAGCGGGACCCCTAGAGATGCATATTCGTCATTTGCCTGGTGGACTATTTACTGACGTGGTGTTTGGCGCCAAAGAGCCAGCACTGAAAGAGAGAGATATTTTGCGCTTCGAGGGTCCATTGGGTAGTTTTTTCTTGAGGGAAGATGCTCAAAAACCCATTATTTTTGTTGCTGCCGGTACTGGCTTTGCACCGATTAAGTCCATCATTGAGCAAATGCAGTCCAAAAAGATTGAACGTCCGATGCATTTGTACTGGGGTGGCCGTCGCCCCAGCGATCTGTACCTCGATGCGCTCTGCCAGACATGGGCTAAAAACATTCCTGGGTTGACTTATATCCCCGTTATTTCAGATGGGCTTTCAGAAGATCAATGGCGTGGACGCACCGGCTTTGTGCACCAAGCAGTCATGGCAGATCACCCAGATTTAGGCAAATATCAGGTGTATGCCTGTGGCGCTCCCGTTATGGTCAATGCAGCGCGCCAGGACTTTGTATCCCATTGCCATTTGCCTGAGGAAGAATTCTTTGCCGACTCTTTCACTAGCGCAGCGGACCTGGTAGCAAACTCAGCCTGATAATGCGAAACTACAGCTTAGATCATTTAATACATTTTTTACACAAGCACTATGAATAAGCCAGCCCCAACCATAGACAATCATTCAGTGATGTTCATCACCCCGCGACCAGAGTTAACGATGGTTGAGGGAAATGGTTCATGGCTCACAGACAACAATGGCAAGCGCTATCTAGATTTCTTACAGGGTTGGGCAGTCAATTGTCTGGGTCATTGCAACCCGGGCATGATTGAAGCCTTAAATACACAGGCAAAAAAACTTATTAATCCAAGTCCTGCGTTTTATAACGAGCCCATGATTCGTTTATCGAATTTGCTCACAGAAAATAGTTGCTTCAATAAAGTGTTCTTTGCCAATAGCGGTGCTGAAGCCAATGAAGGTGCGATTAAGCTAGCCCGTAAATGGGGGCAATCGAATAAAGCAGGTGCCTTTGAAATCATTACCTTTGATCACAGTTTTCACGGTCGCACACTTGCCACAATGAGTGCCTCGGGTAAGCCTGGCTGGGATACGATGTTCGCTCCTCAAGTACCGGGTTTTCCAAAAGCAGAACTCAACGATATCGCTTCCGTCAAAAAACTCGTCACAGATAAAACAGTGGCAGTGATGATTGAGCCGGTTCAAGGTGAAGGTGGTGTGATTCCCAGCACTAAAGAATTTATGCAGAGTCTGCGTCAATTCACTAAAGAAAATAATATTCTGCTGATTGTCGATGAAGTGCAAGCGGGCTGTGGCCGAACCGGCAAGCTCTTTGCATATCAGCATTACGATATTGAGCCGGACATCATGACCTTAGGAAAGGGTATTGGTGGTGGCGTCCCCTTAGCAGCACTGATGGCAACAGATGCAGTAGCCTGCTTTGTTCCTGGCGATCAGGGAGGGACTTACAACGGTAACCCTCTCATGACCGCGGTGGGCGCCAGTGTAATTGAACAACTTCTCGCTCCAGGATTTTTAGAATCGGTTCGAACAAAAGGCGAGTTACTCAGTAAAGAATTACTCTCGATCTCCGCAGAATTTAAGCTTGAAGGTGAGCGTGGTGAAGGTCTATTACGTGCCCTCATGCTGAGTAGTGATATAGGCGCAAAGCTCGTTGAACTAGCAAGGGATCGTAACCCAGAAGGTCTGTTGATTAATTCACCAAGACCCAATCTTTTACGTTTTATGCCGGCACTCAATGTCAGCGAAGCTGAAATTCGTCAGATGTGCAATATCCTGCGAGAGCTGCTAAAGCAAGTTAGCTAGTTAACTAAGCTTTTAGGAAGCGAGAAGGTGACATCTTCCACTACACCTTCTAAGCTACGGATGTTGCGCGGACCAAACTCCTGAATTTTTGCAACAATCGCTTGAGCCAAACTTTCAGGGGCAGAGGCGCCTGCAGTCAGACCCACTCGCTTCTTACCTACAAACCATTCTGCTTGTAACTGCTCTGGCGCATCGACCATGTAAGCCGGTACACCTAACTTTTCAGCTAATTCACGCAAGCGATTGGAGTTAGAGCTTGCCTTACTGCCCACCACAATAACTACCTCAACCTGAGGCGCCATGAATTTCACAGCGTCTTGGCGATTTTGCGTAGCGTAGCAAATATCCTGCTTACGAGGCCGAACAATCTGTGGAAACTTGGTAATGAGGGCATCCACAATTTCTTTAGTCTCATCTACAGAGAGGGTAGTTTGCGTCACAAAAGCCATTTTTTCATTTTCAGCAAAAGGAAGCTTTGCGATATCGGCGACTTTTTCAATCAGATGCAGGCCTGCTTCGATTTGGCCCATCGTACCTTCAACTTCTGGATGGCCAGCGTGACCAATCATCAAGATCGTAAAACCATCTTTAGCCATCTTGACTACTTCAAGATGTACTTTGGTTACCAGTGGGCAAGTAGCGTCGTATACCTGCAGCCCACGCTCCTGTGCCTCCAAGCGAACCGCTTGAGAAACACCGTGGGCACTGAAAACCACAATGCCCCCTGCGGGGACTTCATGCAATTCATCTACAAAAACGGCACCCTTCTCACGCAGCTCATTCACGACGTAAGCGTTATGCACAATCTCATGACGAACATAAATCGGTGCGCCAAAACGTGTCAGCGCCTCATTCACAATATTGATTGCTCGATCTACTCCCGCACAAAAGCCCCGCGGCTGTGCCATCAAAATTTCTGCAGTGTCTTGTTTCGTCATCGCTTTTTTCAGTTAAAGAATGGCCACAATTTCAGCTTCAAAGGTAACCGGTCTGCCAGCAAGCGGGTGATTGAAATCAAACCAAGCACCCTCTTCGTTAATCGATTGCAATACGCCCGCATATTGCGCGCCACCAGGTGCATTAAATTCAATCACATCACCGGGGTTAAATTCCACATCTTCATCGCGCCCTTCTTTCAGCGCACCCAAAGAAACCCACTGAATCAATTCTTCTTTACGCTCACCAAAACTCTCTTCTGATGGCAGCAAGGCACTCCGCTTTTCCCCAACCGATAAACCCATCAACACATTTTCAAAACAAGGTGCAAATTGTCCAGACCCCATCATCACCGTAGCAGGCCGATCCACAAAAGTATTGATGTAATCCTCCCCGCTAGGCAGGGTCAAGCGGTAGTTCAAAGTCAAAAAGGAGTTAGGCAAAACCGTCAACTTAGTCATAAGCTTATTGTATCTAGACCTGACCAGAGCGTGCACGCCCCCATTACCGCTTGGCCCCTCATGGAGCAGCCGCGGGAGAAATTACGCGCCCTAGGCGCAGCAGCCCTAACTGACGCTGAATTACTCGCTATTTTTTTACGTGTTGGCGTGAAAGGCAAAACAGCCGTGGCTTTGGCCAAAGATCTCTTGCACCATTTCGGCAGCCTACCGCGCCTACTGTCCTGCACCCCCGAAGAATTAACCCAGATACATGGAATGGGGATTTCTAAATGGTCCCAAATTCAGGCTGCTCATGAGCTCGTTAAGCGCAGCCTTGAAGAAAAACTGTCTGAAGATTCCATTCTTTCCTCCCCCGGCTATGTCCGAGAGTTCCTACAAGCAAAGTATGGACGTCTTCCCCACGAGGTTTTTATCTGCCTATACCTTGACTCCCGCTTACGCCTCATCGAGTGTCAGGAGCTCTTTAGAGGCTCTAATAACCGCACTGCCGTTTACCCCCGAGAGATACTCAAGGAAGCCCTCTCGCGGAATGCCAGCGCTCTTATAGTGGCCCATAACCACCCAAGCGGTAGTTCAGAGCCGAGCGAAGCGGACCTTGAACTAACCCAATTGCTATACAAAGCCTTACAGTTGGTGGATATTTCCCTACTGGATCATTGCATTGTGAGTAGCAGCGGTTTTTACTCATTTTCAGATGAAGGTCATATGAAATATGATTTATAAAATAAGTAATCACTAACTTATTCATAAATATCCCCTGTTTTTTAAGCTAAATGTGTCTGCCGTCAAAACTAAAGTCACCTAGGGGTAGATCAAAGTGCCCTGGGACTGATACAATCTTCTTTTTTCGCAATTAATGGAGTTATGTCATGGCAAAAGTTTGCCAAGTCACTGGGAAGAAGCCGATGGTTGGCAACAATGTATCCCATGCAAACAATAAAACGAAGCGTCGCTTTTTGCCGAATTTGCAAAATCGTCGTTTCTGGGTTGAATCAGAAAACCGCTGGATTAGCTTGCGCTTAACCAATGCCGGTTTGCGCGTGATCGACAAGAACGGCATTGATGCCGTGCTGACTGATCTTCGTGCACGTGGCGAAATTTAAGGAGCACAGAAATGGCTAAAGGCGGCAGAGAAAAAATCAAGTTAGAGTCATCAGCAGGTACTGGTCACTTTTACACCACAACAAAAAACAAGCGTACTAAGCCTGAAAAGATTGAGATCATGAAGTTCGATCCAACGATTCGTAAGCACGTTGCTTATAAAGAAACAAAGCTGAAGTAATTCACATTATTTTACTCAACAAAAAACCCGCTTCGTTGCGGGTTTTTTGTTTTCTGCAATATCGAATTGACTCGGGCCGCTGATATCTATCCGTAACGGCGCAATCTCAATGAAAAGTCACGTAAGCTACTCAGACCGCTATCTTCAGCGCGCTGACACCATGCATGCAATTGCGCTACGAGTTGCTCACCAGTGGCATTAGAACGACTCCAAATGGAATGTAATTCACGGCGCATCTCAATCATCTTGCGCAACTGTGCATTGCTTGCCATCAACTCTTCTAACTTGGCTTTTTCAAGCTCCGTCAGTTTGGCTTCATCCTTACCCAACCAAGTACGAGCATCTTTCAGATGGGCTGCTAAAACCTGCATATGCTGGACTTCATTGTTAAAAAAGCCACGTAAGGTCTTGCTATAGCGCGCCATGATTTCATAACGATTCGCAATGATCGCCTCTAGCGTTCCCTGGTCAGCCGGACGTAAATCAGTCAGCTGTGGCTTCGGTGAGGTCTTTTTAACGGTCGCTAAACCCACCGCACTCATCATCTGAATATAGAGCCAGCCAATATCAAACTCGTACCACTTACTAGACAGCTTGGCGCTGGTTGCAAAGGTATGGTGATTGTTATGCAACTCTTCGCCGCCAATCAAAATACCTAAAGGAAAAATATTGGTAGCGGCATCGTCGCAATCGTAATTGCGATAGCCCCAATAGTGACCAATCCCATTAATGATGCCGGCAGCGGTAATTGGTATCCATAGCATCTGGACTGCCCACACCGTTAAGCCAATCGCACCAAACAAAGCCACATCAATGATCAGCATGAGTGCAACGCCCTGCCATGAATACTTGGCATATAGATTCCGCTCAAGCCAGTCATCTGGAGTGCCGTGACCAAATTTACTCAAAGTCTCTTGATTGCGAGATTCTTCTTTATACAACTCAGCACCACGCGTGAGCACAGTCGCAATACCTAAAATTTGTGGGCTATGTGGATCATCCACAGTCTCGCACTTAGCGTGATGCTTGCGATGAATAGCTGCCCATTCCTTAGTCACCATACCGGTAGTAAGCCAGAGCCAAAAACGGAAAAAGTGCGACATGATGGGATGCAATTCCAAAGCACGGTGCGCCTGACAACGATGGAGAAAAATCGTGACTGCAGCAATCGTGATGTGCGTTACCACCAAGGTAAAGACTAGGATTTGCCACCAAGCCCAATCTAAATAACCATTGGCAAGCCAGTGAAGAAACAAATCAACATTTGAGAGTGAAGCAGTATTCAAAAGGGTATCCCTAAAGAGGTAAACCTTTATTTTAGAGCTTTACTGGCTTTCTTGGGTTTGACATTACCGTCTTTTAGAGGGGCTTTATTCGCACTAGCTTCTAGTACAGGAGAGGTGGCTGCCTTCTTTTGAAAGACTGCCCCGAAGAAGCCATCTGTCCCATGAATATGAGGCCATAGCTGCCACCATGGGTTATCGAGGCTGCAACCTAGAGGTAGGGCTTCTTTCGGGAACAGGGGCTTGAGTGCCTCTGCCGCGGGAACTGCTTCAAATTCCGGATGTTTAGCCAAAAAGTCTTCGGCAATCTGTTGATTCTCTTGCGGCAAAAGACTGCAAGTGGCGTAGACCAAGCGGCCACCCGGCTTTAATAAACGGCTGGCTGAAGCCAAGATATTCATCTGCTTCTGATTTAACTCTAGAACGCCCGTAGGTGTTTGACGCCATTTCAGATCGGGATTACGGCGTAAGGTTCCCATGCCAGTACAAGGGGCATCAACGAGTACCCGATCAATTTTGCCGGCAAGGCGCTTAATCTTCGAATCGTTTTCACTATCAATCCACACGGGATGCACATTAGACAGGCCGCTACGGGCTTGCCTAGGCTTTAAATTAGCTAAGCGACGCTCTGATGTATCGAGTGCATACAAACGCCCTGTGGAGCGCATGATCGCTCCAATGGCTAAAGTCTTACCACCAGCACCAGCACAAAAATCTACCACCATCTCGCCACGTTTGGGTGCAAGGAGGTAGGCCAACAACTGACTGCCCTCATCCTGAACTTCAAACATTCCCGACTTAAAAGCCACCGTGTTTTGCAAAGCGGGCTTACCCATAATCCTTAAACCATCTGGGGCATAAGGAGTGGGAATTGCTTGATAGCGACCGCCTAAAGCATTCATCTCCACCATCAACTGCTCGCGGGTAGTTTTCATGGTGTTGGCACGCAAATCCAATAGCGCTGGATGCATAAGTGATTTGGCTAATGCCTCTCGGGTCTCTTCTCCAGGGTATTTTCCAAAAGCATCCCATAACCATTCGGGTAAGTTATTGCGCACTAAAGGATTGAGAGTGCTTGAATCAATCGTGGCAAAACGTTGCAGCCACTCATATTCACCAGTCTTGAGGACATGCGCTAAATCAGCAATGCCACTCTCTGCACGATTAGCAGAGCCTAGACCTCCCTCTGTCAAAGCCGACAGCAAACCCAATAGGGCTAGTCGTCTTGCTTGTGAGCCTTCACCACTCACAGCAAATTGGGAGAACTCATTTTTACGGCGCAAGATCGCGAAAGCACTCTCCGCAATTAAGGCACGATCACGATTACCAAGTTGCGGCTCAGCCCTAAAATAACGACTCACTACACGATCTGCAGGCTGATCAAAGGTCAGCAACTCTGGCAGTAAGCGCTCTAAATGAATCGCATGTTGCGGCAAAGCTTTTGCATTAGAAAAGTTTTTTTGTCCTTCAGGAGCAATGATGTTGCCGCTGGCATTGCGACGCTCTGGACGACGTAAAGGATCTTTATTTTTTGTTGCGTAACTTTTTTGTGCACTTTTTTGTGTAGCTAGGCGAGGTCCGGCTTTAGATCGGGATGTAGGGCTGGCACTAGCACTTCGGGATGGACGTTCTTTACTCATAGTTTTATTAATTGCGACTCCGGGGGTTGAATCTGAACTTGATTACCTACTATTCGCAATCGTCCATCAAGAAACCATTTTACGGCCCGCGGGTAAATCTGATGCTCAGCCCCTAAAACACGGGCCGCTAGAGTATCCGCATCATCCCCCGCAAGGACTGGAACGGAAGCCTGACAAATGATCGGCCCCTCATCCACGCCTTCAGTAACGAAATGGACGGTAGCCCCGTGCTCCTTCGCTTTAGCCTCTAAAGCACGCTCATGAGTATGCAAACCCGGGAAGGCTGGGAGTAAGGCAGGGTGGATATTAATCAGTCGCCCTTCAAAATGGCGAATAAATGCTGGGGTCAGAATTCTCATAAACCCCGCTAGAACAACTAAATCAGCTCCTAATTCATCGATTTTCTGAATTAAAGCAGTATCAAAGGACTCTCGGGTAGCATGCTCCCGATGCTCAATGGCAAACGCAGGAATACCCTGGGAGCGAGCAAAATCAAGGCCTTTAGCGCCTGCATGGTTTGCAATCAGGCCTGTAAACGTGACTGGCCAGTGCTCTTTTTGGGCTATTTTGACGATGGCCTCGAAATTCGATCCGCGGCCAGAGATTAAGGTGACGATAGAAGGCATGCCCACAATATAATTGATGGCTACCCTGAAAGCGACTAAGTGAACTGTAAATGAGTGTGAAGTGAACGTATTCCGAGGCCCAACCTCCTTTTCTGCAGGACCCGCTTGTGCCTTAAGCATCGGTAATTTCGATGGCGTGCACAGGGGACATCGCGCCCTGCTCAAAGACCTTAAGGAAGGTGCCCAGGCCAGAGGGTTAGTGAGTTGCGTCATGACATTTGAGCCTCACCCTAAGGAATTCTTTTCCGCAGAGCAAGCGCCGCCCCGTATTCTGAACTTACGAGACAAGCTTGCTGCATTTGCAGATGTGGGAATCGATCGCGTGGTGGTTGAGCATTTCAATGCGGCATTTGCTCGCCTCACTCCCGATGAATTTGTTTCTGAAATCATTGTGAAGCGTCTGCATGCGAAATGGATTTTGATCGGTGATGACTTTTGCTATGGCGCAAAACGCGCAGGTAATTTTTCAAGCCTCCAAGAAGCTGGTAAAAAATATGGGTTTGAAGTGTCTAGTATTCAAACCATTGCAGATAATGGCAACCGCATCTCAAGCTCAGCACTGCGTGAAGCATTAGCAAATGGTCAGATGGATCAAGTCACTAAATTACTAGGGCGCCCCTACGGTATCTCTGGTCATGTAATCCACGGACAAAAATTAGGTCGCACCTTAGGCTTCCCCACTTTGAACTTAGCGGTCGCCAATCATTTACATCACCGCAAGCCTGCAACGAGCGGCATCTTCACAGCACAGGTACTAGGCTTAGGTGACAAGCCATTACCTGCGGTTGCCAGTCTTGGTGTAAGGCCTACTGTGGAGGATGAAGGTCGTGTATTGCTAGAGACGCATATTTTTGATTACGATGCCGATGTCTACGGAAAAGTAATCACTGTCGAACTCTTAGAAAAAATTCGGGACGAGGCAAAATATCCTGACCTCGAAACCCTTACTACAGCGATTGCATCTGATGCAGCGCATGCCAGAAATTATTTCCAGAAAAAAGCTTATGTCTGAAAAAGAAAATTCATACCCCGTCAATCTTTTAGAGACATCTTTTCCGATGCGGGGAGATTTGCCCAAGCGCGAACCGCAATGGGTTGCGCAGTGGCAGAAAAATAGACTCTACGAAAAGATTCGTGCAGCACATGCCCATCAACCCAAATTCATTTTGCATGATGGGCCTCCCTATGCAAACGGGGATATTCATATTGGACATGCGGTCAATAAAATTCTCAAAGACATGATTGTGAAGTCCCGCTGGCTGATGGGCTTTGACGCTGTCTATGTGCCCGGCTGGGATTGCCACGGTATGCCTATTGAGATTCAGATTGAGAAACAGTTCGGTAAAAATTTACCAACTGCAGAAGTACAAGCCAAGGCGCGAGCCTATGCTCAAGTCCAGATCGACAAGCAAAAGAAAGATTTTGAGCGCTTAGGTGTTTTAGGTGATTGGAATCACCCTTACCTCACTATGAACTTTCGCAATGAGGCCGATGAAATTCGTGCGCTTGGGAAGATCTGGGAGAAGGGTTACGTCTTTCGCGGTTTGAAGCCAGTGAACTGGTGTTTCGATTGTGGTTCTGCCCTAGCCGAGGCTGAAGTGGAATACCAAGATAAGACTGATCCAACCGTGGATGTTGGCTTTGCATTTGATGACGCACAACGACCGCAGCTTGCCAAAGCATTCGGAATTTCTGAGCTCCCAGCAAAGCCTGGAATGATCGTGATCTGGACTACGACCCCTTGGACTATTCCTGCAAACCAAGCACTCAATGTGCACCCAGAGCTGACTTATGCCCTAGTGGATACAGGTGATCAATTATTGATCCTGGCTCAAGACCGAGTTGAAACGTGTTTGACGGATTACGGTCTTCAAGGCAAGGTGATCGCGACTTGTATTGGTCAGCAATTAGCGAATATCAGTTTTTGGCATCCCCTCGCTTCTTTAGATGATGGCTATAAACGTCTGTCCCCTATCTACCCAGCTGAGTATGTCACGCTCGATACCGGTACCGGTGTGGTGCACTCTGCTCCGGCTTATGGCGAGGAAGACTTTAAGTCTTGTAAAGCCAATAAGCTCGCTGACAAAGATATTCTTAATCCCGTCATGGGCAATGGGGTCTATGCCTCTTGGCTGCCTTTATTCGCCAATGAATATATCTGGAAAGCCAATCCGAAGATTGTGGAAGCCATGCGCACAGCGGGCAGCTTACTAAGAGATCAGACCTATACCCACTCCTACATGCATTGCTGGCGCCATAAGTCGCCGATTATTTATCGCGCTACCTCGCAATGGTTTGCCAGCATGGATAAAAAACCATCGGATGGTAAAGACAGCTTACGCAACACCGCTTTAGCAGGCATCGAGGCTACGGAATTCTTCCCTGCTTGGGGTAAGCAACGCTTACACAGCATGATTGCCAATCGTCCTGATTGGACTTTGTCACGGCAGCGCCAATGGGGCGTCCCTATGGCGTTCTTTGTCCATAAAGAAAGCGGTGAACCCCATCCACGCACAGTTGAGCTGCTAGAAGAAATCGCAAAGCGGGTTGAAAAAGAAGGTATTGAGGCTTGGCAGAAGCTAGAAGTCTCTGAGCTACTGGGTGATGAAGCCGCACAATATGAAAAGAATCGCGACACCCTCGATGTGTGGTTCGATTCTGGAACGACGCACTGGCATGTGATTCGTGGATCCCATCGTGATCAACTCTATCGTCCTGAATTCGAATCAAGAGATGGTCGCTTAGCAGATTTATATTTAGAGGGGTCAGATCAACATCGTGGCTGGTTCCACTCTTCTTTACTTACAGGTGCCATGCTGGATGGCAAGCCGCCTTATAAGGCACTGCTGACCCATGGTTTTACTGTCGATGGCCAAGGCCGCAAGATGAGTAAGTCGGTAGGTAACGTGGTAGCCCCCCAACAAGTTGCTGATAAGTTAGGTGCAGAAATTATTCGCCTCTGGGTTGCTTCTACGGATTACTCCAGCGAGATGACGATCTCAGATGAGATTCTCAAGCGGGTTACTGAAAGCTATCGTCGCATTCGTAATACCTTGCGTTTCTTGTTGGCAAACTTGTCTGACTTTGATCCCAGCAAACATGCGATGCCTACAAGTGAATGGCTCGAGATTGATCGCTATGCAGTCGCTCTTGCCAGTCAATTGCAAGATGAAATACAAGCCCATTACCAAGTTTATGAATTCCAACCCGCAGTAGTGAAGATGCTGGGCTTCTGTTCAGAGGATCTGGGGGGCTTTTACTTAGACATTCTCAAAGATCGCCTGTATACCAGCGCACCAGATTCTAAAGAGCGTCGTGCAGCACAAAATGCGCTGTTCCACATCACCCGCAATCTACTGAAATGGATTGCACCCTTTCTGTCCTTTACTGCAGAAGAAGCTTGGCACGCATTACCGCATGGCACAAAAGATAATTCCGATTCACAAGCTACTGAATCGATCTTCATGGAGGCGTTTGGCACTTTCCCAGAAATCACACACGCTACAGAACTCCTTGACAAATGGAATCGCATTCGGGAAATCCGCTCTGAAGTCACTAAAGCTATTGAACTTGAGCGTGAAGCCGGCCATGTGGGCTCATCCTTGCAAGCTGAACTCACCATCAAATTGGGAGATACCGATTTTGCTATTCTTCACTCCCTTGAAGATGACCTCCGCTTTGTCACCATCACCTCGAGTGCCAATATTGAACTCTCCAAGGATGGTTTAGGAGTACTTGTACGTGGCAGTCAATATAAGAAATGTGGTCGTTGCTGGCACCATACCCAAGATGTTGGTGCTCATGCTGAGCATCCAGAATTATGTGGTCGCTGTATCAGCAATCTCTTCGGTAATGGCGAAGTTCGCCTGTTTGCCTAAGGCAATAGCATCATGAGACTGTCTTTCTTACGCTGCCTAGCCATTGCCGTGATCGTGCTTTTGCTTGACCAGCTGACCAAGTGGTCTGCATTAAGCAATTTGCAACTGGGGGTCCCTCAGGAAGTATTGCCTTTCCTAAACTGGCGCTTACTGTTTAATCCTGGAGCAGCATTTTCATTCTTGGCAGATAGCTCTGGTTGGCAACGCTGGTTCTTTACTATTCTGGGGCTTGGTGCATCGACCTACATCATCTGGCTTCTCAAAACGAGTCAAGGCGACAAGCTACTGTGCTGGGCCTTAAGCCTCATTCTGGGTGGTGCCATCGGTAATGTACTCGATCGCATCATGTATGGAGCTGTTGTCGACTTTATCGATCTGCATTACGCCAATTGGCACTGGCCAGCATTTAATATTGCCGATAGCGCTATCTGCATTGGGGCTGCCCTCATTATTTGGGGTGAGCTACGCCGATCATTTGGCAAATCCACCCAATCCCGTTAAGCTGGCGCCATGCAATCACTTCTGAAGAAAAAAATCATTCTCGGCATCTCTGGTGGTATTGCAGCCTATAAGTCGGCTGAGCTAGCGCGCCTTTTAATCCAAGAGGGGGCGAGTGTTCAAGTGGTCATGACACAAGCTGCTCAGCAGTTTGTGACGCCTGTCACCATGCAAGCACTGACGGGCAATCCGGTTTATACCAGCCAGTGGGATAGCAGTATTCCGAATAACATGGCGCATATTGAACTATCCAGATCTGCTGATGCAATTTTGATTGCTCCCACTAGTGCAGACCTCATGGCTAAATTATCTTTAGGCCTAGCGGATGACTTACTCACAACGCTCTGCCTTGCGAGAGATTGCCCACTCCTACTTTCTCCAGCAATGAACAAACAAATGTGGGAGCATGCCGCTACGCAAAGAAGTGCGCAGCGCCTCTTAACGGATGGCGTTGCAGTGTTAGGCCCAGCAAGTGGTGTTCAGGCTTGTGGTGAAGTCGGTTTTGGCCGCATGCTGGAGCCCGCAGAAATTACCGAGCAATTGATTGCTTTCTTTCAGAAAAAAATCTTAGCGGGTAAAAGAGTATTGATTACTGCTGGCCCTACTTTTGAAGCAATAGATCCTGTCCGCGGTATTACGAATCGCAGTTCTGGCAAGATGGGCTTTGCAATCGCCCGCGCCGCAATAGAGGCTGGTGCTCAGGTCCATTTAATAGCAGGCCCCTGTGATTTAGTGACACCGCTTGCAGCCACTGGCAACATTATTCGCACCGATGTAGTCAGCGCTAAAGAAATGCATGCAGCAACCCTCAAAGAGCATGATTACGATATCTTCTTCGCCGTTGCGGCAGTCGCAGATTGGGCTATTACAAAACCTGCAAAAGAAAAGATAAAGCGTCAAGGTAATCAGGCGCCCGCACTAGAGTTCACAGCGAACCCAGATATTTTGTTAGATGTTGCAAAAACAGTTAAAACCAAGGCCGGGAAACCCTATCCCTACTGCGTTGGTTTTGCAGCCGAATCTACCGACTTACAGGCTCATGCACAAGAGAAGCGCAAGCGTAAGGGTATCCCCATGATTGTGGGCAATATTGCGCCAAATACTTTTGATAGTGATCTCAATCAATTACTCGTCATAGATGAGAATGGCAATAAGAAAATGCCTCAAGCTGAAAAGCTACAACTTGCACGCCAACTCATTCAACTCGTCGCCAAGAAAATTTAACTTGCCTTAGGAAATACGATGCAATCACTTCAGGTCAAAATTCTCGATGAACGCATGCGTACTCAGTTGCCTGCTTATGGCACACCTGGCAGTGCAGGCTTAGATTTACGGGCATGTATTGATGAGGTTATCGACATTGCTCCGGGCCAAACGGTACTAGTTCCGACTGGGTTGGCAATTTATGTTGAAGATCCTCGCTATGCAGCCTTCATCCTGCCGCGTTCTGGCCTTGGCCACAAGCATGGCATTGTGCTGGGCAACCTAGTAGGACTCATAGACTCCGATTACCAAGGTCAGTTAATGGTGAGCACCTGGAATCGCGGAAGCGCTTCCTTCAAGCTCGAGCCGATGGAACGTTTAGCGCAATTGGTCGTCATGCCCATTATTCAGGTGGAGCTCAAGGTAGTAGAAGAATTCAGTGAAAGTAGTCGAGGAACAGGTGGCTTTGGAAGTACCGGGCGTGGCTAAGAATACAAATCACCAATTAAAAAAGCACCCGCGGGTGCTTTTTTAACGTGGATACACTCACAGACTACTGAGGAACGAATTAGGTTTCCTCAACAGGCGCTGGTTTGATCTTCGGTGCCTTACCTACTGGTGCGGGGGCATCGAACTCTAATTGCACTTTACCGTCTGCATCAATATCTACCGCAACATGTCCGCCTTGTGCCAATCGTCCAAAAAGCAGTTCATCAGCAAGCGCTTTACGAACAGTATCTTGAATGATGCGCTGCATTGGTCTTGCGCCCATTAATGGATCAAAGCCATGCTTTGCTAAATGTGCACGCAGTGCTGGGCTAAATGTGGCATCCACTTTCTTTTCATGCAACTGCTCTTCAAGCTGCATCAAGAACTTATCAGCTACCCGCATGATCACAGATTCATCCAATGCCTTGAAGGAAACGATCGCATCTAAACGATTGCGGAACTCCGGCGTGAAGAACTTCTTAATGTCTGCCATTTCATCACCAGACTCACGTGCATTAGTGAATCCGATGATAGATTTCTGCATCGCTTCAGCACCTGCATTGGTTGTCATGATGATGATTACATTTCGGAAATCCGTCTTCCGACCGTTGTTATCCGTAAGCGTGCCGTGATCCATGACTTGCAACAGAATATTGAAGATGTCGGGGTGGGCTTTTTCTATCTCATCAAGCAAGAGCACACAATGCGGCTTCTTATTGACACCCTCAGTGAGTAGGCCGCCTTGATCAAAACCCACATAGCCTGGAGGAGCACCAATCAAACGGCTCACCGCATGACGCTCCATGTACTCAGACATATCAAAACGCAATAGGTCAATGCCTAGAATGTAGGCTAATTGCTTAGCAACTTCCGTCTTGCCAACCCCTGTAGGACCGGAGAATAAGAATGAACCAATCGGCCTATCTACCTTACCTAAACCAGCACGCGTCATTTTAATGGCACTGGCTAAGACCTCAATGGCGGGATCTTGACCAAATACCACGCTCTTAATATCGCGATCTAAAGTTTGCAGCTTACTGCGGTCATCTATTGAGACTGACTGTGGCGGTATACGTGCAATCTTGGCAACAATCTCTTCAATCTCTTGTCGACCAATGGTTTTTTTCTGCTTAGACTTTGGCAAGATGCGTTGTGCAGCACCCGCCTCATCAATCACATCAATCGCCTTATCCGGCAAATGCCGATCATTGATGTAGCGTGATGACAGCTCGGCAGCAGCCACTAAAGCAGCTGAAGCGTATTTAACACTGTGGTGCTCTTCAAAGCGGGACTTCAAACCGCGCAGAATTTGCACAGTTTGATCTACGGTAGGCTCAACGACATCGACCTTCTGAAAGCGCCGCGATAAAGCAGCATCTTTTTCAAAAATTCCCCGGTACTCCGTAAAGGTAGTTGCACCAATACATTTGAGCTGACCATTTGAAAGCGCAGGCTTGAGCAAATTACTCGCGTCTAAGGTGCCGCCTGAGGCAGCACCTGCACCAATTAAAGTATGGATCTCATCGATGAACAAGACGCCATTGGGATTATCTTTTAATGACTTCAAGACCCCTTTTAAGCGCTGCTCAAAGTCACCACGATATTTAGTACCTGCCAATAGTGCGCCCATATCCAGTGAATAGACCGTTGCTTCGGCCAAAATATCTGGGACATCTTTTTGCACAATGCGCCATGCCAAGCCTTCAGCAATCGCTGTCTTTCCTACACCTGCCTCACCAACGAGTAAGGGATTATTTTTACGCCGACGGCAAAGTATCTGAATCACCCGCTCCACTTCGCTCTCGCGACCAATCAGCGGATCAATCTTGCCTTGCTTAGCCATCAGGTTGAGATTCTGGGTGTATTGCTCAAGTGGGCTTTCTTTACCACCAGCTGCGGCCTCTTCGGTCTCAGGCGTTGCATCTGCGGGCTTAGCATTCTCGGTCTGATCTTTACGTACACCGTGGCTAATGAAATTGACTACATCTAAACGAGTAACACCCTGCTGCTGCAGAAAGTACACTGCATGCGAATCTTTTTCACCAAAGATGGCAACTAGCACATTGGCGCCCGTCACTTCTTTCTTGCCGCTGGAGGTGGACTGCACGTGCATGATGGCACGCTGGATTACGCGCTGGAAACCTAGAGTAGGTTGAGTATCTACTTCATCATTGCCTGGCACCACAGGCGTATTGTCATTAATAAAATTTTTCAGTTGTGTGCGAAGTTCGGCGATATTCACCGCGCAGGCTTTGAGGACCTCCACTGCTGTAGCGTTATCTAGCAGCGATGCTAGCAAATGCTCTACCGTAATGAACTCATGGCGCGAGGCTCTCGCGTCCACAAACGCCATATGCAAACTCACTTCTAATTCTTGGGCAATCATGCTTCCTCCATAGTGCACTGTAATGGGTGACCCGCTTCACGGGATAGTTCAACAACTTGATGCACTTTCGTTGCCGCAACGTCCCGCGTGAAAATACCGCAAACGCCTTTACCAACCAAATGAACCTGCAACATGATGCGTGTTGCCGTCTCATGGTCCTTCTTAAAATACTCTTGAATTACCATCACCACAAACTCCATAGGGGTGTAATCGTCATTCAATAGTAAAACTTTATACATGGAAGGTGTTTTTACTTTCTCGGCTTGCTTCTCGAGAAGAATCGTGTCTTCAATGTGGGGGTTATTAGGGCTACTAACCGTAGGGGTTTTCGTTGTACGACTCATAAGAAGCATTCTAAACACAGATATCTAAACGGGGATTTAAAGCCCTTGTTGCAAAAAACCATCAATAAATGCCTATTAAAGACATATTGGGGCATTTTTCCTTATAAAAAGGGGGGCTCAACCCGAACTATCTTCACTAGACCCCTTGACACCCCACCATAAAGGGCAAACAATCAAGGTGTAGGGTGAATTTGATGCCCTATTTAGGCGTGTTGTAGAGCGAGACTGATTAAAAAGTATTCACCCTCATCACGGTTGTTTTAAGATTATGTAATGGAGTTCGCATGGCGACCGGAATTGTAAAGTGGTTCAATGATGCAAAAGGTTTTGGCTTTATCAAACCTGATGATGGTGAAGAAGAGTTGTTCGCGCATTTCAGCGCGATCACAATGCCAGGGTTTAAAACACTCAAGGAAAACCAAAAGGTAACGTTTGACATTACCCAAGGACCTAAAGGCAAGCAAGCTACCAATATCCAAGGTGCTTGATCGTCTGTAAATCATTATGAGAAACCCAGGACTTGTTCCTGGGTTTTTTTTCGTCTGCAATTTATTTATTTATGACTTATTTATTTATGCAATCACGCCACATTAAATCTATTCTGCTAGCAGTCAGCAGCCTGTTCTTTTCAGCGGTGGTATTTGCCCAGCAAAATATTGACTTACCTATCATTGAACTCAAAGCTGGTATCTATCGCATTCAAGCAGAATTGGCCGATACCCCTAAAGCCCGTGAAGTCGGTCTCATGAATCGCACCAGCATGACTACCAATGCAGGCATGCTCTTTATCTTTGAGCAAAAAGCAGGCCATTGCTTCTGGATGAACAACACTAAGATTCCTTTATCGATTGCTTTTATTGCTGATGACGGCAAGATTGTGAATATTGAAGAGATGCAAGCCAACACCACCAATAATCACTGCCCTAAAGCAGCGGTGCGCTATGCCCTCGAGATGAACAAGCAGTGGTTCTCTGAACGGGTGATTGTTCCCGGCACGGTCATTCAGGGCTTGCCTAGGAAGTAGGTCCAACAATACTGAAGACAAAAAAACGCAGACCTCAGTCTGCGTTTTATCTTTACTCTGAAGGATTTATTTACTCAAAGTGGCAAACATAGTGCACTGGTGACTCAGCGCGGATGATGAAATACCCGCCCTTTTCGACTTCCCAACTTTGACCAGCTTTAAATTCCACTTCAGGAGCGCCATTAATGCTGACAAATGCATTGCCGTCCACTACTTCCATGATTTCTTTAACGCTTAAATCAAAACGTAAGGTACTTGGCAATACCACGCCAACCGACTTACGCACACCATTGGGCATAGTGACGGTATGCGATACGCATTTACCATCAAAAAATACATTGGCTTTTTTTCCTACGGATACTTGATCAAATTGCATCTGCATTCTTTCTTATCAAATCAGTGGTTATTTAGTGATTACCGTTATCGACTGACTACATTACTTTTTAGTGCGTTTACGTCTTGCAGTTTCCGCAATACGCATACGTAAGGCGTTGAGCTTGATAAAACCACCGGCGTCAGCCTGGTTATAAGCGCCGCCATCATCATCAAATGTAGCAATGGTCATATCAAACAAGGTATTTGCTGAGTCACGAGAGATCACGGATACAGAGCCCTTATAAAGCTTCAAGCGCACTACGCCATTGACCATCTGCTGCGTATGATCAATCAGTGTTTGCAAAGCGATGCGCTCTGGCGCCCACCACAAGCCGTTATAAATCATGCTGGCATAGCGAGGCATCAAGTCATCCTTGAGATGCGCTACTTCACGATCTAAAGTAATACTCTCGATACCGCGATGCGCCTTCAATAAAATGGTGCCGCCAGGTGTTTCATAACAACCGCGGCTCTTCATACCAACAAAGCGGTTCTCCACGAGATCTAAACGGCCAATGCCATGCATGCCGCCAATTCGGTTCAGCTCAGCCAATAAGTCATGCGGCTTGTAGGCTTTGCCATTGATGGCTACAGGGTCGCCTGCACGAAACTCAATTTCAATAATCTCTGCCGCATCAGGGGCTTTCTCAGGAGAAACCGTCCAGCGCCACATCGACTCTTCAGCCTCAGCATTCGGGTTTTCTAAATGACGGCCTTCATAGCTAATGTGTAAGAGGTTGGCATCCATAGAATAAGGAGATCCACCCTGCTTGTGCTTCATCTCTACCGGAATACCGTGCTTCTCTGCATAGGCCATCAGCTTTTCACGAGACAGTAAATCCCATTCACGCCATGGTGCGATGACTTTAATTCCTGGCTCGAGTGCGTAGTAACCTAACTCAAAGCGTACTTGATCGTTTCCTTTGCCAGTAGCTCCGTGCGATACAGCCTCAGCACCGGTCTGCCGAGCGATCTCAATTTGACGCTTTGCAATTAATGGGCGCGCAATGGAGGTGCCTAATAAATACTCGCCCTCATAAATCGTATTTGCACGAAACATCGGAAATACAAAATCACGTACAAACTCTTCGCGTAAGTCATCAATAAAAATATTTTCTGGCTTGATGCCAAACTGTAGCGCTTTTGCACGAGCTGGCTCAAGCTCTTCACCTTGACCTAAGTCAGCCGTAAAGGTCACGATTTCGCATTGATAAGTATCTTGCAGCCACTTTAAGATCACACTGGTATCAAGACCACCGGAATAAGCGAGCACTACTTTTTTAATATCAGACATGATTTCTATTCAATCAAAAATAAATTAATCTAAACGACCACACAGCAAGTATTCCATTAAAGCCTTTTGGACATGCAAGCGATTTTCTGCTTCTTCCCATACAACGCTCTGGGGGCCATCTAGTACTGCAGCAGCAACTTCTTCACCACGATGCGCAGGCAAGCAATGCATAAACAAAGCATCCGGTTGTGCCAAGGCCATCAATTCAGGGGAAACCATCCAATCCTTAAAAGCGTTCATACGTAAGGCATTTTCATCCTCATAACCCATACTGGTCCAAACATCAGTTGATACGAGATGTGCGTCTTTACATGCCTCTTTGGGATCAGAACAAATGGTTAAGTGCTTGAGTGCCCCAGTCGTCAATCTGGAGTGATCTAGTTGATAACCCTCTGGTGCAGAAAAACGAAACTGAAAATCTAAACATTCGGCTGCCTGTATCCAGGTGTAAGCCATATTATTTGCATCGCCCACCCAGGCTACTGTTTTACCTTGAATGGGACCACGTGCCTCTACATAGGTGAAGATATCGGCCAGTACTTGGCAAGGATGGTATTCATTCGTTAAGCCATTGATCACAGGTACGCGAGAATGCGCTGCAAAGCGCTCAATGATGTCTTGGCCAAATGTACGAATCATAATGATGTCGGTCATACGTGAAATCACCTGCGCAGCATCCTCTACAGGCTCACCACGGCCTAACTGGGTGTCACGTGTGTTCAGATAGACGGCATGGCCACCAAGCTGGTGTACGCCTGCCTCAAAGGACAGGCGAGTACGCGTCGAATGCTTCTCAAAGATCATCGCTAAGGTACGGTCATGCAATGGGTGCCAGGTCTCGTAGCTCTTGAATTTGGTCTTCAGCCACGCAGAGCGTTTGAGAAGATAGTCGTATTCTTCACGTGTCAGATCTGCAAACTGCAAATAATGCTTTACCTGGCCGGGCACTTGGGGCTTTGCCAAAGATGTCATTGTTGAGCTTTCTACTAACGTTTTAGCTTGCATGGTTTTTTTGGACTTCGTATTGCACAAAGATAGTTACAAAAATCATTTGAAGGTCTTCCCAGGCTGTTAAGCTTACGCTCCGAGAACACCTTTTCCTTATATCGATTCCTACGCCAATTTGACCCCTAAAAAGCTTTTCATTCAAGGCATTACAACTTCTGGCAAACCTTTTCGCCCCAGTGACTGGGCTGAACGACTTTGCGGAGTAATGGCTAGCTTTCGCCCACCAGGTGACACTGGGGATCCCCGCTTCACTTACTCGCCTTACGTCAGGCCAGTTCTCATTGCACAGGTGAAATGCGTTGTGGTTGATACCAGACTAGGGGAACTCGACCCAAGAGCGCTCGACTTTGTCATGAGCTTTGCCAAAGACAATAGTCTGCCAATTGAAGAAGCTTGCGAATTCCAACCCAAAACACAAACCTAATCTTAAAAACAAAAACCCGCTCTGATAAGGAGCGGGCTTAGACTCAGATTATTCTAAGCCTGCCTAAAACTGAAACGTCTTACGCTGCCATTGCCTTAATCGCTGCAGACAAGCGTGACTTCTGACGAGCTGCAGTATTTTTATGAGCGATCTTTTTATCCGCGATCTTGTCGATTGTGGATTGTGTTGCTACAAACACTTTAGCTGCAGCAGCCTGATCACCCGCTTCAATGGCTTTGCGAACTGCCTTGATAGAAGTGCGAAGCTTGGAACGCAAACTGGAATTGTGCTCATTCTGTTTTACTGCCTGCCGTGCGCGTTTACGCGCTTGTGCGGTATTGGCCATCTTTAAACCTTGTTCTATATAAATTACAAAATACGATTAACTAAAAACCTGCTAGAGCTCACCAGCTTTGTAAGCTGACTCACCAAAACCCAAGATTTTACAGTAAAGGACTAAAAAAGCCCAGTCGCTTGATAAATAGGGGAAAATTGGCCTATGAATCTGCTTTCTGCTGCCGCTAAGGTCAGTTCCCTCACAATGGTGTCTCGTATTACGGGACTCCTTCGGGAGACCCTGATTGCCCGTAGTTTCGGGGCCTCAGAGTGGACTGATGCCTTTAATGTTGCCTTTAGGCTGCCGAATTTACTGCGTCGCCTGTTTGCTGAAGGCGCATTTTCTCAAGCATTTGTGCCTATTTTGGGTGAAATCACTACTCAAGGCGATACCCAGCGGTCCAAAACCCTAGTTGATGCTGTTGCTACACTCTTATTTTGGGCTTTACTCCTTACGGTACTGCTGGGCGTCATTGGGGCGCCCCTGCTGATTCTGGTGATTGCTACGGGCTTTCAGGGCAGCGCTGCCTATGACGCCAGCGTTGTGATGACCCGCATTATGTTTCCTTATATTGGCCTGATTTCGATGGTTTCGCTGTCTGCAGGCATTCTCAATACATTTGGACGCTTTGCGATACCTGCTTTTACCCCGGTTTTACTCAATTTAGCCTTAATTGCTAGTGCCCTATTTTTAGCGCCCTACCTTGATCAGCCCATTTATGCTCTGAGTATTGGGGTTCTTGTAGGTGGCGTACTGCAGCTCGCTATTCAAGTTCCAGCACTCAGTCGCCTGGGCCTCTTACCCCATGTTGGACTAATACCTAGCGCAATCAAGGCAGCATTTCAAAATCCAGATGCTATGCGCGTTTTAAAGCTGATGGGGCCCGCAGTTTTTGCCGTGTCCGTTGCCCAAATTTCACTGCTGATTAATACCAATATTGCTTCACGCTTACAAACAGGCAGTGTTTCTTGGCTCTCTTATGCAGACCGCCTAATGGAATTTCCGACTGCCCTCTTAGGGGTCGCTATCGGTACCGTCCTCCTTCCCAGTTTGAGTAAGGCCAATGCTAAAAATGATTTGGTGCAAGCCGGCGAACTACTAATCTGGGGGTTGCGCCTCACCTTCTTACTTGCTGCGCCTTGCGCAATCGCCCTATTTATTTTCGGCGAGCCGATTGCAGCCGTGCTGTATCACTATGGAAAATTTAATGCCTTAGATGTGCTGATGACGCAACGTGCTTTGGCTGCCTATGGCGTTGGATTAATTGGGCTGATTTTGGTGAAGATATTAGCCCCCGGTTTTTACTCTCGGCAAAATATTCGCACCCCTGTAAAAATTGGTTTGCTTGTTTTAGTTGCTACTCAGTTAGCTAATCTCATTTTTGTTCCTTGGCTAGGGCATGCTGGCCTTGCCCTCTCGATTGGGGCTGGCGCTTGCCTAAATGCGACGCTGCTTTGGGTAGGCCTACATAGATTAGGGGCACTCCCCCGTTCTGCATGGCTAAAGTATTGCGGCCAACTTCTGCTTGCCTTGATTCCTTTTTCACTATTGCTGTATTACGCAGCTGGTCTACATCATTGGATTGAGCTTCAAGCAAGTCCTTGGCTCAGGATTGGGCTATTGGCTGCGTGGCTCACTGCCGCAGCGATCACTTACTTTGCAGCCCTCACCCTGGTTGGCGTCCGCTGGCAAAAATTTCTGCGTCATGCAAAATAGCATATATGCCAACACAACAACTTGATTATTTCACTTCCCTGGTTGCCGAAGATGAACACTTCCCGCTGACTGAAGCAGCAGTGGCAGTGGCCCAGCATGCCTACCCAGATTTGGATGTACAAGGTGTATTGGACCAAATGGATCAATGGGGCAAGAAACTGAAATCACGTATTACTCCAGACACACCACCGATGCAGCGCTTACAACTCTTAAAGCATTTCTTTTATCAAGAGTTACGCTTCGGGCCAAATGCCAATGATTTCTATGCACCAGAGAACTCTTATCTTCATCAAATGATTGAGAGCCGGCGTGGTATTCCGATTTCTTTGGCAATTCTGATGATGGAGTTAGGGCAGCAAATTGGTTTAAACATTCGTGGAGTATCTTTTCCTAACCACTTCATGATGCGGATTTCCTTACAACAAGGTGAAGTGATCATGGACCCCTTGAATGGTGAATCGCTTTCTAAGAATCAACTTCAAGAAATGCTAGATCCCTATCTAGATGCTAAGGGCTACCGTGGTGATCTGAGTCTGCCTCTAAATATTTTCTTACGCGCATCGAACTCCCGAGAAATTCTCTCGCGTTTTTTAAGAAATCTGAAAATGATTTACTCAGAGAACGAGCGTTGGGAGCGCTTATTGGGAATACAAGAGCGCATTGTTATTTTGCTACCAGAGGCAGTAGAAGAAGTTCGTGATCGCGGCCTTATCTTTGCCCAATTAGAATATGTCCGTCCTGCTATCGCCGATTTGCATCGCTACCTAAGCGAGATGCCGGGCGCAGAGGATGCGACTGATATTCGTGAGCACATCGTAACCCTCGAGAGCCAAACTAAGTTGCATTAAGCCAACTTCCCTTTACTTAGCTTCACTCCTGCAGTAGTCCTACTGCCATCTGCTTTTCATTCGTATAATGAGCAATGCCCACTGAACCTCACATTCAGCCTACGCATGTCTTGGATCAGCCACCCATCTTATGTATTGTTGGCCCCACAGGCGCAGGCAAAACCCAGATCGCCATGTCTTTGGCAGAGCATGCCCAATCGATTGGCTTGACGATCGAAATTATTAGTATGGACTCCGCATTGGTGTATCGCGGGTTGGATATTGGCAGTGCAAAACCTAGCAAAGCGGAACAATCCTTAGTGCCGCATCACTTGATTGATATCTTGGAGCCTACCGAATCGTATTCTGCGGCACGCTTTGCCCATGATGCTCAGCGACTGTGTACCGAAATTCGTGCTCGCGGAAACATTCCGATCATAGTTGGTGGCACCATGCTGTATTGGCGCGCTTGGGCCTATGGTCTTTCTGCATTACCGCCAGCCAACCCAGATATTCGTGCTCATTTAGATGCACAAGGAAAGAGTGTGGGCTGGCCAGCAATGCATGCGGAACTCACAAAAGTAGATCCGATTACTGCCGCTCGCTTGCAGCCCAATGATTCTCAGCGGGTGCAAAGGGCTTTAGAGGTATATGAGATTACGGGCCAAGCTATGTCGACTTTTCTGAGGGATGCACCGAGCGAGGATGGCAGAGAGGGGTCAGCAATTCCAGAGTGGATTAATCTCGTTTCTCTGGAACCAAGTGATCGGGCTCGGCTTCATCAAAATGTAGAAATCCGTTTTGATGCCATGCTTCAGAGCGGCTTTATCGACGAAGTAAAAACATTGCGCGCCAATACCAATCTCCATGCTGATCTGCCAGCTATTCGATCAGTAGGCTATCGACAAGTCTGGGAATATTTGTCCGGAGAAATAGATCTCGAACAAATGCGCTACAAGTCCTTAGCTGCCACTAGACAACTAGGCAAAAGACAGCTTACTTGGCTGCGCGCAATTGCGGGCAGAAAAACCTTTGATCCCTTCAACTCCGATGAATTGAAGGCGGCACTAGAGCATTGCAAGCAAAGTTTAATTAAATAACGATGGTTTGCGGTGCACCCGTTGGACGCTCGACTACTTCACCCACAACCCAAGCATTTAGGCCCTGAGCTTTTAATGAGGTGATCGCCGTGTCAGCTTGATCAGAGGACACTATGACCACCATACCAATACCGCAGTTGAAGACGCGAACCATCTCTGCATCTGCAACGCCGCCCTTCATTTGCAACCAGCGAAAGAGCTCAGGCATTTGCCAGCTATCCCGATGCAAGATAGCTTGAGTATTTTCTGGAAGAACACGGGGTACGTTATCTACTAATCCGCCGCCAGTAATATGCGCCATGCCTTTGACGTTGATCTCAGAGATGAGTTTGAGTAGTGGCTTGACATAAATTTCTGTAGGTGCCATCACGACATCCCCTAAAGAGCGGCCGCCTAAGTCATCACTTGGCTTAGCACCAGCGCGTTCAATAATTTTCCGAACCAGCGAGTACCCATTCGAATGTGCACCGCTAGAACCAATGGCTACCACCACATCGCCCGGAGCGATCGTTGCCCCAGTAATAATTTTAGATTTTTCAACAGCACCTACCGCAAAACCGGCCAAATCATATTCGCCCGGAGGATACATGCCAGGCATTTCTGCTGTTTCACCGCCGATGAGGGCGCAACCCGAAAGCTCACAGCCCTTAGCAATGCCACCGACGACAGTGGCCGCCGTATCGATAGTTAACTTGCCACAGGCAAAGTAATCCAAGAAGAAGAGGGGTTCGGCGCCCTGCACCAAAATATCGTTCACACTCATGGCTACCAAGTCTTGACCAATCGTATCGTGGCGATTCCACTCAAAAGCCAGCCTGAGCTTTGTGCCCACACCATCTGTACCAGCAACCAAGACTGGCTCTTTGTAGCGTTTAGGCACCTCAAATAGCGCTCCAAAGCCCCCAATGCCAGCCAATACACCCTCACGCATGGTTTTCTTAGCCAGAGGCTTAATGCGATCTACCAAGGCATCTCCAGCATCAATATCGACGCCTGCGTCGCGGTAGGAAAGGCCTTGGGAGGAAGAATCAGTAGATGAAGTCATGGTGGAGATAGAAGATTAGTCAAAAACGTAGCTTGGTCGGTAGAATCATTGAATTCTAGAGGATTCGAGCAAGATGACTGAAATTTTTATCCCTTTCCTAAGCGCATTTATTCTGGCTTACGCCTTGCGCCCTGTTTGCCTGTGGCTTGAGAGGCATCACCTACCCCGTGCAGCTGCAGCTGGCATCGCCATGATTATTGGCCTAAGCGTCGCATTTTTCGTTTTGAGTCTCTTTATTTCGCTCCTCAAAACTGAAATTCCCCTGATTAAAGCTCAATTACCGATTTGGATTCAAAATACCCAATCTTGGCTTGGCCCCAAATTAAGTGAGTGGCATATTAGTGTTGACTGGGGCACTTTAAAAGCCAGCGTCACCCAAAAAATCACTACCCACCTCACTGATAACTCAGATGCGTTGATGTCTTCCACATTAGAAAGAGTCCTGATGTCCGGTAGCTCGGTGATTGCAGGGTTCGTCAATGCTGTTTTGATCTTATTTGTATTGTTCTATTTGCTGATTGACTGGGATCATTTTTTTAAACTCCTCAAGAGCATGGTGCCAGTACGCACCCAAGAAATTGTTCACCATTTGGCAATGCATGCTGATGGATTACTTTCTCAATATCTAAGAGGAATGTTAATTGTTATTTCCATCATGTCACTCTTTTATTCAATTGGACTGAGCTTGCTGGGTGTTCAAGGCGCAGTAGCATTGGGTGTATTTACAGCACTAATGATTGTGATTCCTTACATTGGCATCACAATTGGATTTACCTTAGCCGTCTTGGCCGCCCTTTTACAATTTGGGCCTGGTGGCGCTCTGATTGGTGTCTTAGTGCTTTACGGACTAGGTCAGTTCATCGAAGGCTTTTTTCTCACACCCCGCTTAGTGGGCGAACGCATTGGCCTACATCCAGTAGCCGTGCTCTTTGCTCTACTTTTGTTTGGTAAGTTGTTCGGTTTTTTTGGGGTACTCTTGGCATTACCGATTAGCGCAGTGAGCTTAGTGCTCCTTCAATATAGTTGGACACGCTATACGCAAAGCTCTTGGTACCAAAAATAAATGTCTGTAGCAATGAACAATTCTTTACCCCGACAATTTGCACTCGATATCAGTCACACACCAAAACCCAGCTTAAGCAATTTTTTAGCGGGAGAGAACCTGGCACTATGCTCCACTTTACGGGATGTTGTTCAATCTTGGGGCAACAAAAAAACGTTTGCAACTGAGGATGACGTTTTAAACGCGCGCTGGATTTATTGGTGGGGACCTGAAGGTTCTGGCCGTAGCCATTTACTGAGCGCCCTTGAAACCGCAGCAGAGCAAAGTGGCTTGATATGTTTTGCTTTGACACCGCATGAGCCTATTTCATGGGTACGCCTTGAAGAGGAGCTCACTATTCTGAGCCTGAGCGACACAGCTTCTATCATTACCGTAGATGATATTGATCGCCTAGATGAGCGTCTTATCGCCTCGCTGTTTCGAATTCTGAATGAAGTTCGGGCCAGTAAAGCGATTCATATCTTTATGGCAGGCAATGCGGCTCCGAGTGCCCTGACCCTCAGAGAGGACCTGCGGACACGTTTGGGGTGGGGCCTGGTCTTTCAAACCCATCTTTTGGGGGATGATGAGAAAATACTTGCTTTACAAGAAGCGGCGCAAGCACGGGGTTTAGTATTGTCTGCAGAAGTATTGCCTTGGCTTCTCAATCGCTTTTATCGTGACATGCCTAATCTGATGGCACTGATAGATGCTTTAGATGCATATTCATTAGAAACAAAACGCGCTGTGACACTGCCTCTCGTGCGAGAGCTCTTGCAGCCTAAATAAATATTTATGACTCAACTTGCCCTGTTTGATTTAGATCACACCCTACTGCCTTGCGATAGCGACTATGAATGGGGGCAGTTCTTAGTTCGTATTGGTGTAGTGGATGGCCAATACTACAAAGAACAAAATGATCGCTTCTACCAAGACTACAAGGATGGCAAGCTCAATATTGAGAGCTTTTTACGCTTTGCCTTAAAACCTCTCTCAGAGCATTCTCGTGCCCAACTCAAAGAATGGCATGATGCTTTTATGAAAGAAGTAATTACCGGCCAGATACGCCAACAGGCAGTAGATCTCGTAAAGCGCCACCAAGATGCAGGAGATCTCTGCTGTGTGGTCACCGCTACCAATAGCTTTGTCACCCGTCCTATTGTTGAAAGTTTCGGTATTAAGCATTTAGTGGCGACTGAACCCGCTACTCTGGGAGATCATCCGTTATCTGACTTTACTGGGGAAGTTAAAGGCATTCCTAGTTTTAAAGAAGGGAAAATTACGCGGGTCCAGGACTGGCTTGCGGACCAACATTTGATATTAGATCAACTGCCCTATAGTTATTTTTACTCGGACTCCATGAATGATTTACCTCTCCTTGAAAAAGTAAGTCATCCCATCGCTACCAATCCAGATGCCCGTTTACGTGACGAAGCCACTAAGCGCAACTGGCCCATACTTGAATTGTTCGCATGATCAAAAAATTGATTAACCGCATTTTGCGTCGCGACCCGATGGTCCGACATACCGCAGCCCATACTTCAGGCGCACCAAAACGTATTCCCAGAAAAACCCATCGCATTGACCCACAGTTGCTGTCTAAGAATGCCGTCAAAGTAACCGACACTTTGCAACAAGCGGGCTATGATGCTTTTATTGTTGGCGGGGCAGTACGTGATCTAGCTCTTGGCATCGGTCCAAAAGATTTTGATGTCGCAACCAATGCGACCCCAGAGCAAGTACAGAAGTTATTTCGTAAAGCTCGCCTGATTGGACGGCGCTTTCAGATTGTGCACGTGACATTTTTTGGTAAAGGTCAACCAGAAATTATTGAGGTCTCCACCTTTAGAGCATTGCTAGAAAATGCGGGTGAGCATGTTGCAGAAAATGGCCGCATCTTACGAGATAACGTTTGGGGTACCCAGCATGAAGATGCAGCGCGAAGAGATTTCACGATCAATGCGATGTATTACGACCCCGCTTCAGAAACCGTGCTCGACTACCACGGTGGCATGGCAGACATGCAGAAGAAAACACTCAGAATGATTGGCGATCCTGCCAAGCGCTATCGTGAAGATCCCATACGTATGCTGCGGGCTATTCGATTTGCTGCTAAGACAGGCTTTACTTTAGATGTGGCAACACGTGCACCGATTGCGCAGCTAGGCAAGCTAATTGATGATGTACCCTCTGCAAGATTATTTGATGAGATTCTTAAGCTATTGATGTCAGGTTACTCTTGGGCAGCCATTCAGGGTCTGCGTGATGCTGGCTTGCATCATGGCTTACTGCCGCTGCTCGATCACATCCTTGATAACAAAACTGGCTCAAAAGAGGCTCAAGACTTTGTTCGGATTGCCTTGGCCAATACCGATGAACGCATTCAGGCTGGAAAGAGCGTTTCCGCTGGATTCTTATTTGCTACTTTGCTATGGCCTGATCTTTTGAATAATTGGAAAAAGAATCTTGCCAATGGGATTTCTAATATCCCTGCCCTACATGATGCAATGGATGAGACGGTTGCCAGCCAAAGTAATGGCATGACCATTCAGCGTCGTTTTGAGAGTGATATGCGCGAAATCTGGTCTATGCAACCTCGCTTTGAAAAGCGGGTTGGCCGCTACCCTTATCGCCTAATTGAATCCCCTCGCTTTAGAGCGGGGTATGACTTTATGCTGCTGCGCTGCGCTACTGGCGAACAACATCCCACTTTAGGGGAGTGGTGGACTAGCTTCATCACAAGCGATCCTAGCGGCCAAGAGACATTGATGGCTAGCGTCAAGGGTGAAAGTGGTGGTGCCTCACCCACTAAACGTCGCCGTCGCAGAAAGCCTAAAGAAGCCTTGCCCACAGAGGGTGCAGAGAGCTAAGCAGACTTCAAAAAAAATCAGTAAAGTACACTAATGTAGGTTTACTTCTCGTTTGGAATACCCATGGCACGAGCTTTTATCGGATTTGGCGGCAATATTGGTGACACACGTCAGCTCATTACTGACGCGATTGTTTGCCTTGCACAACGCTGCGAACTCCAAATTTTAACTAAAAGCTGTTTCTACCAAAGCGCTCCTTTTGAAGCATCTGGCAGCGACTATATCAACTCTGTCATTGAAATTGAGACCACTTTAACCCCTTATGGTCTTTTGCACGTATGCCAAGCGGTTGAGCAAGAATTTGGTCGTGAGCGTCCTTACACGAATGCACCTCGCACCTTAGATTTAGACATCCTGTCATTCGAAGGGGTATCTCAGGATGACTCAGATTTAACCTTACCCCATCCTCGAATTATTGAGCGTTCTTTTGTTCTACTCCCACTATTAGAAATTGCTCCCCACTTCTTTCTCCCTCAATTAGGCGAACTCAAGGCCTACCTGCCTCAAGTAGCCGATCAACGAATTGAAAAACTATCCTGCCGCAACTGTCATTGTGGTGAAAAAGCGGTTTATAGCCCAACGACGCATTAATTCATTAAACTCACGCCATGGGTTACTTACAAGGCGAAAAGCCAATCACGATTTCTAAACTCCTCTCGCTCTATGCCGAGGGCGAGAAAATCACTATGTTGACCGCATACGATTCGACAATGTCTGCTTTACTCAATCGCTGTGGGGTAGAGACTATTCTGATTGGTGATTCATTAGGTAATGTGATTCAAGGGCATAGCAGTACGACTCCTGTTACGGTTGAGCACATGGCATATCACACAGAGTGTGTAGCTCGAGCAAACTCACAGGCCTTTGTGATTGCAGACCTTCCTTTTGCAAGCTATGGTGATCCAGTGCAAGCCTTAGATTCAGCGGCAGAGCTGATGCGTGCCGGTGCTGACATGGTCAAGTTAGAGGGTGGTGATTGGCAAACGGAGATCATTCAGTATCTCGTACAGCGCAGCGTCCCTGTTTGCGCACACTTAGGTCTGCTGCCTCAGTCTGTGCATCTTTTGGGCGGCTATAAGGTACAAGGTAAATCAAAGGATGCAGCTAGCCTGATGCTAGAGCAAGCAATTGCTTGTGAACAAGCGGGCGCTCAAATGATTGTCTTAGAGGCCATTCCTTCTTCCCTTGGAAAACAGATTACAGAATCCTTATCTATTCCAACCATTGGGATAGGCGCAGGGCCAGATTGCTCCGGGCAAGTATTGGTATTACAGGATATGCTGGGCATTAGCCCTGGTAAGGCACCTAAGTTTGTAAAAAACTTTATGGATGGTCACACCTCCGTAGAGGCTGCGATTAAAGCCTATGTTCGCGAAGTGAAGTCCGGAAAGTTTCCTGGAGTTGAACACGGCTTTGCCGGCTAAGCAAAGCCGCTTCCTTTTACATTCACTTTTGAATGAACTTTTAGTTAACTAAAGAAGCTCTTTACGCCGTCAAACCAACCCTGTTGATGCGGGTTGTGTTTATTCCCACCAGACTTAAGACTCTCGTCAAATTTCTGCAGCAACATCTTCTGCTCATCCGTCAGTTTGACTGGCGTTTCAACGGCAATATGCACGAAGAGATCTCCAACCATCGTTGAACGCAGACCTTTGATACCTTTACTGCGTAAGCGGAAGGTCTTGCCAGTTTGAGTGCCCTCCGGAATCGGAAACTCTACACGCCCTGACAGGGTGGGCACTTCAATATCACCACCAATCGTTGCCGTAGCAAATGAGATGGGCATTTGCACGTGGAGGTCACTGCCATCACGCTCAAATACTTTATGCGCCTTAACCCTTACCTCGACATACAGATCGCCAGATGGACCGCCATTCACGCCGGGCTCGCCATTACCGACGGAGCGCACACGCATGCCATCATCAATTCCGGCGGGGATTTTGATCTCGAGTGTTTTTTGTTCTTTATTTTTGCCGCTTCCATGACAGGTTTTGCATGGCTTAGGAATATATTCGCCAGTACCGCGACATTTAGGACAGGTTTGCTGCATCGAAAAGAAACCTTGCTGTACGCGCACTTGCCCATGGCCATCACATGTCGTACATCTTTCAGGCTTACTGCCTGGTTCCGCACCAGAACCATGGCAGGTTTTGCAATCACTCCAGCTCGGCACACGTATTTGGGTGGTGTAACCTTCAGCTGCTTGCTCGAGCGTGATCTCCATGTTGTAACGAAGATCTGCGCCCTTATAAACCTGTGGGCCTGATTGGCGGCCACCACCTTGACCAAAAATATCACCAAAGATATCGCCGAAAGCATCTGCAAAACCACCGCCACCACCAAAGCCGCCTCCGCCCATAGAAGGATCCACACCGGCATGACCATATTGGTCGTACGCCGCACGCTTATTGGGTTCAGTTAAGGTTTCGTAGGCTTCTTTGACTTCTTTAAATTGATCTTCGGCAGTTTTACTATCCGGATTACGGTCGGGGTGATACTTCATTGCCAGCTTCCGATAGGCTTTTTTCAGCTCATCATCGCTCGCACCTCGTGCCACGCCAAGCACTTCGTAATAATCGCGTTTACCTTTAGCCACAACATTCCTTTCAACAACCGCAATGGCACAAGTCGGCACGAGGCCGACTTGTTATCAATACTTCTAAATTAAGTTACATCATATTCAATAATGGAATTACTTCTTGTCATTGACCTCTTTGAAATCCGCATCCACCACATCGGCATCCGGAGCACTTGCCTGTGCACCCTGAGAACCGCCAGGAGCAGCACCAGGTGTACCACCGGCTTTCGCTTGCTCAGCAGCCATGGCCTTTTCACCTAGCTTCTGGCTTGCGGTACCCAATGCTTCTGTTTTGGCTTCAATCGTCGCTTTGTCACTACCCTTGATAGCCTCATCTAATTCTTTGAGGGCAGCTTCAATCGCTTCTTTCTCAGAGGCCTCTAAAGATGCGCCATGTTCTTCCAAGGTTTTCTTAGTTGAATGGGCTAAAGCGTCAGCAGTATTACGGGCAGTAACGAGTTCCAATGCTTTTTTATCTTCATCCGCATTGGCCTCAGCATCTTTGACCATGCGCTGGATTTCTTCTTCAGTTAAACCAGAGTTTGCCTTGATGGTGATTTTGTTTTCTTTGCCAGTAGTTTTATCTTTTGCGGTGACATGCAAAATTCCATTGGCATCAATATCAAAGGTCACTTCAATTTGTGGCATACCACGCTGTGCAGGAGCAATTCCCTCGAGGTTGAACTCACCGAGCAGCTTATTTGCTACCGCCATCTCACGCTCACCTTGGTAACACTTAATCGTCACTGCAGGCTGGTTATCTTCTGCTGTCGAATACACCTGTGCATGTTTAGTCGGAATAGTGGTGTTCTTAGGAATCATCTTCGTCATGACGCCGCCCAAGGTCTCAATGCCCAATGACAGTGGAGTCACATCTAACAGCAATACGTCTTTACGATCACCAGAAAGCACGGATCCCTGAATAGCGGCACCAACAGCTACAGCTTCATCTGGGTTCACGTCTTTACGTGGCTCTTTACCGAAGATCTCTTTTACTTTGTCCTGAACCGCTGGCATACGGGTTTGACCACCCACCAAAATCACATCATCAATGTCAGCAATATTCACACCAGCATCTTTGATCGCAGTTAAGCAAGGACCTGCAGTACGGTTAACCAATTCCTCTACTAAAGACTCTAGCTTAGCGCGGGTTAACTTCAGGTTCAAATGCTTTGGACCACTTGCATCGGCAGTTACATAAGGCAAATTGATCTCGGTTTGCTGGGTAGATGAGAGCTCAATCTTGGCCTTCTCAGCAGCATCTTTTAAACGCTGCAATGCCAACACATCTTTACTTAAATCAACGCCTTGCTCTTTCTTAAACTCAGTAATGATCCAGTCAATAATGCGCTGGTCAAAGTCTTCACCGCCTAAGAAGGTATCGCCGTTAGTAGAAAGCACTTCAAACTGCTTCTCACCATCAACGTTAGCGATCTCAATAATGGAGACGTCAAATGTTCCGCCGCCGAGGTCATATACCGCAATCTTACGATCTACTTTATCTTGCTTGTCTAAGCCAAATGCTAAAGCAGCAGCAGTTGGCTCATTGATAATGCGCTTGACATCTAAACCTGCAATACGACCAGCATCTTTAGTTGCTTGACGTTGGCTATCGTTAAAGTAAGCAGGCACAGTGATGACTGCCTCAGTCACTTCTTCGCCGAGATAATCTTCAGCTGTTTTTTTCATTTTGCGCAGAATCTCAGCGGATACTTGTTGTGGCGCCATTTTTTTATCGCGCGCTTCAACCCAAGCGTCACCATTGTCAGCTTGAACAATCTTGTAAGGCATCAGACCAATGTCTTTTTGCACTTCTTTATCGCTAAATTTACGACCCATCAAACGCTTCACTGCATAAATCGTGTTCCTCGGATTAGTCACGGATTGGCGTTTTGCTGGGGCACCTACCAATACTTCGCCATCTTCCACGTAAGCAATGATGGATGGGGTAGTGCGACCGCCTTCTGCGTTCTCAACAACCTTAGGTGCATTGTTTTCAACAACTGAAACGCACGAGTTGGTGGTTCCTAAGTCGATTCCGATAATCTTTCCCATAATGGCTCCAAAAATGAATTAAATGTGTAATTTCGTCAAACTGCGAATGCATCGATACCCAATAAATGGGGCTAAAAAGAGGGATTTCAAGAGCTGAAAAGTGCAAAAAAGGCAGAAATCTGCCTTTTTTATTCTACTTTCCGACCAAAAGGCCTGAGTGAGGACTTTTTACTTCTTACTTAGGGGTACTAACGGTTACCAGGGCTGGGCGAAGAATCCGATCCGCAATCGAATACCCCCGCTGAAGCACCGAAACTATCGTATTCGCCTCTTGCTCAGAAGGCACTGAAGCAATGGCCTGATGATGATGGGGGTCAAATTTATCCCCCACAGCAGGGTTTAGCTCCGTCATGCGGCCTTTTTCAAAAGCAGAGAGCAATTGCTTGAGTGTGATCTCTAGGCCCTCTTTAAAAGCATTGGCATCTACTGCCTTCGCATTCAGAGCAGCGTAAAAACTATCGGTGACAGGAACTAAGTGCTCCGCAAAACTCTCAATCGCAAATTTATGGGCCTTAGCGATATCTTCCACCGCGCGGCGGCGAATATTTTCCCCTTCCGCTTTTGCGCGCAGATAGTTATCTTGCATCTCCGTCAGTTTTTGATGGAGCTCTGCAATTTCTTGCTCTGGAGTCTTTACTTCGGCTGTCTCGCCGACTGCCTCTGCAGGCGAATGAGCGTCAGTATTTTCCTGCTCAGGGGAGGGGTGTTGATTATCTTGGGTCATGGCTACAGATTCACTTTTCTAAAATAATGACAAGTTATCAAGCATATGGGGGCAAGCAAGCTGATTTCAAGTCCAGCCGAGTTCAGCTAATACTAGCTTTAGCCGATTCGGCCCGTTGATTGCGCAAAGCTAGAGTGGCGTCGGACTCTACCCCCAAAGGCCATCCTGATAAATGGTGTTGGGCAATGTCATACATAGCATTAATCCACTCAGGGTTGTTATTTAAGCAGGGAATATAGCGGTAATCTTTTCCGCCATGCTCCAAGAAAATCTCACGCGCCTCCATAGCAATCTCTTCCAGTGTTTCTAGGCAGTCTGCCGGAAACCCTGGACAAAAAATATCGATACGCTCACAACCTTCCTTGCCCAGCTTTTCAATCGTCGGCGCAGTGTAAGGCTTCAACCATTCCGCTTTACCAAAACGCGATTGAAAGGTAACCCAATATTGTCCAGGCTCTAAGCCTAAAGCTTCGCCCAGTAAACGTCCTGATTTCAGACACTCACAATGATAGGGATCCCCCTTCATTAAATTTCTCTTAGGCAGTCCGTGAAAAGACAGTACCAGTCGATCACCCTTTGCAAAATCGGGACGACCATCTTTATCCCATGCACTTTGCACTTGATCCCGCAAAGCAGAGATGTAGGCGGGATGATCGTGATAATGCTTTACTAAACGCAGCTCTGGCTGATTACGCCATGTTCCAAGCACCCGAAACACTTCATCAAAACTAGAGGCGGTGGTTGTCGCTGAATACTGTGGATAAAGTGGCAACAGCAGGAGACGCTCCATGCCTTGTGCTTGTAAGGCCTCTAGGGCTTGCTGGGTGGAAGGCTGTCCATAGCGCATCGCTAAATCAACTAAGACAAGCTGTCCATGATGAGCAAATTTTTCAGCCAATTCTTTTGCTTGTAGACGCGAATAATGCATGAGAGGAGAACCTAATTTCGGTAACCAAATCGAAGCATATTTTTTTGCAGATGCGCCGCTACGAATCGGCAAAATAATGCCATTTAAAATGCACCACCAAATGATTCGAGGAATTTCTACAACACGTGGGTCGGATAAAAATTCCTTTAAATAGGATCTCACTGCCTTCGGCGTAGGGGCAGAAGGCGTGCCTAAATTAAGCAATAAAACAGCTGTCTTGGCAGGGCGTAGGTGAGGATTTTGATTCAAGGAAGTGCCGTTTTAAAAAATAGAAAAATACATGGTACCGATATATTTACGAACTCAATGCACCAGATAATAATTTAGAAGTGATATCCACAATTGGAATCACACGGTCATAGGCCATTCGTGTAGGGCCTATGACCCCTAAAGTACCGACAATTTGTCCATCCACACTATAAGGTGCACTGATTACCGCTAAATCTTCATAGGGAAGTAAATCGCTTTCGCCACCTATAAAGATTTGAATACCGTCTGCATGACTGGAAACATCTAATAACTGCATCAGCACAGACTTTTGCTCCAACATGTCAAACATCTTACGCAACTTATCTAAATTGGTACTCAGGTCACCGACATTCAGTAAGCGACGTTCGCCAGATAAGAGCATATCGCCTTGACCCATACCGTAATCACTCACGCCACTGTGCAGTGCCAATGTCATCAATCCTGAAATATCACTACGCAAAGTATCTAGGTCAGAGGCAAGATGTGCTCGAACCTGAGCGAAACTCTTCCCCGCAAACTGGGCATTGATGTAATTGCCCGCCTCGATTAGTTGGCTCGGCGAGTAATCCTGTGTTGTGGGAAGAATGCGATTCTGTACATCTCCCTCAGGCGTCACCATGATCAACAAAATCTTACCTTCGCCCAGCCGTAAAAACTCAATATGCTTAAAAACCTGAGCCCGCTTAGGCGTCATGACAACCCCGGCAAAATGGGTCAAATTAGACAAAATCTGTGCAGCAGAGTTCATGACTCTCTGCGGTGAATCTGGCAAAAGCCCTTTTTCCATCTCACGAGCGGCAATTTCCTCTAGGGGACGAACGGTGACCATCGTATCGACAAAAAGGCGATAGCCCCGCGGCGTCGGAATTCGTCCAGCAGAAGTATGGGGGCTAGTCACTAGGCCCATGTCCTCTAAATCTGCCATGACATTGCGAATAGTGGCGGCAGAAAGGTCCAATCCCGAGAACCTGGAAAGGGTGCGCGAGCCAATAGGCTGACCCTCCTCGATATATCGCTCGATGAGGGTTTTTAGTAAGGCGCGGGAACGATCGTCCATAGTGGAAGGGATTTTATGCGTATGGTTTAATCGTTATATGTTAAGCCCATCCTCAAATTCCATCAAAAAGGCATTTCGCCGGGTTGCCCTGGTTGGCAAATATCAGGCTGATGGGATGCAAGAACGCCTCAATGACCTTGCCAAACTCCTTTCAGAGCAGGGGTGTGAGGTATTTATTGAGGCTGCGACTGCCAGTCATCTTGGTTTGACTGCTCGCCCTATCAAAACAATTGAGCAATTTACAGGCGCAATCGATTTAGCGGTAGTGTTGGGGGGTGATGGCACGATACTAGGAATTGGGCGCCAATTAGCCGGTAGTGGCGTCCCATTGGTCGGCATCAATATGGGTCGACTGGGTTATATGACCGATATTCCCATTCAGCAGGTTCAAACCATACTTCCTCAAATTATTGCGGGAGACTATGAGGCCGACACCAGAACTTTGCTCGATGCCGTAGTACTTCGTAAGCAGCAAGAAATTAATCGTGCCCTTGCTCTTAACGACGTCGTAGTCAATCGCTCTGGAATTTCCGGGATGGTGGAGCTTGCAGTCCGTGTCAATGGCTCTTTTATGTACAACCAAAGGTCTGACGGATTGATCGTATCTACTCCGACCGGATCGACTGCTTATGCGCTTTCTGCAGGTGGGCCCATCTTGCATCCGCGCGTCGCGGGTCTTTTGCTGGTACCAATTGCACCTCACGCTTTGTCTAATCGCCCTATTGTTTTGCCAGAGGATATCGTGGTGAATATTGAAGTAGTTGAGGGTAAAGAAGTGATCGTGAACTTTGATATGCAATCGCAAACGCATTTACAAGCAGGCGATATCATTCAAGTATGCCAATCTGACAAAACCATTACCCTACTTCATCCTTGCGGTCACAGTGACTACAAGACCTTGCGAGAAAAGTTACATTGGAACGAGTATCCATCGACATTTTGATGTCGAATTTTTTGGTACGCTAAAGCATGCTGCAAACTCTCTCACTCCGTGACTTTGTCATTGTTGATCAATTAGAGCTCGACTTTGCCTCTGGATTTACTGTTCTCACTGGTGAAACCGGTGCTGGTAAATCAATCCTATTAGATGCACTAGGTCTTGTACTAGGAGAGCGTGCGGATAGCAGTCAAATTCGTGAAGGTAGCCAGCGTGCAGAGATTAGTGCTCTGTTTAGCATCGCGTCCGCTCAGCTTAGCCAGCTCAATCATTGGCTAGATGAGCAAGGTTTTCCAGTTGAAGAAGAGGGAAAACATCTTCTTCTCAAAAGAACCATTGAGCTCAATGGCCGAAGCCGCGCTTTTATCAATGGTAGCGTCGCCACCCTCGCACAATTGCGTGAAGCTGGCGATCAATTAGTTGACATCCATGGGCAGCATGCCCATCAATTACTCCTCAAGGGAGGCGCGCAACGTGATCTGCTAGATCGCCATGCTAACCACCTAACGCTCGTTGGTGAAGTAGCGCAATCCTTTAAAGCGCTCAATGACTCTCGCCGACGACTAGCGCAAGCAGAAAATGCGGGGCAAGATATTGAACGAGAGCGCGAACGTCTCGAATGGCAAATGGAAGAATTAACTGAGCTGTCGCCTCAGGAGGGTGAATGGCTTACTGTTCAAAGCGAGCATGCTCGCCTCGCTAATGGTGCCAAGATTCTTGGTGGCTGCCAGGAAACGATTGACACATTAAGCGAAGCAGAAAACTCTGTTGAATCCACCCTCTCTAAAGCAAGTAACAATATGAGTGCGTTGGCAGAGCATGACCCTGCGCTTCGTGAGATCAGCCAAGCGCTAGAATCAGCTCAAATTCAGGTAGATGAAGCGGCCCATCAACTCAATCGCTATTTACAAAAATTAGAGTTAGATCCAGCGCGCTTAAGCCAAGTAGAGGAGCGGATGCAGGCATTGCATAGTGCGGCTAGAAAATATCGTGTTGAGGCTGATTACTTACCTAACTTATTGAATGAAACAGCTGAGCGCTTAGATGCACTGACCGCCTCTCAAAATATTGAGGCGCTCCGAAATCAGGTGAAACAGCAAGAAGTTACTTACCTTAAGCTAGGTAAACAACTCACCCAAAAGCGGACTAAAGCAGCGACTGAATTAGGCGCCCTAGTGACAGCTGCCATGCAGGATCTGTCGATGGCTGGCGGTCAGCTTGAAATTGCCCTACTCCCCTTAAATGAAGGCGGTATGCATGGCCTAGAGCAAATTGACTTTTTGGTTGCCGGTCATGCTGGTAGCACTCCCCGCCCTCTCGCCAAAGTAGCCTCCGGTGGGGAGTTAGCTCGCATCAGCTTGGCTATTAGCGTCATCACTAGCAAAGCCTCATTCACCCCCACGCTAATATTTGATGAAGTAGATGCAGGTATTGGGGGTGCTGTTGCAGAGACTGTTGGAAAGTTACTGCGTCAGCTAGGTGAGTCACATCAAATACTATGCGTCACCCATTTGCCGCAAGTATCTGCACAAGGCAACCATCACCTGAAGGTCACCAAATCCCAAAGTGGCAACAAAACACTCTCGCAAGTAAGTCCTCTCGGAAGAGCAGAGCGCGTAGAAGAAATTGCCCGTATGCTCGGTGGCGCTACGATCACTGATACCACCCGTCGTCATGCCCGTGAATTACTTGAGCAAAACTAAAACGCTATCTAATAGCGAGGTTTAAATGTTGGAGGGTGCATGAAAAATACTCTCCCAGATACTCAGGACTGCCTCTCTTGCACTCACTAAGTCGGGCTCTGTATTCAAAGCGACCCTTGTCTTATCGGCTCCATCTAAACGCAAACGGTGTTGCCGTGCTCTTAACAGTCGATAGGCATCACCCACTCCTTGAGCGATCTCAGCCTCTATTAATCCTACCTCGCTAGCAATGCGCAATAGGGCGATATTTCCGAGATTGCCAATGAGCTGCGGGAATTGATGAGAGTAAGCAAGCACCAAAAATTGCACAATAAATTCAATGTCCACCATACCACCAGCATCATGCTTCAAATCAAACTCAGGGCTTAAATTAGGATGACCCGCATGCACTTTACGACGCATCTCTAAAATCTCACTGCGTAATGCATCGATATTACGCTTCTGACTGAGCACCTCAAAGCGGACCTCATCAAAGTATGATCCAAGCAATGTATTGCCAGCAGAAAACCGGGCACGTGTCAGCGCTTGATGCTCCCACACCCAAGCTGCGTTATCTCCCTCGCGCAATTGATACCGCTTAAAAGCATCTGCATTGGTTACTAAAAATCCTGCAGAACCATTAGGTCGTAAGCGAGTATCGATTTCAAATAAACTACCGGCAGAGGTATAACTGGTTAACCAATTAATCATGCGCTTCGCTAAAAGCGCATAAATTTCTTGAGCGGCATAATCTGTTTCCTCAGCTTGATACAAAAAGACTAAGTCAAGATCTGAGGCATACCCTAATTCTTTACCCCCTAACTTGCCATAAGAGATCAATGCAAATGGCACATCCATCGTTACAGATAAATTAAATTTTAATGCCACACTAGGCCAGACACGTTCAAAGGTCGTTTGCAATATAAGGTCTGCTAACGCAGATAAATGATCACTCACTTTTTCGACCGATAGGGCTTGTTCAACCCCCACACCTAAATCAGCCAATAAGGTAATGAAGGTTTCAGTGTGATGGGTAACACGCAAGATATCCATAGCCTGCTCAGACCCATCGCCATCTGCCATGATGTCGTCAAGACGCATGTCTAAGGTGCTCTTGACCTCCCGCCAATATTCCTCAGGTTGCTCAATTAATGTTTTTTCAGTACGGGAGTTCAGTAAATAATCGAGTAAATGCGGGTGTCTCGTTAAATACTCAGCACCCCATTGAGAAGCCTTGAGTAAGGCCAAAACATTGTGCAACGCTTTAGGATACTCAGACAAAATAGACAGGTAGGCGCTACGCCGTGCAATGGCCTCCAACAAATCAAAGAAGCGGAGTAAAGCAATGTCCACATCACCAGGAATATCATCCACTTGCAAACGATCCGCAGCCTGATGAATCAGATTGTTGAACGTTAATCTATTTTTTTCAGATAATTGTTTTTGTCTAGGGCTTTCTAGCCAAGCTAACCAGCGAGAGAGCGCCATCGGAAAAATCACCTTGTCAGGCTCCCATCCTGCCGGTAATGCAGTGTTATCTAGGCGAGCGTTATCGTCTAATACAAATGCCTTTTCAAATAACTGAGCTACGGTTGACTGATGCCGGTCAAGCTCACTTAAAAAAGTTGCTAGATCTTGATGTTCATCAGGCCCCACCATACTCAATGCTAAGCGTGAACGGGTCGCATCATCCTCAGGTAGGTAGTGGGTTTGTTGGTCTTCCCAAACCTGAATACGGTGCTCTAAGCGTCTTAAGAAAATATAAGCTGCTTTTAAAGCATCTACCTCTTGGGCTGACAAAATCTCTTGACGCTTCACTAGCTCAAGCACTTCTAAGGTGGGTCGAATTCGAAAACGCGGATCTGTTCCGCCACGCATTAATTGAAACATTTGCGCTAAAAATTCGATCTCGCGAATGCCACCTCGGCCCAACTTAATATCTTTAGAGCGGCCATGATGATTGGATGAGCGTTTTTCTGCTTCATGCTGAATCTGGGCATGTAAGTCCCGAATGGAGGCAATCACACCATAATCTAAGTGGCGTCGATAAACAAAAGGACGAATCAATTGCTCGAGTTCTTTTTCACAATAAGAAAAAGTAGGTGAGCTTTGATCTGGCGCAATTAATCTACCTTTGATCCAGGCATAACGCTCCCACTCCCTACCTTGAACCATTAAGTACTCTTCTAGCATATCTAGACTGCAGACTAGGGGGCCAGAGTCACCATTGGGTCGTAAGCGCATGTCTACACGAAATACAAAACCATTCGCATCGAGTTCGGCTAGTAACTTAATTAAGCGCTTCCCCATGCGGGTAAACCACTCCTGATGAGACAAACTTTTGGGCCCTTCTTGGGTCTCGCCCTCATGCTCATAGAGAAAGATTAAATCAATATCTGAAGATAGATTGAGCTCAAAACCCCCCAACTTGCCCATGCCGACGACCATCAGCGGCATCTCTATTTTAGTAACCTGGCTCCAAGGTAATCCAAAACGCTTCTTGAGATCCTCGCGAATGTAGGCAATGGAAACGTTGACTGCTTCCTGGGCAAAATAGCTAAGGGCGTGAGTGACCTCATGTAAGTCAGCCAGCTTATTGAGATCCCGTAAGGCAACCCACAGCATTAGCCGCTGTCTAGCCAGGCGGAGATCAGCCATAAACTGGGACTCATCCTGAATTTCCACGCCTAAAGCCAATTGACAAGGGCTTAATAACGCTTGAATACCCTGAAGATCTACCCTTTGGGTGCTTTTGCTACTGAGCCAATCTATCCAATCTGGCTGTGCATTCAGCCAGCGCTGCGCGTAGGTTGAGTGTTTCTTTAGAAAGTCAATTTGGCTTGGAAAATCCGTCATTTCTCTATCTTAATCTGACTGTGGAGCGAAATCCTAGAAGCTGGGTACCCACCCAATAGCTGAAGGATAATAGGGGCCATGCTTCGAAACTTCCTCCGAACTCGCCTGCAGACCGCACTTCAAAAACATCCCCAGGATAACCGCGGTCAGTGGCGCAAACGCGCACTCATTCTTGTTGGGATTACTTTAGTTTTTTTTATTGTGGGGCACCTCAGCGTACGATTTATTTTATGGCCCCAAATTGAAAAATCAAAAACTACCGTAGAAAAATTAATCAGTACTCGACTAGGTGCGGATATCACCATGGATCATTTGCAAGTCTCTTGGACTGGCATGCGCCCCGAATTTGTCATTGAGGGACTGAGGATCAATAGCTCCAGCGACTCATCCACAGCCCCACCACTCTTCATTAAAAATATAAGCGGCCAGCTCAGCTGGCTCTCTCTGTATCACTTAGCGCCGTACTTTCATGAAATTCATGCTGATAATATTGAACTTTATGCGCAGCGCGACGCGAAGGGAATAATTTCAGTAGCTAGTATTCCTATTCATAGTAAAGCCAATGATTTATCTACGGAAAATTGGTTGTTTAGTCAAAATGACATTCAAATCAAAAACGCTAAGCTATTTTGGGAGGATCAAAAGAGTCGCAAGCTTAAAACAGTTATTGATGTTCAACACTTTAATTTTACAAATGGTGTTCGCCAGCATCAAGGTGAGCTCAATGTCCTGACACCTTGGAGTCCAAGCCCGATCAAGGTCCAGGCTGATTTTGTTCATCATCTTGGTGGTCAAGCTGGAAATTGGCGCGATTGGATTGGTAGCTTTACTTGGGACGTATCTGATCTGAATCTTAGTCAAATCTCCAAGGATATTTCTCTCCGGCCAAACGAATTAAGTGGACAACTCACTTCTCAAGGAACTATTCAGCTTGCGAATGGTAAGGCAAATGGTGGGCAAATGTATTTGACTGCTGACCGCCTCAGGATTCAACTCAATAAGAATGTAAACGCTGTTGAATTCGGCAGAATTGAAACAAATCTGGTTCAGGAAATACAGGGAGGGCTCAATTCAATCACCACCAAAACATTAGCTTGGCGGGGTATGGATACACAAAGCACCAAACCCTTGGATCAATTAAGTCCCATTACTTTTCGCTGGCGCACCCCAGAGGCTGGCCAAGAAATTAATGCCTTTGGCGTCTCATCTCCCAAAGTTTCGCTGGAGGATATCGCTCTATTTGCACTGAACCTTCCCCTGCCAAAGAAGATTCATCAATGGATTAAGGCTGCAGATGCTGATGGGGAACTAGAAAATCTCGAAATCAATTGGTCTGAGAGTAAATCCGCATTAGCAGCTCTCCCACTGCCAGGAAATTGGTTTTCTTCCAATAAATTAGATTTCAATGTGAGTGCAAAGCTCAATGATATTGGCTTCAAGAGCATAAACCCGTCGATGCCTTCGGTTTCGCATCTGACCGGTAACCTCACTAGCAATCAAAAACAGGGTAGCCTGACTGTTGATGCCGTTAATCTTGAGCTGGAGATGCGCAATTTTTTATCAGCTCCACAAACTAAATTTGATAGCGTTAAAGGTGACCTTAGCTGGGCTCAGCAAAAAGGGGGTTGGCTCATTAATGCTAAACAAGTGCAATTAAGTAACTCAGAAATCACTACTAATTTTGATCTAAGCTATTTAATGGCTGGCCCAAAGCAACCTGACCAGATGACTCTTGATATGGAATTTATCAAAACCAAACTTGCGACTATTCACCGCTATCTTCCAGTGGGCATAGACAAAGATATACGGCAATACATCAGCAAAGCTTTTGAATCGGGAGAGATACAAAAAGGCTCGCTTCACATTAAAGGGAATGTAGATCAGATCCCATTCTCACCGGGTAGCGTTGGTGAGTTCACTTTACATCTGCCGATTTCAGGGGCAACTTATAAGGCAGCACCCTTAATGCCAACTAAAGAAGGTATTTGGTCTGCGTTTACAAATATCAATGGTACTGTTGATATGAAACAGTCTGCTTTGGATGTATCTATTGATAATGCAACTTATAAAAAAGTAGTTCTTTCTAACATGACTGCGCAAGTTCCTAATGTCAGCGCAAAGCAAGCTCAGCTTCTCATCAATGGCCTGGTAGCAGGCGATGGCTCACAAATAATGGAATATTTAGCCAGATCTCCAGTCGGTGTGCAACAACCTAGTATAGCAAAAAATCTCTCAGTGATAGGTCCAGTCAATATTGACCTCGGATTAAAAATTCCACTCTCAGGAAACGAGGGGGCTAATGTAGATGCCAAGCTCACATTACCTGGAAACAAGGTGCAATGGGCAAAAATGCCCCCGTTAGAAAATCTGAAAGGTACGATCCGCATTACTGAAAAAAATCCTGAGTTTGAGGATATCACTGCAAGCTTCCTTGGCGGAGATATCAAGATCGCAAGTGCAACTAGTACCCCAGATAATTCCAGCTTCAACATCAGTGGCACTGCAAATTCCAGCTTCCTTAAAGCCTATATCGCTAACAATTATTGGTCACAGCTCAATTCAGCCTTACTCAATAGTATGAGTGGGTCAGCTAAATATGATGGCTCGGTTAACTTCAATGCATTAGGCAGCCAAACAAATCTGAAGATCGATTTACGCAACTGGGCTAGCTCGGCGCCAGCGCCTGCTAATAAGCTATCCGGAACCGCAATGCTAGGGCAATTTAACCATCGCACATTCCCTACTACTAAGTCAAATTTGGTGCGTGCAGATTGGTCCCTTAAGCTGGGTGATGAGTACTCTTTACAAGGAAACGTAGATAGCAGCGGTAGTTATAGAAATGCTATTGGAATTGGTTCTGTCTTAGGTATTCCCCAACAAGGCTTGGCAATTAACTTTGCAAGTAAGGAATTTAATCTCGACACTTGGATCGACTTTATCGGCTCAGACAAACCTAAAAATAACAATTTGGCATTAAAAGACACCGAAATATTAGATGAACATATTCAGGTGAGCGCACAAATTAAAAAATTAATCGCGCTTGATCGAGAGTGGAGTGATATTAATTTCAATGGTGTTGCTAAAAATGATATCTGGCAACTTCGCCTTGATTCTCCCCTAATAGCTGGACAAGTTCAACTGAGTCCAAGCAGCGCTGATCATCCCAGCGGACTGATTGCTGGTCGCATAAGTAGGATTAAGGTGCCCGATGCAATAGCGAATACCGAAGTAGTAAGCCAAGGTACTAATTCACAGTTGAGAACGCTCAATCAAAAACCTCTGCCGGCAAAACGGTCACTCACCCCAAATAACATCCCGAGTCTTGACCTTAGTATCGATGATCTAGGCTGGAAGCAAGCTCAATTTGGTAAGGTTAAGCTAAAAACAAAGACTGTGGACAACGTCTTCAAAATTGAATCCTTACAGGTGAGTAACCCTCAAGGTAATTCCACTATTACCGGTCAATGGGCTGGCAAAACTTCAAATACTGCTGAGCTAAGTTCAATGACTACCAATATGGATATTCAGGATGCTGGTGAGATGATTTCAAGATGGAGTGATCCTAAATCTGTAGAGGGTGGGCAGGGGAAACTCAATGCATCATTAACTTGGTCTGGTTCGTTTTTTGCCCCAGATTACAACTCCATTTCTGGCAATGCGAGCATAGAGCTTGCCAAAGGTCGCTTGCTAGAAGTCAATACTGGTGGTGCTAAGCTCCTTGATGTACTCAGTCTGCAAAGCTTATTTCGATTCGCTACTTTAGACCTACAAGGCAGTCTAGGTAATCTAGCCACTAAAGGCACGCCATTTAACACCATCAGTAGTCAATTCGACATTACGCAAGGGATTGCGCAAACCAAACAATTCTCAATGATCTTAGATCAAGCGCGCATAGCAATGACTGGCAATATTAATATCCCACAACAAACTCAAGATCTTCGCATCACGATATTTCCCACCATTGATGCAACCGCAGGTTCACTGGCTGCATTTGCTCTTAACCCCATTATTGGTCTAGGCGTATTAGTCGGACAGTATCTGGTTACCAATCAAATCAACCGTACGATGCAAACAGATTATTTAGTGCAAGGCTCTTGGGATAAGCCAGAAGTGATACCACTGGATCAAAAAGGGCAACCACTGGATACAAAAACATTGGAGACCATTCGCACAAGAAATCTTTTAAAAGAGCAAACTAAACCCAGCATACCAACAGTGCCCTCCACCGTTCCTAGCCCATCACCTACTCTTGCAAATTAAGTTGCCATGCCTATCCCAGAAAAATCTGCAGAGTTAAAAATAGCCGCTATTCAAATGGTATCAACTCCAGATATCCATGAAAATTTAACAGTAGCAGCACGACTTGTCAGTGCGGCGGCTCAGGATGGCGCGCAAGTAGCAGTGTTACCCGAATATTTCTGCCTGATGGGGCTGAAAGATACCGATAAAGTAAAGGCTCGTGAAGTACTAGGCAGCGGCCCAATTCAAGAACGCCTTGCAGCTATAGCAAAAGAAAATCATCTGCATTTAGTGGCAGGAACCATCCCTTTAGTAGCTGCTGACCCTCATAAGGTACTTAACACCACCCTGGTATTTGACCCACAAGGGCAGCAGATAGCCCGCTACGACAAAATACATTTATTTGGCTTTCAGACAAGTACTGAACGCTATCAAGAATCAGAAACCATTGAGGCGGGAAATACGGTAAGTCAATTATCTATCCGCGTACATGATGAAGATTGGCGGCTCGGTTTAAGCATCTGCTACGACCTTCGCTTTCCAGAGCTGTATAGAGAGATGGGGCACGTGGATTGCCACATTCTGCCTGCTGCATTTACCTACACTACAGGCAAAGATCACTGGGAAATTTTGCTACGAGCGAGAGCGATTGAAAACCAATGCTATTTTCTATCCTCTGCTCAAGGTGGAACCCATTTGAATCAACGCCGTACTTGGGGCAACACCATGTTGATTGATCCTTGGGGGGATGTAATATCCAACCTGCCCGAGGGTGAAGGCTTTATCAGCGGCATACTCAGCAAAAATAAATTAAAAGAGGTACGCTCTAAGTTACCTGCATTACAACACCGCAAGCTTTAACCAAGAAAGTTCAGCCAGATTACGATGAAAGTACCTGACACCTTATTTCCAAGTGATTGGACTAAACCTAAGAAGCAAGCAGATCTCATCAAGCTCGCTAAATCCATTTTGCTGGAGCCTACTGGACTTTCTGAGCAGGATTTACATCGCACTTTTGGTAGTATGTTTGCTCACCAGCTGGATGATGCAGATCTCTATTTTCAACACACGCGAAGCGAGAGTTGGAGTCTTGAAGAGGGTATCGTCAAATCTGGCAGTTTTAATATTGATCAAGGTGTAGGTGTTCGTGCCATTTATGGCGATAAAACAGCATTTGCCTACTCCGATGAAATTAATCTAGAAGCTCTAAATAAGGCTGCTAAATCTACTAGGGTGATTGGCCCCCAAGGTGGCAAGCAAGCGGTAGCTAGCAAACTATTTACGCCCATCTCCAATGAGCTTTACTCTGATTTAAATCCCTTGGAATCGCTAGCACCACAAGAAAAGATCGCCCTTCTTGAAAGTATTGAGCGTCGTGCTAAGGCACGTGATCCCCGCATCATTCAAGTAATGGCAAGCCTTGCTGGTGAATTCGATGTGGTACTAGTAGTCAGAGCAGATGGTCTTCTGGCTGCTGATGTACGTCCCTTGGTCAGAGTATCTGTCCATGTGATTGCTGAGCAAAATGGCCGCCGCGAATCAGGCTCTTCTGGTGGTGGTGCACGCCATGATTATCACTACTTTAATACCGAGCTTATTAATCAATATGTTGATGATGCGGTAGATGGAGCACTTATTAATTTAGAGTCCCGCCCGGCTCCCGCGGGTCCAATGACTGTGGTCATGGGACCCGGATGGCCCGGTGTCCTATTGCATGAAGCAGTGGGTCATGGGCTAGAAGGTGACTTTAATCGCAAGGGATCTTCTGCATTCGCTGGATGCATTGGTCAGCGAGTTGCTGCCAAAGGCGTTACTGTAGTGGATGATGGCACCCTCTCAGGTCGTCGCGGCTCACTCAATATCGATGACGAAGGTACGCCTACCCAATGCACCACTTTGATTGAAGATGGTATTTTGAAGGGCTATATTCAGGATAGTTTGAATGCACGCCTGATGAATATGCCACTTACCGGTAATGGCCGTCGCGAAAGCTTTGCGTCCTTACCGATGCCCCGTATGACCAACACCTACATGCTAGCCGGCAAAGATGATCCTCAAGAAATCGTGGCAAGCATTAAGCGTGGTCTTTATGCTGTCAATTTTGGTGGTGGGCAGGTAGATATCACTAGCGGTAAATTTGTCTTTTCTGCTTCTGAAGCGTACTGGGTAGAGAATGGGAAAATTCAATATCCGGTTAAAGGGGCTACGATTATTGGTAGTGGGCCTGAGTCCCTAAAGCAGGTGTCCATGATCGGAAATGACCTCAAATTAGATGGTGGGGTGGGGGTTTGCGGCAAAGAAGGTCAAAGTGTTCCTGTGGGTGTTGGGCAGCCGACTTTACGTATCGACAGCCTAACTGTGGGTGGAACTGCCTGATACGGCTTAAAATAGTCGTATGAGCCAACAAAACACGAACCCCGCTAATTGGTATGCCGTCGTCGATAAAACGTTGGATACAGATGATCAACGCATTGAGAATATTACCGTTCTGCCTCCGCCAGAGCATTTAATTCGCTTTTTTCCTATTGCAGGTACTCCCACTGAATCATTAATTGGTAAAACGCGTAAAAAAATTCGCGACATCATTCATGGCAAAGATGATCGCCTCTTGGTCATTATTGGTCCATGCTCGATTCATGATCCCAGCGCAGCACTAGAGTATTGCCAGCGATTAGTCGCTGAGCGTGAGCGCTTTGCTGGTGAACTAGAAATTGTGATGCGGGTCTATTTTGAAAAGCCTCGAACAACGGTTGGTTGGAAAGGCCTGATTAACGATCCGTACTTAGATGAGAGCTATCGCATTGAAGAAGGCCTGCGTATGGGGCGTCAAGTTCTCATGGAAATTAATCGCTTAGGCATGCCTGCAGGTAGTGAATTCTTGGACGTAATTTCTCCACAATATATTGCTGATCTGATTTCTTGGGGCGCCATTGGAGCACGTACAACAGAAAGTCAGATCCATCGCGAACTGGCATCCGGTTTATCTGCACCTATTGGCTTTAAAAATGGTACCGATGGCAATATCAAAATTGCAACCGATGCTATACAAGCAGCAAGCCGTCCACACCACTTTTTGTCTGTGCATAAAAATGGTCAAGTATCGATTGTGGAAACTAAAGGCAATAAGGATTGTCACGTTATCTTGCGCGGTGGTAAAGAGCCAAACTATGAGGCAAAGTTTGTGCAAGAGGCATGTGCTGAACTCGCAGCTGCAAAGCTTCCAGCCCGTTTAATGGTGGATCTTTCTCACGCAAACTCTAGCAAGAAACATGAGCGCCAAATCGTAGTTGCTGAGAATATTGCAGAGCAAATTGAATCTGGTTCACAGCAGATTTTTGGTGTCATGATTGAGAGTCACCTCATAGAGGGTGCACAAAAATTCTCACCGGGTAAAGACGATCCCAGAAAACTAACCTACGGACAAAGTATTACGGATGCCTGTATTAATTGGGAAGACTCTGTCAACGTGCTTCAACGCCTAGCACTAGCGGTGAAGAACAGTAGAAAAGCTAAGAAATAATACTGAGATTTAGAAAACTAGAAACTCGCAAAGAGGCTAATTTACTTAGCCTCTTTTTTTTCGTGCTTCCAAAGCACATCACTTCCACCAGCAGAGCGATTGAGTACGCGCGACAACACAAATAAAAGATCGGATAAACGATTGACGTATTGACGGGGCGCGTCATACAAAGGCTCTTCCCAACCTAAGCGGACGATGGATCGTTCAGCACGCCGACAAACTGTACGGCATACATGTGCCTGAGCAGCGGCACTAGTACCACCCGGCAGAATAAATTCAGTGAGTGGCGGCAAAGTGGCATTATATTTTTCGAGCCAAATATCAATTTGGGCTACCTGTTCTGGTTTGAGCAATGTGAAGTTGGGGATACATAGCTCTCCACCCAAATCAAATAAATCATGCTGTACCTGCAAAAACAGGGTTTTTAGCTCATCTGCCAAGCTCTCGGGAATGGCTTGGGTCATGAGAACGCCGATTTCAGAGTTCAGCTCATCTACGTCCCCCATGGCACAGATGCGCAAATGGTCCTTTTCCACGCGACTGCCATCGCCAAGCCCAGTCATGCCTGCATCGCCAGTTCTAGTGGCTATTTTTGAAAGTCGATTTCCCATAAAACTAATTATAGGTAAGTGGCTAAAATGATTCCTATGAATATGGTGACCCCTCCCCCCGAACTTGCGGCCATAACCGCCCTTCAATCCAAATTGGTAGAGGCCTTGCGCCCGATTCTTCCGGAATATGCCCTTCTTTGGGAGCCTGAGGACACCATTCCCTACGAATGTGACGGCCTGGCCGCCTACCGGCGCATGCCTTTGGCTGTAGCTTTACCGGAAACGGAAGCGCAAGTAAGCCAAATTTTGAAGGTTTGTTTTGCCATGCAAATCCCCGTGGTACCCCGTGGTGCTGGAACTGGGCTGTCGGGTGGAGCGATGCCGATATCTCAGGGCCTGGTCCTGTCTTTAGCGAAACTCAAAAAAATCATCAAGATTGACCCTTTTACGCGCACTGCAGTCGTGCAACCAGGCGTTCGTAATCTCGCTATTTCTGAAGCAGTTGCCCACCTTGGGCTGTATTACGCTCCAGACCCCTCTTCTCAAATTGCCTGCTCGATTGGCGGTAACGTCAATGAAAACTCTGGTGGCGTCCATTGCCTTAAATATGGCCTGACCTTACATAACGTTCTGCGCGTTCGCGGCATTCTAATGAACGGTGAAATTGTTGAATTCGGCAGCCATGCACCAGACTCCCCAGGCTTAGATTTATTAGCCGTTGTCATTGGCAGTGAAGGCATGTTGGCAGTAGTCACTGAAGTCACCGTTAAATTAGTCGCCAAGCCTAAATTAGCGCGCGTGATTATGGCCAGCTTTGACAACATTGAAAAAGGGGGTGATGCGGTAGCCGCAATCATCGCTGCAGGCATTATTCCTGCTGGCCTTGAGATGATGGATAAGGCCACCACTAGAGCGGTGGAAGAATTTGTACATGCGGGCTACGATCTGGAGGCAGAAGTGATCTTGCTCTGTGAGTCCGATGGAACACCTGAAGAGGTTGAAGAAGAAATTGAGCGGATGACGCGCGTGCTCGAAAATGCAGGTGCTAGTGGTATTCGTATTTCTCAAGATGAATCTGAACGTTTGAAGTTTTGGAGCGGTCGCAAAAATGCCTTTCCTGCAGCAGGACGACTAGCTGCTGACTACTACTGTATGGATGGCACTATTCCACGTAGACATATTGCGACCTTGCTGAGACGTATTCAAGCCATGGAGAAGAAGTATGGTCTTGCTTGTCTGAACGTCTTTCATGCAGGTGATGGCAATATGCATCCCCTTATTTTGTTTAATGGTGCTGATCAAGAAGAATGGCATCGTGCAGAAGACTTCGGCACAGAAATTCTAGAAGCGTGTGTTGAATTAGATGGCACCATCACTGGTGAACATGGAGTAGGTATTGAAAAAATTAATACCATGTGCGTTCAATTCGGTGAAGGTGAACGAGAGTCTTTCTGGGGCGTCAAAAGCGCCTTTGACCCAGAACGTTTAATGAATCCTAATAAAGCTATTCCTACCTTAAGTCGTTGTGCAGAGTATGGTCGCATGCGTATCAGTGGTGGCAAGTTACCCCACCCTGAATTGGAGCGCTTTTAATGTCGTATGGGAAGGTTGATAGTAATCCGCAGATTGATCAGTTTCGTGAACAAATTTTAGCTGCTGCTCAAACCCAAACACCTCTTTCGATTCAAGGGGGTGGGACTAAAGCTTGGTACGGAAATGTAAATACTTTTACTAAATTAGATACTCGCGCTTACTCTGGCATCTTGGAATATCAGCCTGAAGAACTCGTGATTACTGCTTGTGCAGGCACTCCTTTAAAAGATATTACGGCTGCACTGGCAGAAAAAAATCAGATACTTCCTTTTGAGCCACCCCACTTTGGTGAGGGCGCTACTTTTGGTGGTGCCATCGCCGCAGGTCTTGCAGGACCAGGCCGCATCACCGCAGGCAATCTGAGAGATTTTGTATTGGGCGCTCGCATTATGGATGGCAAGGGTCAAGCTTTGTCCTTCGGCGGCAAAGTGATGAAGAATGTCGCCGGCTATGACATCTCTCGCTTATTACCAGGTTCATTAGGAACCCTAGCGCTTCTGCTAGAGGCCTCTGTGAAGGTATTACCCAAGCCTGCAGCGACTGCAACACTCCGCTGTTCGTTACCTCAAGCACGCGCGCTCACATTATTGAATGAATGGGCAGGCCAACCTATTCCTTTATCTGCGAGTTGCTGGATAGGCTCCACATCATCAGATCAAGTGGGTGAATTAACGATTCGTCTGGCGGGCGCCGTTGCGGCAGTCAAATCAGCTATTCCTCTCATCAATTCAGTTATCAATACAACAGAATTAGACCCCAATGTAGCCACCGCGTTTTGGACGGATTTACGTGAACAGCAATTATCCGTTTTTACAAATCTTCAGGATGATGAAACGCTCTATCGTTTAGCGCTACCAGCTGCCTGTGGTCCACTCACGCTCTCCAATGGACAGGATGACATTGCACTCGAATGGCACGGACAACAAAGATGGTTTAAAGCACCCAGTGACGATACAACTTTTACAGCCATCAAAAACTTAGCCAACATTCATGGCGGACATGCCAGCCGTTTTAGGCAGGGATCACATGTTGATCCAAGCAAGCAGCGTTTTACTCTGCTGAGCGAACAAACCCATTCGGCAGCATTAGAGGCCGTGCAAGCACGCCTCAGAGCCGCCTTTGATCCAGCGGGCGTATTCGCTACTCACCGTCTTCCATAAGCCTGAATATGCAAACTCAACTCGCTCCCCAATTCGCTAATACCCCAGAGGGTATTGAGGTCGCCAGCATTCTAGGTAAATGTGTGCACTGTGGTTTCTGCACCGCTACCTGTCCTACCTATCAAATTCTGGGTGATGAATTAGATGGTCCACGGGGACGTATCTATCTCATTAAGCAAATGGCAGAAGGGCAGGCACCTACCGAGAAAACCCGTCTTCATCTCGATCGTTGTCTAACTTGCCGTAATTGTGAGACCACCTGCCCAAGTGGTGTGCAATATGGCAACCTTATTGATATCGGCCGTAAATGGGCAGAAGAAAATACTGCCCCACGCCCCTTATCCCAAAGACTGACGCGTTGGGCTCTCAAGGAAGGTTTAACAAGTCCAATTCTTTTTAACTCTGCAATGACACTGGGGCGTTTAATACGACCCCTCATGCCAAGCAGCATCAAACGCAAAGTTCCAGAAGTTAAAAACAAAGCATTGGCTAGTACTACCGATCCTTATGCAAGACCGCAAGCGACCCATGCACGCAAAATGCTGTTGCTGGAAGGTTGTGTTCAGCCAGGCATGCTGCCGAATATTAATTCTGCTACAGCGCGGGTATTGGATGCACTTCAAGTGCAGCTCATTAGCGCTCCGAATGCAACATGCTGTGGTGCGCTTCGCTATCACCTTAATGATCAAGCCGGTGGACTCGATAATGCTAAGCAAAATATAGATGCCTGGTGGCCCCTAATAGAAAGTGGCGTGGAAGCCATTGTGATGACGGCATCTGGTTGTGGAGTGATGGTCAAAGATTATGGCCACCTCTTTGCCAAGGACCCCGCATATGCCATGAAAGCAAAAACCATTGCCGATCTGACCAAAGATATCTCAGAAATCATGCCCGACTTACAAGCGGAGTTGGCTGCAATCGTTGGGGTCGACCCCAAAGCGGGTGTGATCTACCACCCGCCCTGCACCTTGCAACATGGACAACAAATTCGTGGAAAAGTAGAAGGGCTCTTATCTAGCATCGGTATTGGCGTGCGCTTATGTGCAGACAGTCACCTGTGCTGCGGCTCTGCGGGAACCTACTCAGTGACTCAACCAGAGTTGTCAGAGCAATTACGTAAAAATAAATTGGCTCATCTGCAAACTGCTTGCCAAGAGTCCGGCTCGCAAATAATCGTGTCGGGCAATGTGGGTTGTATTGCCCATCTTCAACAAGACGATACACCGGTATTGCATTGGATTGAAATCGTTGATCAGTTAATCACCCAAAAATCTAGCGCACCAGCATGAATCAAATCAGTACTAATTTGATGATGGTAAAGCAGAGATTGGAGCTCGCTGCCGTGGCAGCAAAACGTGAGCCTGAAGATATTTTGCTACTTGCGGTCAGCAAGGCCTTTCCAGCTAGAGCGGTTGAAGAGGCGATGCATGCTGGACAAACTGCTTTTGGTGAAAACTATGTTCAAGAAGGTGTTGAGAAAGTACAACAGCTCGCTAAATTACGCCCCTGGTTGCAATGGCATTTTATTGGACCAATACAAAGTAATAAAACTGCTGACGTGGCGGAGCATTTTGACTGGGTACATAGCATCGACCGCCTCAAAATTGCAGAGCGTCTATCGGCTCAACGGGGTGAGTTTCCTAAATTGGAACCACTTCAGGTTTGCGTACAAATCAACATTAGCGATGAAACCAGTAAAAGTGGCGCATCCAAAATCGAGGTAGAGGCACTTTGTGAGGCAATCACTAAACTGCCCAATTTGGTTTTAAGGGGGTTGATGGCCATTCCAGCACCTAGTAGCAAACCTGAGGAACAACGCCAAGCCTTTGAAGCGGTACGAGATTATTTCGTCGGCATAAAACTCAAGCACGCACAGGATTTTGGTTTTGATTTCTTTGACACTTTATCGATGGGTATGTCAGACGATATGGAAGCTGCTATTGCGGAAGGCAGTACGATTGTTCGAGTAGGTACTGCTATTTTCGGGAAGCGCGATAAGATTACGGCATGAACACAGCAAACTTAAACCAGAATGCCCGCATCACCTTTATTGGGGGCGGCAATATGGGCCGCGCCTTAATCAGCGGATTATTGGTAAATGGGTTTCAGTCTGAGCAGATATCCGTAGTGGAGGCTAATCCTGCTACTAGCCAAAACTTGCAACAGGATTTTGGTGTTCAAGTACTCGACTCTGTAGAGCGCATTGATTTTGATTTTTCCAAAGAGAATGTCGTCGTCATGGCTATCAAGCCACAAGACTTTCATATTGTCTCTAAGACCTTAAGCGCCAAACTAAAACATGCAACAACAGCCGGTCCGCTGATTGTGAGTATTGCCGCTGGTATACGCTTACAAGATATGAGCCGTTGGCTGGATCATGCGCGCTGCATTCGTGCGATGCCTAATACACCCGCTCTAATTGGTATGGGTATTACGGGATTATTTGCACAAGCCACCATCAATGATACTGACCGCGCCCTAGCAGAAACGATTTGCAAAGCGGTAGGTCAAACGGTGTGGGTTCATGAAGAAAAACTCATGGATGCCGTAACGGCAGTCTCGGGAAGTGGTCCAGCCTATGTCTTTGCTTTTTTAGAAGCACTGCAGACTAGTGGTGAAAAGCTAGGGTTGGATTCAGTCACTGCCCGTAAGCTGGCCTATGCAACCCTTGAAGGAGCGACACAGTTAGCTCATAACTCTGATGAGCATGCTGGAGTGCTGCGTGAGCGTGTTACTTCTAAAGGCGGCACCACTGCCGCCGCATTGGATGTGCTAAAACAACTCGATTGGCATGGCGCTCTTGAAAAAGCCATCGAAGCGGCTAATCAACGTGGCCAAACTATGGGTGATGAATTGGGTAAGAACTAGAACCCTAAACCCAACACAATTCCTAGAAATAAAAATCCGCCTAGCCAGTTGTTGTGCCGAAAAGCCTTAAAACAATCCTCACGCTTTCTACTAGAAACTAATTTGAGGTGATATAAAGCGCAAGCCAGGGCAAGAGTCCATCCGATCCAAAAGTAATGACTTAAATTAACGAGCTCAGCGACGACTATTTGACTGACAAGGAGGATGCTGTAACTCACTCCAATTGCTAGGACATCAAAACGGCCAAATGTAATGGCGGAAGTTCTCAAACCTAAGCGTAGATCATCTTCTCGATCCACCATGGCATAAGCCGTGTCATAGGCAATCGCCCAGAACACGTTACCCACAAACAATATCCAGGCCTCTAGCGGAATGAAGCCTAATACTGCCGCATAGGCCATCGGAATACCAAAGCCAAATGCAATGCCCAAGACCGCCTGTGGAAGTGCAAAAAAACGTTTCGTGAAGGGGTAAATAATGGCAACTGCTACCGCAAGAAATGAGAGTTCTTTGGTAAGCTCATTCAGAGGTTGAATTAATAAAAAGGCAAGCAATGCCAAACTGGCAGCAATCACTAAAGCTTCTTTTCCAGAAATCTTGCCACTGGTAATGGGTCTACCCTGAGTTCTTAAAACATGACGATCAAATTCACGATCGGCATAGTCATTCATAGCGCACCCTGCACTACGCATCAAAAAGGTACCGATGGAAAAAATAATCAGGAAAGACCATTCTGGAAATCCCCCACTGGCCAACCAAAGCGCCCAAAGGGTGGGCCATAACAACAGTAGGGTGCCGATCGGCTTATCAAGACGAATCAAATAGGCATAAGCAAGCAATCGCTGCAGAATAAAATTCATCATGCGATTATCACGCTTTCAGAAATTCTGTACGTGATCCAAGCCAACGCGCTAAATGCCTCTCGACTAAATCCGCATGTTCATTCAATAGACGATCAGCCGCCACTTGGGCCAATTCAATTAACCACGCATCGCGTTGCAAATCGACAAAGCGGAGCATGGCATCGCCTGATTGCTTTGCGCCAAGTAGTTCTCCGGGGCCGCGTAACGATAAATCTCGCTCTGCAATCACAAAGCCATCACTCGTTTCTCGTAAGGTTTGAAGGCGCTCTTTCGCCGCCATAGATAAGGGCTCTGCATACATCAAAATGCAGACTGAATCTGCTGAGCCGCGCCCTACTCGTCCCCTGAGCTGATGTATTTGGGCGTATCCAAATCGTTCTGCATGCTCAATCACCATCAGTGCTGCATTAGGAACATCCACTCCCACCTCAATCACCGTAGTAGCAACCAACAGCTGGATTTGATTTGCCTTAAACGCTGCCATCACGGCAGCCTTCTCTTCGCTTTTTAAACGCCCATGGACTAAGCCCACTGTAAAGTTGGGGAGTGCTAGCGTCAGCTGCTCAAAACTCTCGACTGCTGTCTGTAATTGCAAGACTTCAGACTCTTCAATTAAAGGGCAAACCCAATAAGCTTGCAGCCCTTTGGATAACCAATCGTGCAAACCCCCAATGACTTCATCTCGACGAGAAGCTTTCACTACTTTAGTAGTAATGGGTTTGCGACCAGGGGGTAATTCATCAATCACAGAAACATCCAGATCTGCATAGTAGGTCATTGCTAAGGTACGGGGTATTGGTGTTGCAGACATCATCAACTGATGACAATAAAATAGTTCTGAGCCAACGCGTTGCTGAATTTCTAAACGCTGCCTAACGCCAAAACGATGTTGTTCATCAATCACCGCCAATCCCAGCTTAGAAAAACTCACCTTATCCTGAATCAGGGCATGCGTTCCAATAATGAGCTGCGCACTACCGCTCTCAATCATTTCTTGCGCAAGCCTTTTTTCTTTCGCTTTTAAGCTACCAGACAGCCAGGCAATCTTGACACCTAAGGGCCCAAACCACTCTTGCATTTTGCGATAGTGTTGCTCTGCCAGAATTTCTGTAGGCGCCATGATGGCTGCTTGATAGCCCCGATCCATCATACGAGCCGCTGCCAAGGCTGCAATCACCGTCTTACCGCTACCCACATCGCCTTGTAATAAGCGGTTCATCGGGAATACTTGGGATACATCATGGTCAATTTCTGCCCATACACGCTCTTGAGCACCCGTTAATTGAAATGGTAATACGCCCAATAAGCCTGCCTCAATACTTTCTTCTCCTGAGGTTTTTGAGAAGCTCTTTTCAAAACTCGGCGCGCGTCTTTCTCTCCGAATAGCATGGGCACGTTTTAATGAAATTTGTTGCGCAAGCAGTTCTTCAAACTGCACGCGACGCCATGCTGGATGAGTGCGCTCTAACAAAGCCTGAGTATCGGCATCTGCGGGGGGCTGATGCAAATACGTAATCGCATCTTGTAAGGGTGGCCAATCCTGGCTTGGCAAAATTTCTGACATCAAGCTGCTAGGTAAAAATTCAGCCAAACTGTCCTTTAAGCTGGGCTCACGTAACGCTTGCAGTACTGCTTTACGAATCACAGCCTGAGACAATCCAGCACTAGCGGGATATACCGGTGTCAAACTGTGTGATAAGGGTGCATCAGGAGTCACGGCGCGCACGACCGGATGGACCATCTCCGCACCCAAAAACCCGTCGCGCACTTCTCCTCGAACTCGGACATGGCTGCCAACTGCCATTTGCTTTTGTTGGCTTGGATAAAAATTGAGAAAACGCAATTGCAAAGAGGCGGTATCATCCTCAATCGTGACCAACAACTGTCTTCTGGGACGAAAGAGCACTTGACTGCGGATCACCACTCCCTGAGTCTGAATCGCGTGAAACTTTCCTAGTCCCAGAGCCTCATCAATCGTAAAGAGTTCAGTTTCATCTTCATAGCGGGATGGCAGGTGCAAAGCAAGGGCCATAGGGCTGTTTAAGCCCATTTTTTCGAGTGAAGTTGGCGGTTGCTTGCGAGTCATCGTTAAAATCCAATACCTGATGGTAATGCTATGCAACTTTCCGACTTCAATTACGACCTCCCGCCCCATCTGATTGCCCAGCATCCCCTGGCCAACAGAACCGATAGCCGCCTCCTAGAGGTCAGGCCTCAGGGGGATAATGCAGCCCAATTAGTCGACCGGCAATTTCGGGACATCCTTGACCTTGTTAATCCTAGGGATTTACTCATTTTTAATGACACTAAGGTCATCCCTGCCCGCTTACACGGAAAAAAAGAGACTGGTGGCGTTGTTGAGTTATTAATTGAGCGGATTAGTGGGGATAAACAAGCTTGGGTGCAAATTCGAGCCTCCAAAGTGCCCAAAATTGGTGGGGTGATTCACATTCATAACTCAGCGGGTGAAAGCTTCCCCGTTGAAATGATTTGCTATGATGGCCGGTTTTATGAAGTTCTTTTTCCAGAAGAGATTTTCTCAGTACTAGAACGCTTTGGTGAGCTCCCTTTGCCGCCCTATATTGAGCATGACCCTAATGAAGAGGATAGTAATCGCTATCAAACTGTAGTAGCCAAAAACCCGGGTGCTGTAGCTGCCCCTACGGCTGGACTGCATTTCGATCAGAGTATCTTGAGCGCCCTCGGTGAGCGTGGTGTTGTCCATGCCACTATTACATTACATGTGGGTGCAGGGACTTTTACTCCCGTGCGAGAAGAGGACTTAAGTAAGCACCAGATGCATTACGAGTGGTTTTCTATTCCGCCAGAAACATTAAAAGCAATTGAAAATACCCGTCGCAATGGCGGTAGAGTGATTGCTGTGGGCACTACCAGTTTGCGCACTCTCGAAAGTTATGCCATTAATCAACAAAGTAATGGTGAAACGAATTTATTTATTACCCCTGGCTTTGTCTTTAAAACAGTCGATTGCTTACTCACAAACTTTCATTTACCAAAGTCCACTTTATTAATGCTCGTCAGCGCTTTTGCTGGGGTGGATAATATCCGTCATGCTTACCAACACGCCATTGCCAATGAATATCGTTTTTTTAGTTACGGCGATGCCATGTTGTTAAGTCGCACCCCTCATCCCCACTCATGACCAAACCCATTCACTTTAATATTTTGGCGCGTGATTCCGCGAGCCCTGCCCGCCTCGGTCAGCTGGACTTGCCTCATGGCAGTGTTCAAACTCCCATCTTCATGCCCGTGGGCACTTATGGCACCGTGAAAGCGATGACGCCACGGGATTTACATGAGGCTAAAGCACAAATTATTCTGGGTAATACCTTTCATCTCTGGCTACGACCAGGATTAGAGGTGATTAAAAAACATGGTGGCTTACATCGCTTTATGGCTTGGGATAAACCCATCCTGACTGACTCTGGTGGCTTTCAGGTGTTTAGCTTAGGTGCTTTGAGAAAAATTTCTGAAGAGGGCGTCACTTTCGCCTCCCCCATTAATGGCGATAAATTATTTATGTCGCCAGAAGTCTCTATGGAGATTCAGGCAATCCTCAATAGTGACATCGCTATGCAGTTTGATGAATGCACTCCTTATGAAATCAAAGGGCAATCTACTACAGAAAAAACTGCACGTGCCTCACTAGAAATGTCGCTGCGTTGGGGCGATCGCTCCTTAAAGCGCTTTCGGGAACTTGAGACCGGTAACGGCCTATTTGGGATTGTCCAAGGCGGCATGTTTGAAAACCTGCGTGAGTTCTCCTTAGATGCTGTCAGTCAGCAAGGGTTTGATGGCATTGCTATTGGCGGCCTCTCTGTAGGAGAACCAAAACCTGAATTTGAGCGTATCTTAAACTTCACCGCACCCAAACTGCCAGAGCATATGCCCCATTATTTAATGGGCGTAGGCACACCAGAAGATCTGATCTTGGGCGTCAGCCTTGGTATCGATATGTTTGACTGTGTCATGCCTACCCGCAATGCGAGGAATGGCTGGCTCTTTACTCGCTTTGGTGACCTGAAACTCAGAAATGCCGGCTATAAAGAGGATGACCGCCCTGTAGACCCAACTTGCGCTTGCTACACCTGCCAAAATTTCACCAGATCCTATCTCAATCATCTGCAGAAGGCGAATGAGATCTTGGGCTCCCAGCTCAATACGATCCATAACCTTTCCTACTACTTGCAGCTCATGGAAGAGGTCAGAGAATCGCTTCGCAAGGACCGATTTAGCGCCTACCGCGAGGAATTTCACCAAAATCGCCAACGTGGTGTGGAGCCAGGGCAGGATTAATACCCCTTTGGCAGTAAGCGCTAAGCATTGCCTGCCTTAAATCAGGCTTCCAAGCCCCATACAGTTTAGAATTGTAGGTTGACGGCTGTGCCTTACCAGCCTAAATTTTAAGCAGTTTTTTTTGATCATTATCGGAGGTTTTATATGTGGATTAGTAACGCGTTTGCCCAGGCTCCAGCCGCGGGCCTAGATGCTGGTGGTTTGATGAGTTTTCTTCCTTTGGCCCTGATGTTTGTCGTTTTGTACTTCATCATGATTCGCCCTCAAATGAAGCGTCAAAAAGAAACCAAAGCGATGTTGGAATCTTTAGCAGTCGGCGATGAAGTGGTTACTATCGGCGGCATCTTAGGCAAGATTACAAGCTTAAAAGATCAAGCCATCACCGTTGAAATTGCCTCCGGCACTGAAGTACATATGCAAAAAGGTGCGATCACTGCTGTATTGCCAAAAGGCACATTGAAGTCTGCTTAATCTGTTTGCTTAAAAGTATCTCAATATGAATCGCTACCCTCTCTGGAAATATATCGTCATCCTGGTTGCTTTATTGATCGGAGGACTGTATTCATTACCCAATATTTACGGAGAGGCTCCGGCGGTTCAAGTCTCATCCGCTAAACCAACCATCAAGGTTGATTTAGCGATTCAGTCCCGAGTAGAAAAAATTCTTGCGGACCAGAACATCAGTACTACCGGTATCTTCTTTGAATCTACCGGTAGCGTAGGCTCTATAAAAATTCGTTTTAACAACACGGATATTCAATTACAAGCACGTGACTTACTACAGCAAAAATTGAATGTCGATCAAAACGATCCTAATTTCACTGTTGCTTTGAATCTGCTCTCCAATACACCGGGGTGGCTGAGTTCTATCAATGCATTACCGATGCCGCTTGGTCTTGACTTGCGTGGAGGTGTTTACTTCCTATTGCAAGTAGACATGAAGGGGGCTGTACAAAAGAAAGTGACTTCCTTAGCGACCGATATTCGCAGTCAACTGCGTGATAAGGCATTGCGTCATCAAGGTATTGAGCGTGGGCCAGAGAGCATCACTATTAGCTTTGGAAGTACGGAAGAGGCAGAAAAGGCGCGCACTTTATTAAATACCAGTCAGCCTGATCTGATTTGGCAAGTAAAACCTACCGGACTCTCTCCAAAGCTAGTCGGTGAATTTAAGCCTGCAGCCTTAAAAGAAATTCAAGATAACGCAGTAAAACAAAATATTGTTACTCTTAATAAACGCGTTAATGAGTTAGCGGTTAAAGAGCCTGTGATTCAACAGCAAGGTGCCGAGCGTATCGTAGTGCAGTTGCCAGGCGTTCAAGATACTGCGCGTGCAAAAGATATTATTGGTCGTACCGCCACTCTAGAGTCACGCTTAGCTGATCCACTGGTGTCGACAATCGGTATTGGTGAGACTCCTCCCCCCGGTATGGATGTATTTCGCTTTGGTGAAAATCGCCTAGGTGTTTTCAAGAAGTCAGTGATTTTTAGTGGTGATCGCATTACCGATGCCAGTGCTGGATTTGATCAAAATCAGCGCCCTTCAGTCAATATCTCATTAGACTCTGCTGGCGGCCGTGTCATGCAAGAAGTCACACGTGAAAACATTGGTAAGCCAATGGGCATGATCTTGTTCGAAAAGGGCAAGGGTGAGGTATTAACCATTGCCACTATTCAAAGTGAATTTGGTTCTAAGTTTCAGATTACCGGTCAGCCCACCACTGAAAGCGCCAATGATTTAGCGCTACTCTTACGTGCAGGTTCTTTGGCAGCCCCGATGGAGATTATTGAAGAGCGTACGATTGGCCCAAGTCTGGGTGCTGAAAATATTGAGAAGGGCTTTACCTCTTTAATCATTGGATTTGCAGCAATTGCCCTCTTCATGATGGCTTACTACCTCTTATTTGGTACTTTCTCGGTGATTGCCTTGGCGGTCAACTTATTACTTTTGATTTCTGTTTTGTCGATGCTTCAAGCGACATTAAGCTTGCCAGGTATTGCGGCGATGGCACTGGCATTGGGTATGGCGATTGACTCTAACGTACTGATCAATGAACGAATTCGGGAAGAGCTACGTAATGGTGTTGCGCCACACACTGCGATAGCTGTAGGCTTTGATAAAGCATGGGCGACCATCTTAGACTCCAACATCACAACTCTTATTGCAGGTCTGGCGCTGCTTGCTTTTGGCTCAGGACCTATTAAAGGATTTGCAGTAGTACATTGTCTGGGTATTTTGACATCCATGTTCTCGGCCGTTTTCTTCTCGCGCGGCATTGTTAATCTTTGGTACGGTAAACATAAGAAAATTCAGAAACTCGCTATCGGCCAAGTCTGGCGTCCACAGGGGAAATAAATCATGGAATTTTTCCGAATAAAAAAAGATATCCCCTTCATGCGCCATGCCTTGGCGCTTAATGCGGTTTCTTTCGTTACTTTCTTTGCAGCAGTATTCTTTCTTTGGCAAAACGGTTTGCACCTATCGATTGAATTCACTGGTGGTACTGTCATGGAGGTCACCTATCCGAAGACTGCCCCCCTTGAATCTATTCGTACGAGCGTAGAAAAACTAGGTTACACAGATACCCAAATTCAGAACTTTGGCAGTTCACGCGATGTGATGATTCGCTTGCCATTACAAAAAGATGCCGAAGGAAAAGTGATTCCCTCAGCAGATCAAAGTGCAGCAGTGATGCAAGCGCTTGATCCCAACGCTACAGGCGCCAAACTACAGCGTGTGGAATTTGTTGGGCCTCAAGTCGGTAAAGAGTTGGCGTGGGATGGCTTGAAAGCCTTGATCTTTGTAATTATTGGTATTGTGATTTATTTGTCTTTCCGCTTTGAGTGGAAGTTTGCGCTGGCCGGTATTATTGCGAACTTACATGACATTGTGATCATTCTTGGCTTCTTTGCCTTCTTCCAGTGGGAGTTCTCCCTCTCTGTATTGGCCGCAGTTCTTGCAGTATTAGGCTACTCCGTCAATGAATCCGTTGTGATCTTTGACCGTATTCGTGAAAACTTTCGCAAATACCGCAAGATGACTACTCGAGAGATTATTGATAATGCGATTACTAGCACCATTAGCCGCACGGTGATCACTCACGGTAGTACGGAGATGATGGTTTTGGCCATGTTGATTTTTGGTGGTCCCAGCCTTTACTACTTTGCATTAGCACTGACGATCGGCATCTTATTTGGTATCTATTCTTCCGTATTCGTAGCGGCATCGATAGTGATGTGGCTTGGTGTAACACGTGAAGATCTTGTGAAGAGTGAGCGCAAATCCGATGACGCTAGCCGTACTGATGACCCCAACTACGGGGCGCAACTTTAAAGCATCAACTTGAAATTTGCCTGTCTAAGATAGATAGTATTTTTTGGGTGGCACCTTGGTATGTAGCAGCAAATTCTTTTGCTGCTACAGACATCTTTGCTAACTCTGCTGAATTCAATAGCAAGCTTTTTAAAGTAGTCTCTAGCGCTTCCGGCTGAATGCGTTTTGCTGCACCCATCTCTATGGCATCCAAACTAGCTTGCTGAAAGTTATGGGTATGCTCCCCGAGTAAAACAGGGCATCCGGCAGCACAAGCCTCTATCAAGTTCTGCCCACCAAAAGGCAGAATGCTTCCGCCCATGACTACCAAATCTGCAGCACTGAAATACAAAGGCATCTCACCCATTGAGTCACCCAAGATCACATCTATCTCTGAACCCTGAGGCACACCTTCCCACTCTGTACGACGTCGATAACTGAGTTCCGCAGCCAAAATTTGATTGGCTACCTCATTGAAGCGCTCAGGATGCCGCGGGACAATGCACAGCAATGGTGGGGTTTTAAAAATCTGACTGCGTAATACGTCTTTCCATATCTTCAGAAGGATGGCTTCTTCACCATCGCGAGTACTCGCAGCACATACCATCACGCGATTCGTTGCATGCAGTGCCTGCTTCCAGGACTTGCCTTGCTTGACAAGACTAGGGTTAAGCGGGACATCAAACTTCATATTACCCGCCAGCTCCACTCTCTGAACACCCAAACTACGATAGCGCTGGGCATCAAGCTCTGTTTGCGCCAAGATGCCAGCAAAGGCCTGAAACAATGATCTGCCTGCTTTGCCAAAGCGATTCACACGTCGTGCACTTCGCTCCGATAAACGTGCATTGACTAAAAATAAGGGCAAGCCAATTTCTGAACAATAAAACACTACTGTTGGCCATGCTTCGGTTTCCATCAACAAACCAAATTTTGGCTTAAAGGTATTGATAAATTGAGCGACTGACCAACAAAGGTCATAGGGTAAATAGGCTTGCCGTAACTGGCCTGCAGCGATGGCCTCAGCAAAAACAGCAGCACCAGTGAGGCGGCCATTGAGCGTCATATGCGTTAAGAGAACCTTTTCGCCACGCGCCAGGTAAGCGTCAATTAAAGGTTGAGCTGCTCGTGTCTCACCAACAGATACCGCATGAATCCAAATCGCGCCCTGCTCAATCGCTTTACCATCAGTAAAACCAAGCCGTTCAGAAAAGTGTCTGAGGTAGCCCATGGAGTGGCGCGTACGCCAAGCAAGTCGTAGGAAAGCGACTGGCAATGCGAGATGCCACAGCAGTTGATAAACAGCAAACCAGATCTTGGGGCGGACACCGTATTGCGACTTTGTCGGTGTATGCCCAAGGTGTGGAGACAAACTCACTTTTTGAGACGTTCGGTCAATTCGACCGCCTTACCTAAATAAGAAGAAGGTGTCATTGCTAAGAGCAACTGTTTTGCATCATCAGGGATTTTTAAACCCCGAATAAAGGTTTGTAAATCTGTCTGATTAATGCCCTTTCCACGCGTCAGTTCTTTAAGCTGCTCATAGGGATTTTCAATACCATAGCGACGCATTACGGTTTGTACTGGCTCTGCCAAGACTTCCCAGCAAGCATCGAGATCAGCAGCAATCACAGCGTGATTCACCTCTAATTTTCCTAATCCACGTAAGGCACTGTCATAGGCTAAAACACTATGACCAAAAGCAGGGCCTAAGTTACGCAAGACCGTTGAATCCGTTAAGTCGCGCTGCCAACGCGAGATTGGTAACTTTTCTGCTAAGTGGCGAAGTAAAGCATTTGCTATACCTAAGTTACCTTCAGAGTTTTCAAAATCAATCGGGTTGACTTTATGCGGCATGGTTGAAGAGCCAATCTCACCGGCTTTGGTACGCTGCTTAAAGTAACCAATCGAAATATAGGCCCAGAAGTCACGATCCATATCTAGCAAGATCGTATTAGCGCGGGCAATCGCATCAAACAATTCTGCCATGCCATCGTGCGGCTCAATCTGGATCGTATAAGGGTTGAAGGTCAAGCCCAAGCGCTTCTCGATCACCTCTTTTGAAAAGCTTTCCCAATCTACATCTGGATAGGCGGATAAATGGGCGTTGTAGTTACCAACAGCACCATTCATTTTTGCTAGTAATGGCACTGCGGCAATCGTTTCAATAGCGCGCTCTAAACGCTTAGCGATATTAGCTAATTCTTTACCGAGCGTGCTGGGAGAGGCAGGTTGTCCATGCGTACGCGACAGCATCGGTACCCGTGCATTTTCAATCGCCAAATCTGTCAATACAGAAAGCACTTTTCGAAGTTGGGGTAGCAGCACCTCATCGCGCGCGCCCCGCAACATCAAACCATGAGAGGTGTTATTAATGTCCTCAGAGGTACAGGCAAAATGAATAAACTCACTGGCCTTCAATAAGTCAGGGCGTCCGGAAACTTTTTCTTTCAGAAAATATTCCACCGCTTTGACATCATGGTTTGTAACCGCTTCGATCTCTTTAATACGTTGGGCATCCGCGTCTGAAAACTGCTCTGGTAAAGACAATAAAAAGACTTCATCAGCCGCACTAATTTTTGGAACATCTGGAAGGCCCGCTGCAGACAAAGCTAATAGCCAATGAATCTCCACAAACACACGCTGACGCATAAAGGCAGCTTCGGAGAGCCAAGGCCTTAAGGCATCAAGTTTGCCGGCATAGCGGCCATCTAAAGGGGATAGTGCGCTGAGGGTAGAAAGCGGCTGACTCACGAATATTGCCTTTGCTTGAAATATATCAATAAGATCTAATTTTAATGCGTTCTCATGGCCAAATCCAACATGATTGGATGCATGCTTAGATGGCTATAATGGGTATATGAAACTTATCGGATCCCTCACCAGCCCCTACGTACGCAAGGTACGCATTGTTTTCTTGGAAAAAAAGGTAGATGTTGACCTAGCAGTAGAGAATGTCTGGGCAGCAGACACCAAGATTGCCCTCTCTAACCCCCTCGGTAAGGTGCCCTGCCTGATTTCTGATGACGGGGAGGCTATTTATGATTCTCGCGTGATTGCAGAGTACGCCGATGGCTTGAGTCCGGTTTCTAAGCTCATTCCTAGTGATAATCGTGAACGTGCGGCGGTCAAAACCTGGGAAGCCTTAGCGGATGGCATCATGGATGCGGCCGTCTTGGCGCGTCTAGAGCGCACTTGGCGCCCTGCCGAACAACAAAGTACGCCTTGGGTAGATCGTCAAATGGAGAAGATTCAGGCTGCATTACGCCAAATGTCGGCGCAGCTAGGTGAAAATGCTTGGTGCCATGGCAATCAAATGACCTTGGCTGATATTGCTGTGGGTTGCGCTGTAGGCTTCTTGTTATTGCGTTTTCCAGATATTCAGTGGCAAACGCAATATCCCAACCTAGATACTTTGTATCAAAAGCTGTTGCAGCGGCCTTCTTTCAGCGCTACTGAGCCACCAAAGGCTTAAGTGACTTAGGCGGAAATAACACCGCCGCCTAAGCAAATATCTCCGTCATATAAAACGGCAGACTGGCCTGGGGTTACTGCCCACTGCGCTTCTGAAAAGCGGAGTTCAAAATTCAAACCTCCATTTGCCCCGGTCACTAAATCACAACTTGAGTCAGCTTGGCGATAGCGGGTTTTTGCAGCGTATTGGCCCAGTTCAGGTGCCGCCCCAGCAATCCAACTTGCATCCATTGCAGACAACTGATTAGCTGATAACCAAGGATGTTCATGGCCCTGCACTACATATAGGGTGTTGCTCACCATATCCTTGCGAGCCACATACCAAGCGTCTCCATTGCCATCCTGACTGCCCCCTAAGCCAATTCCTTTACGCTGCCCGAGTGTGAAGAAAGCCAAGCCCATATGCTCGCCTACGACTTTGCCTTCAGGGGTTTTAATGGGGCCAGGGATACGCGGTAAATAGCGATTTAAGAACTCCCGAAATGGTCGCTCGCCAATAAAACAAATACCAGTGGAGTCTTTTTTACGCGCATTGTGTAAGCCAATCTTCTCAGCAATCTGGCGTACTTCTGTTTTTGGAATTTCCCCTAGAGGGAACATCACATTTGCCAATTGACTCTGCGTTAACCGGTGCAAGAAATAACTTTGGTCTTTACTGGCATCTAGCGCCTTCAATAACTGGGTGCTCCCGCCTTCGTGGCGTACACGGGCATAGTGCCCAGTTGCAATCGCATCTGCCCCCAAGCTAAGAGCATAATCTAAAAAAGCTTTAAATTTAATTTCGGCATTGCATAGGACATCTGGATTGGGGGTGCGGCCAGCCGCATATTCACGCAGAAACTCAGCAAAAACACGTTCGCGGTACTCGGCAGCAAAATTGACCGCCTCCACATCAATGCCAATTAAATCAGCTACAGAAACAACATCTAACCAATCTTGGCGTGAAGAGCAAAATGCATCGTTATCGTCGTCTTCCCAATTTTTCATAAATAGGCCAATTACTTCATAGCCTTGCTGCTTGAGCATCCAAGCTGCTACAGACGAGTCAACCCCTCCAGACATGCCTACAACGACTTTTTTAGGCTGAAAAGAAGGGTTTACAAAAGAATTGGGCTGGCTCATCAAAAAATGCGAAAATAAAAAGACATACGCTAAAACCCCATTGTAGAAGTCTTAATCCAAATTTACGAGATTTGGAGAAAAACCAAATAAATGGGCGGTAAAGTTCTACTGATATGCAGAGCTTTGCCCAATTCACTAAAATAGATTTTTTGAAAAATTTGCATCTGGAGATATGCCATGCGCATTGGAGTACCACTGGAAATCAGACTCGGAGAAACGCGAGTTGCCGCAACACCAGAAACCGTTAAAAAGCTCATTGGGCAAGGTCATCAGGTCGTCATTCAAAAAGATGCTGGGGTACGTGCCAGTCAGCCAGATGCTGCTTATGAAGCAGTAGGGGCGACCGTTGGTAGTGCAAGCGATGCCCTCGGAGCTGAAATCGTACTAAAGGTTCGAGCGCCCGAAGCCGCTGAGCTCAAACACATTAAATCTGGCAGCGTGCTCCTAGGCATGCTTGATCCATTTGATAATGACAATATTGCAGCGATGGCAGCTCAAGGAGTAACTGCTTTCTCATTAGAGGCTGCTCCAAGAACAACCCGCGCCCAAAGCATGGATGTACTCTCTTCACAAGCCAATATTGCTGGCTACAAAGCGGTGATGGTTGCCACTAATGAGTACCAGCGCTTTATGCCTATGCTGATGACTGCTGCTGGCACGGTCAAAGCAGCACGCGTATTGATTTTGGGTGCCGGCGTTGCTGGCTTACAAGCGATTGCAACTGCTAAACGTTTAGGTGCTGTGATTGAAGCGTCTGATGTGCGCCCTGCCGCTAAAGAGCAAATTGAATCTTTAGGTGCTAAGTTTGTAGACGTTCCCTACGAAACAGATGAAGAGCGTGAAATTGCTAAAGGTGTAGGTGGCTATGCACGCCCAATGCCTGAAGCGTGGATGAAACGTCAAGCTGCACTGGTTGCAGAAAAAGCCCAACAGGCTGACATTGTGATTACTACGGCACTGATTCCGGGACGTAAACCACCAGTTCTATTACACAGCGATACTGTAGCCCATATGAAACCGGGTTCCGTCGTGATTGACTTGGCTGCTGGTCGTGGCGATAACGGCTCAGGCAATTGCCCTTTGACTGAAGCAGACAAAATTGTTGAAAAGAATGGTGTAAAGATTGTGGGTTACACCAACCTCGCCAGCATGGTTGCAGCAGATGCATCGGCACTCTACGCTCGTAACTTACTCGATTTTATGAAGCTGATTGTGGACAAAGAAGCGAAGTTAGCAATCCCTAGTGATGATGACATCGTGACCGCTTGCTTGATGTGCCGTGATGGCCAAGCTATTCGTAAAAACTAATATATTAATTCATTCGAAGGAAATACTATGGATCTCGCTGCCTTTCAAAGCATCCTTACCGTCCAAAACATCACCGTTTTTGTGTTGGCTATTTTTGTTGGCTATCACGTGGTTTGGAATGTCACACCAGCATTGCACACCCCATTAATGGCGGTGACGAATGCGATCTCGGGAATTATTATCGTTGGCGCACTCTTGCAAACCGAAGTCATTGGTGGCGATGAAATCACCCTCACCAGCATCATCGGTGCAGTGGCTGTGTTCTTAGCCTCCATCAATATTTTTGGTGGCTTTATGGTTACACGCCGCATGCTCGAGATGTTTAAGAAAAAAGCCCCTAAAGCAGCAGAAACCAAATAACACATTCTGCATAGAGACTAAATAGAGAACCACATAATGCTAAATTTCACAGCGATTTCCTACCTCATTTCATCGGTGTTATTCATCCTCGCCTTGCGTGGATTATCTTCGCCAACCACTTCTCGTCAAGGTAACACTTTTGGCATGATCGGCATGTTGCTTGCCGTCATCACCACTTTCTTGATTCCAGGCTTTAAGCCTGTCTTCTCCTTAATTATTGTTGCTATCGTGGCAGGTGCCATCATTGGTATCGTTGCAGCGAAGCGCGTACAGATGACGAAGATGCCTGAGCTTGTGGCGCTGATGCACTCCTTCGTTGGTCTGTCAGCAGTGTTAATTGCTATTGCCGCAGTATTTAATCCGGCGCAAGAACATACTGGTGCTCAGAAGATTGAGTTATTCATCGGTGCCTTTATTGGTGCTATTACGTTTACTGCCTCTGTCATTGCCTTCGGCAAACTTTCTGGCAAAGTCAGTGGTAAGCCCGTCACTTTTGGTGGCCAGCACTTACTCAATCTCATTTTGGCGGCCGCAATGGTTGCTGGTGGTGTTGCGTACTTCATGACAGGCAGTCATGCTGCCTTCCTGGCAATGTGTGCAATTGCCTTGATATTGGGTGTGACTTTAATCATTCCAATTGGTGGCGCTGATATGCCAGTAGTTGTTTCGATGCTCAATAGTTACTCAGGTTGGGCGGCAGCGGGTATTGGCTTCACACTGAATAACCCCGTATTGATTATTGCTGGTGCTTGCGTAGGATCTTCTGGCGCCATTCTGTCTTACATTATGTGTAAAGCGATGAACCGCTCTATCTTGGCCGTACTCTTAGGCGGCTTTGGAGCTGAAGCTTCTACAGCCGGTGATGACGATGGCGCGCCTAAGAACTACAAAACAGGCTCACCTGAAGATGCAGCTTTCCTCATGCAAAACGCAGATACCGTCATCATTGTTCCGGGCTATGGTCTGGCAGTGGCACGTGCTCAACACTCTCTTAAAGAATTAACTGAGAAACTGACACATCATGGTGTCACCGTAAAGTATGCGATTCACCCGGTTGCTGGTCGTATGCCTGGTCATATGAACGTTCTGTTGGCTGAAGCTGAAGTGCCTTACGATCAAGTATTTGAGATGGAAGACATCAATAGTGACTTTGGTCAGGCTGACGTCGTCCTAGTACTGGGTGCAAATGACGTAGTTAATCCTGCGGCACGTACACCTGGTAGCCCGATCTTCGGCATGCCAATCTTGGAAGCGTTTAAAGCTAAGACGATCATCGTTAACAAGCGTTCCATGGCTGCTGGCTATGCAGGCTTAGATAATGAACTTTTTTACCTAGATAAAACCATGATGGTCTTCGGTGATGCGAAGAAAGTGGTGGAAGACATGGTCAAAGCAGTCGAGTAAGTCTGTCAGTCCAGTATTTATAAGGCTGTAACGGAAATTTAATAGGGCTTGTCCAGTTTATGTCCAACTAGGGCAGGAAAATGGCAAGCTCGTATAAACCGATTTATTGCGTGTTTACTTTCGCAGGCTAGAATAAGTCAATGTTGTTTAACCTGTGATTGGGATGGTATGCGGCACTTAATTCAACTGACTTGTTCGGCTCTCTTTTTCTTAGCCTCCACTACAGTAATTGCTTACCCGACTAAGCCAATTACGATAATTGTTCCGCAAGCACCTGGCGGAACCAATGATATTGTTGGTCGTGCAGTAGCCCAACGCCTCGGTGAGCAGATTAAAGCTTCGGTTATCGTCGAGAACAGACCAGGTGCTGGTGGCAATATTGGCACTCAATTTGTTGCGAATGGGCCAAAAGATGGGCATACCCTGTTGATGACCATTAGTAGCGCCCAAGCCATCAATCCAGCGCTGTATAAAAATCCTGGTTTTGACCCCATTAATGATTTCATTCCGATTGCCATGGTTGGTGCAGTACCTAATGTTTTAGTAGTCAACCCTACTTTCCCCGCAAAAAATTTAGATGATTTCTTAAAGCTAGTTAAATCAAAGCCTCCTGGAACATATCAGTTTGCTTCAGCTGGAAACGGTACCTTAAATCATCTTTTAGGAGAGATGCTCAACCAGAGTTATGGAATCTCGTTGCAGCATATTCCTTATAAAGGCGTTGCTCCTGCACTCAATGATCTTTTGGGTGGACAGGTTCAAATCGCATTTGCGAGCTTACCGTCTGTATTGCAATTCATAAATTCGCAAAAACTAGTTGCACTGGGTGTCAGCTCTGCTAAGCGTTCCCCTGTTCTGCCTGATGTTCCTGCAATAGCAGAAAAGATTCCAGGTTTTTCTGGAACGCTATGGATCGGGCTATTTGCTCCTAAAGGAACTCCTAAGTCGGTGATTGATAAATTACAAAGTGAACTACAAGCAACCTTGGCTAATCCAGAATTAAAGGAGAAGCTTCAGGCATCAGGTGTAGAGCTTTCTAATATGACACCAGCAGAATTCGCTAAGCAACTGCAAGAAGATATCATTCGCTGGGCTAAGATTGTCAAACTATCTGGAGCATCATTAGATTAGTATCTGGGAATCAGAAATTTGGGATGTTTCATGTTGAACTCATCCAATAAAAAACACCTGGTCTTTTGAACCAGGTGTTTTTGTTTCTACAGCTTGGTAGCTGAGGAAGTATTACTAATGCAGCAGTTACATCATGCCGCCCATACCACCCATACCGCCCATACCACCCATATCTGGCATACCGCCGCCACCTGAGTCATCTTTTGGTGCTTCGCAGATCGCGCAATCGGTAGTGAGCAACAAAGATGCGACAGAAGCTGCATTTACCAATGCAGTTTTTGTTACCTTAGTTGGATCAATCACACCTTGTGCAACCATATCGCCGTACTCACCAGTTGCTGCGTTGTAGCCGTGATTACCTTTGCTAGCCAATACTGCATTCACAACCACACTCGCTTCGTCACCTGCGTTAGAAACGATGATGCGGAGTGGCTCTTCCATGGCGCGCAATACGATACTGATACCAGCATCTTGATCAGCGTTATCGCCTTTCAGGCCTTTGATACCCTGCATTGCACGAATTAATGCAACGCCACCGCCAGGAACAATACCTTCTTCCACTGCAGCACGAGTAGCGTGTAATGCATCGTCAACACGTGCTTTTTTCTCTTTCATTTCAACTTCAGTAGCAGCACCAACACGAATCACTGCAACACCGCCTGCCAATTTGGCAACGCGCTCTTGCAACTTCTCTTTGTCGTAGTCACTAGTCGCTTCTTCGATCTGAACGCGTACATTCTTCACACGTGCTTCAATCGCTTTAGCATCGCCAGCACCATCAATAATGATGGTGTTTTCTTTACCTACTTCGATACGCTTCGCTTGACCTAAATGCTCAAGTGTTGTTTTCTCGAGTGTGAGGCCGATTTCTTCAGCAATCACGGTACCGCCAGTCAAAATCGCAATATCTTCCAACATCGCTTTACGACGATCGCCAAAACCAGGAGCCTTCACAGCGCAAGTCTTGATGATGCCGCGGATGTTGTTCACCACTAAAGTTGCTAAGGCTTCGCCTTCAACATCTTCTGCAATGATCAGCAATGGGCGACCAGACTTCGCTACCTGCTCCAATACTGGCAACAAATCACGAATGTTGCTCACTTTTTTGTCGAACAAGAGAACATATGGGCTTTCCAATATGGCTACTTGCTTCTCAGGCTGGTTAATGAAGTAAGGAGAAAGGTAACCGCGGTCAAACTGCATACCTTCTACGACTTCCAACTCATCTTCCAATGACTTGCCATCTTCAACGGTAATCACACCTTCTTTACCGACTTTTTCCATTGCTTCAGCAATACGCTGACCAATACTGTAGTCACTGTTTGCAGAGATTGAACCTACTTGAGCGATTTCTTTAGTGGTGGTGCAAGGCTTACTGATTTTCTTGAGCTCTTCGATTGCAGCTGTTACTGCTTTATCGATACCGCGCTTCAAGTCCATCGGATTGTGGCCTGATACAACGTATTTCATACCTTCACGCACAATCGATTGGGCCAAAACAGTAGCAGTAGTAGTACCGTCACCTGCGATGTCAGCAGTTTTGGAAGCTACTTCCTTCACCATCTGCGCACCCATGTTTTGCAGCTTATCTTTGAGTTCGATTTCTTTTGCTACGGACACACCATCTTTAGTAATGGTTGGGCCGCCAAATGAACGCTCCATTACTACATTACGACCCTTTGGTCCTAAAGTAGTTTTCACTGCGTTCGCTAAAATATTGACGCCCTCCACCATCTTGGTACGAGCGTTATCTCCAAATACAACGTCTTTTGCTGCCATGATTAAATTCCTTTTCTGAGGTAGCGATTACTTCTGTACAACAGCCATGATGTCTTCTTCGCGCATTACGAGAAGCTCGTCGCTGCCGACCTTAACTGTTTGACCTGCATATTTGCCGAATAACACGCGATCGCCAACCTTGACGTCTGGTGCATTTAACTTACCGCTGTCATCCCGTTTGCCTGGACCTACCGCTAAAACTTCGCCTTGGTCTGGCTTTTCTGCGGCAGCGTCCGGAATAATGATTCCAGAGGCAGTTTTTGATTCTTGATCTAAACGTTTGATGATTACGCGATCATGTAAAGGACGTAAATTCATTCCTTCTCCTATGTAAGTAAGTGTTAAATAGTTAAAATTCTTATATAAATCAATGCTTTAAAATCTCTTTACTCGCAAACTAAGACAGATTGATTGAAAATAAGCTGTTTTAGCACTCGCGTGCAAGGAGTGCTGATTATATAGGTCTGAATTGGGGGAATTCAAGGGCGTAATTACCTTATATTTAAATAAGGTTTTCCAGTTTTCTATAATAGCGATAGGCGAGTAGGTAAATTCCTACGTATAAATAAGCCTTAAGCCCTTACCGCTCCAATCCGTCATGCCTAGACTGAATGATCACTGATTGGAGAATGCTGATGAGCCCGAAATCCCGGCTGTACACGCTTGTAAAGGCCTGGAAGAATAAACCCTTCCAAGAAGTGCGCGATGTCTGTGGTCAGCCTTGGCTGGGCATCAGTAGCGCAGCGCTTGAGGAATACCAATCCTGGTCCCAGCGACAAGCGATTAGTAACGAACCCATCTTTAATACTCAAGGGACCAAGCTGACGAGCTCTTTATTTAGACCATTACTTACCGCCACCGATAGCCAAGTTCTCAGACTATTCATGGAGGGGCTCGATGCCATTTCTTACTGGTATCGAAGCGGCCGTTTTATTCCTGGAATATTGCCGTTACCAGAGCATGTCATGGCTTCAAGTAGCTCAGTGGATGCCTTGAGTGATCTGATCCTTAATTCTCGATTGCCTGTTGGACTTATCAGTTTGGGCATACAAACTGTGGAAGATCCAGATTTAGTAAATGCTAGTAGAGAGGGTATTTTGCGTATGCGCAGGTTGGGAGTCTTAATTCATCTTCTCCATTTTTCTGGGACAGCCACACAAATGCGCTGGATACAAGAAATACAGCCGGAGGGTATTCATCTAGAAATGACCCAGTTTCGAGCGGGAGGCCTGCCAACAGAAATCATCACCACATCTCAACAGTGTCATAGCCAAATTTATGCCAGCAATATTACTTTGGTAAGAGATTTAGAAAATGCAGTGACCTTAGGAGCTAAACATAGCTATGGTGGACTCATGATGCCGCCAGTCAGTCGCCACCAAACTTTACATATTAGTGATAGCCGAATCGCTAAAGCCATTTTTTCGCTGCACCCTCATCAAAACCAAAATGGAGACAAGTAATGAGAAAACGCGTAATGTTGGTAGACGACCACCCAGCTATGCTGATGGCCTTAAAAAGTATGTTGCAAGATCAAATGCTTTTTGAAATAGTTGGACAAGCACAGAATGGAGAGGAATGTCTTCGCTCTATTAAAGAGGTCAACCCGAACATGGTGATCCTCGATTTAGATATGCCAAAAACAGATGGATTTGATGTGATCCGTCGGATTGGCTTAATGCACCCCGATGTTCGAATCTTAGTAGTATCTAGTCTAGATGAATCTGTGTACGGTGGACGCGTTCGATCTTTAGGTGCCCATGGTTTTGTCAATAAAACTGCAGCGGCCACTATTATTTTAGCGGCTTGTACTGCCATCTCTCAAGGGTATACCTTCTTCACACATGGCAGAAATGGTAATACCTCCTTAAGTGATAACGATAAGTTGGCACTGATTTCAGATAGAGAGTTGCAAGTGATGAAGTATCTCGGCAAAGGCAGCTCTAATCAGCAGATCTCTGACTTACTCCATATCAGTAACAAAACTGTCGCCACTTATAAGACCAGAGTATTTGACAAACTAGGCATTAATAATATTGCCGATTTAATCCTGTTCTGCCGCCTAAATCACATCATCGAAAACTAATAGCAGCATGCATCGATTCATACTGAAAATTTTTATTTCAACTTACAGTCTTTTGGGATGCCTGGCTTACGCTGGATCTTTCAACGCTGCAGAGCAGGTATGGATCGATGCCCATCCGGTAGTGAAATTTAGTATCCATGAAAAATACTCGTCCTATCTCAAAGAAAATGGCGTCTTTCAGTCTTTGATATTGAAATTATCCGAATGTACTCGACAACAGTACATCCCCATTTGGAGAAACTCAGATCAAGTAGGCCTGAATCAATTAGCTAAAGGAGAAGTGGATTTTATTATCGATCCACCAGAAATAACAGAGCGTGTTTTACAAGCGGGCATCCTTTCTCGGTCAATATTTTGGGGGCATGATGCCGTCATTACCAAAACGTCAACTAATCAACTAGCTGCCACTCCACAATTCAAGGTAGCCTACTTTAAGCGCGGCCTTGAGAACCCACCCTCATCACAGAGCCTCGTTCAAGAGAATCGCTTTCCGAATGATCTCATTCAAGCATTAATAAAAAATGATATTCAGGCGCTAGTCATACCGATACGTTTAGCTCATCAATTAATCCAGGCGCATCAAAGCCCAGATTTAAAAGTAGAAGGGTTATTTGGTAGACAGCCCTTTGCTTATCGCTGGCTGATCTCACATCAGCACACTGCTCTGCATGACGTCTTAAATCACTTTCTAGATGATTTGGATCCTATTGAATCCCGCGGTCTCTTTGCTCTGATTGAATCAAATACCTCACTAGAGCCGCCTAGCTCTCACAAAGTAATGTTGCCGTGGCTCAGCTCAGTACTTTTACTGATTATTGGAGGAGCCCTGTTTTATAAACTCCAAAGAAAGTATTGTTATCAGAAAAAAACAGCTCTAGATTTATTACATTCTAAGGATGTGGCAGAAAAAGCCAATGCTGCTAAGTCTGCTTTCCTGGCTACCATGAGCCATGAAATTCGTACTCCTATGAATGCCATTCTAGGGGTGCAAGAATTATTGCTAGGTAGCGCCCATTTTCCTAAAAAAGATAAACCCTTACTTAAAAGTGCTCAGGCTTCTGCCGAATCTCTACTGGGTATGCTCAATCAAGTGTTAGATATCTCCAAGATTGAGGCCGGCAAATTAACCCTAAATTTAGAGCCTTGTAACCTGCATCAACTCATGATGGATATTCATTCGGCATTTTTAACAGTCGCTCAGAAGCAAAACCTCATACTGCATATCTCAATTGATCCCCGGATAGCTGAAGTCCTCATGACTGATTCCTTACGACTACGCCAAGTCCTACAAAATTTACTGAGCAATGCGATTAAGTTCACTAATAAAGGAGAGATCTACTTTTCTATCGCGGTATTAGCTGATGACCATGCAGGTCAGTTAATTGAATTTAGAGTAGTGGATACTGGCGTAGGTATGGGCAATGCCCAAATTGAACTAGCATTACAAGCATTTGAGCAAGTACCTTCTACACAAGACTTTCATCAGTGCGAACAAAAACGTGGAACTGGTCTAGGTCTTACTATTACCAACCATCTGGTCAACTCTATGAATAGCCATCTCTATTTTGAAAGTGCTCTCGGCTTTGGCAGTAATGTTCATTTTTCTGTCGCCTTTCCTAGAACGAGCGTTGCTGCCTCCAAGGTATCGTTTTTTGACTCACTCACCGAATTCCCCAGAAAGTTAATCTCCAAAAGAGCTGGGCAGGCAGCAAACTCTCTTCGCGCCCTAGTAGTAGAAGATCATCCTGCTAGCAGACAGATTCTCTCTTTGCAATTAGAGGCTCTGGGAATCCAAACATCCGTTTGTGAAAATGCCCTGCTGGCTCTGGATCTATTACGTGAACAGCAATTTGATCTACTACTAACAGATCAATCTATGCCTGGCATGCAGGGCTCTGATTTGGCAAAACAAATCCGCGCGCTAGGTAATCGCCACTTAATTATCATTGGTGTCACTGCGGATATTTATGCCTTAGATTCTCGCCATCAGTTCCTATCCTCTGGCATGAATGGCATTCTGATTAAGCCTCTTAGCCTCAGTGCGCTTGAAAATGAATTAATGCGCTACTTTGACTCCACCCATAATAATGCGCTTGATGCAGGCCCTTATTCTTTCGATGCATTTTCTAATCTCATTCAAGAGGATCCAAAACAAGTAATCATCATTCTGGAGGAGATTCAGAAGGTGCAGAATGAAGTGCTCGCCATATTAACCCCTCACCCCAAAAATTCTCCAGTACAAGAATCTGATTTCCAAAGTCTGGTACACAAAGTAAAGGGAGGGGCTCAACTACTACAAGCAGTTCAGTTTATTGATGCCTGTATAGCCCTTGAGAATAATGACTTACCAGGCTATTCAATGCCTGAACGTATTGAACAATTCATTGATTTAATCAAAGAGCAAAACGGCATTATGGAGATGTATAAGCAAAAATATAGTCAATAGAATCGGGGGTTTATGCCCATTTAAGCGCTAAGGTTTATCCTATGGGCAATGCACACTCAATCCCGTCCATTCCACTATTTAGCTCTAGAGTTAGCCTTATCTGCGACGCTTCTTATAGTCTCTCAAGCCCATGCCTCTAATACAGCTTCTCAAGAAGCTAGGTTGCAACAGATTCCCAGCGCAGTTACCTCCAGTCTTCAGAAAAATCAAATCCCCAAAGAGGCAATGAGTATTTCTGTTGTGAGAGTCGCACAAGACGGGCTAGGGAAAATTAGTGCCGTACCTCAACTAGAATGGCGTGCTCAGCAAGCAATGAACCCCGCTTCAACGATGAAGCTCATTACTACCCTGACAGGTCTCGATATTCTAGGGCCCCAATACCGCTGGATTACCAAGCTCTATACCGACGGCCTGATTCGGCAAGGCACCTTAAAAGGTAATATTTATTTGCAAGGTTCAGGCGACCCTAAGCTCATTCCAGAAGAATTGGCCAAAATGATGAAAGCCTTACAAAAACTGGGCATTCAAAAAATTGACGGTAATTTATTCTTTGATCGTAGCGCGTACGCGCCTAGTGTAATGGAGCACAACACGATCGACGGTGAACCTTTACGTGCTTATAACGTCCCGCCAGATCCCCTGCTCTATGCCTTTAGAACGCTTTCCTTTCAGTTGAGTAAATCCCGCACAGCAGATTTCATTGATGTCAGCTATACACCTTCCTTATCGCAACTCAAGGTAAACAATCAAATGCAATTAGTAGATCGGGCTTGTGATACCTGGAAAAAAGACATCCGCTTTGATCTTGATGCACCAACGGAGCCAAGAGCTAGCAACTCACCCATTACGGCTAATTTTTCAGGGGCGTTTCCAAATACCTGTCAAGGAGTCAACTACAACGTCGTTGCATTAGATGCCGATACTTTTCTCACACAGGGATTCACTGCCGCTTGGGAAAAGGCTGGGGGATCATGGGCAAAGCCTCCTATTGGCAAGAGTGCTACGGTTCCCCTGACTGCTAGATCATTGTTGCAATTTGAAGGTATCTCACTTGCAGATGATGTTTTAGATATCAATAAATACTCAAACAATGTCATGGCTCGGCAACTCATGCTGACACTTGCACTAGAAAAGATGGGGAAACCCGCCACTACTGAAAATGGTGAGCTAGTCATTCAGGCTTGGCTCAAACAAGCAGGATTAGATTTTCCAGAACTCGTGATTGAAAATGGCTCTGGCCTTTCTCGCACTGAGGCAATTTCTGCCCACAATCTCAATCAACTTTTAGTCACTGCACGCAAACTTCCGATAGCAGATATGTTTTACAACAGCTTACCCATCGCTGGGGTAGATGGGACTATGCGGAATCGATTATTAGGCCAGATCAATAAATTTTTACATCTTAAGAAAAAGCCTGAGGCCCGCATTAAGACAGGTGCCCTAGCAGATGTCAGGGCAATATCGGGCTATGTCATGAGTAAATCAGGAAAGATGTACGCCGTGACTTCATTTATTAACCACCCCAATGCTTTGAGAGGCTTAGATGCACACGATCAATTACTTGCGTGGCTAATGGATGATGGCCCAGAACCAAAACAGGCACGCTGAAGTCGATCTCTGACGCCATCCCACTCCTGACCAGCTGGTGGCTCAGGAAATAAAATTAAGTCCCATGCTTGTTGATCTAGGTCCCTTAATAATCGATATAAACGATTAGCAAATGCAGCACTATCACTGGGAATGAGCACCTCCTCAAAATGAGCCGATGGATGCCCATCCTCACTCAAAGAAGATTCTGACTCCCAGACCCCTACTGCTACACGAGATTTAATATCCGGAAACTCGCTCAAAGCATCTAATACTCGTCCTGGAGAATACAAGCGTAATGGTGTCGTCGGAGCGTAATGCGCGCGCAAACTACCAGAAACTCTGGGAAGACTACTAGCGTCTTTTGCAGAACCCACTTCATTTGGTAGCCACACTTTAATACCAGTTTTGGTAAAGATTTCACTAGGGGTAATCATGCCTGGTCTTAATAGGATCGCTTGATCTGAAGAGGATAAATCAAGGATGGTGGACTCAATACCTACCTCGCAATCACCGCCATCCAAGATCATCAGATCGAGTATGCCCTCAAACTCACTACGTACATCAGCAGCACTCGTTGGAGAAACTTTGCCAAAACGATTAGCAGAAGGGGCGACTACACCGCCATTAAATTTTCTCAAAAGCTCTTGCGCCATAGGATGGGCTGGTACACGAATGGCTACTGTATCTTGACCACCAGTCAGTTCATGCAGGACACTTTTATCTTTTTTAAATACCAGCGTGAGCGGACCTGGCCAAAATGCATTCATCAGTTTAAGAGCATCGTCTGATAAGTCACGTACCCATGGCGCTAATAAAGAAGTCCAGTCTTTGTTCGCTGTACCACTTTGAGTAGGCGCAGCTAAGTGCACAATCAAGGGATGATTAGAAGGTCTACCTTTGGCAGTAAAAATCTTATGGATAGCTTCTGGATTACGCGCATCTGCGCCTAATCCATAGACTGTCTCCGTAGGAAAGGCGACTAAACCACCATTGTGTAAAGTTTGTACTGCTTGCTCCATTACAACAGAACTATCAGTAGGCATAAGTTAGGGCTCAATACCTAGTTCAACAGCTACTGCCGCACAATTTTGTCGAGCTTGGTTAAGCGATTCGCCTAAACAATTAATGTGGCCCATCTTACGTCCGATACGAGGATCAGACTTTCCATATAAGTGCAGCTTCGCATCGGGATGCGAAAGTACTTGATTCCAGGCGGGTTCTTGTGAGGTACTTAAGTTATCGTCAAACCAAAGGTCACCTAAGAGGTTCAGCATAGAAACGGGGGCCAATAAACGCGTATCCCCTAAAGGTAAACGCGCCATGCTTCTGACTTGTTGTTCAAACTGGCCAGTGACGCAAGCATCCATCGTGTAGTGTCCAGAATTGTGAGGGCGAGGAGCGATTTCATTAGCAACAATATCGCCATTCTTTAATACAAAGAACTCCACACATAAAACGCCGACATAATCAATCTTCCGAATCAGTGCCTTTGCAGCCTCAATAATCTTTTTTTCTTGCGCAGGCTTCAAAGAAGGAGCCGGAACAGTCGAAGTATGCAAAATACCATCGCGATGAATGTTTTGAGAAACTGGGTAAGCCACTACTGCATCATCATAGCCACGCACCACTAAAGCAGAGACCTCAAAATCAAGATCCATCCGCTTTTCAAGAACACAGGGCACCTTACCCAGCTCAGCCCAAGCAGCCGCTAATTCTGTAAGTTCATAAACCGTGATCTGGCCTTTACCGTCGTAACCCATGCGGGCAGTTTTCAAGATTCCAGGAAAAAGATCATTAGGCACATGGGCAATATCGGCATCATGTTCGATGACAGCATAAGGAGCCGGGCCAATATTGGTTTCGGCTTTCCAAGCCGCTAAGAACTTTTTCTCTGCCACCCGATTTTGGGCGATCGAGACACAACTACTACGCGGTGCTACAAAAGCACCTAAGGCTTCGAGTGCATCTAAAGCTTGCGCAGGGACATTTTCAAATTCAGTACTCACAGATTGACATAAGGCAGCCATCTGCTTAAGTGCAACAGAGTCGGTGTAATCTGCTTTAATAAATTTCTCAGCCAGAGATCCCGCAGGGCTATCGGGGTCAGGATCTAACACACAGACCTTGTACCCCATTGCTTGCGCAGCCTGCGTAAACATCCGCCCCAATTGACCGCCACCTAAAATTCCTAAATATGAACCCGGTAAGATGGGTTCCAAATGCTCTGCCATCTGTTTAGTATCCCGGCAAATTCATCGAGCGCGCAGCATCAGTCTGCTGAGCACGAAATGCTTCTAACTGTGTTGCTAAAGCAGCATCATGTAGAGCTAAATTGGCAATCACATGCAAAGCAGCATTTGCTGCGCCTGCCTCACCAATTGCAAACGTTGCCACTGGAATACCTTTTGGCATTTGGACTATTGAGTAAAGAGAATCTTCCCCACGCAAATACTTGCTAGCAACTGGAACACCATAAACTGGAACAATGGTTTTAGAGGCCAACATGCCAGGTAAGTGGGCGGCACCCCCAGCGCCAGCAATGATGGCCTGAAGACCTCGCTTGCTTGCCTGCTCGGCATACTGGAACATGTCATCTGGCATACGATGCGCAGACAGCACTTTTGCTTCATGAGTGATACCGAATTGTTCCAACATTTGTGCGGCATGCTGCATGGTGTCCCAGTCTGAATTGGAACCCATCACAATGCCCACTATTGGTGTCTTACTTGGATTTTTACTCATTGGCATCTCCAAATACCCTTCAATCTTGATAAGTATCTATTATCCCAGCCTTTTCTGGCTAGGGGAAATTAGACCTTTGTCAGGCGTGTAAGGGCTTCGCGGTATTTTTCAGCAGTTTTCTCAATCACCTCAGCCGGCAAGGCGGGGGCGGGGGCTGTTTTTGGCCAGGGCTTGCCATCGACCATTGCTGTTTCGAGCCAGTCACGCACAAACTGCTTGTCATAAGACGGTGGGTTTGCGCCTACCTGGTATGTTTCAGCAGGCCAGAAACGAGAGGAGTCCGCAGTCAAAATCTCATCCATCAACACCAATTGACCAGCGCCATCTAAACCAAACTCAAACTTAGTATCGGCAATAATGATGCCGCGCGTAGCAGCGAATTCAGATGCTTCTTGATATAAACGAATACTGACTTCACGAATTTGATGGGCTAACTTTTCACCAATCATCTCGATGACTTTTTCAAAAGAAATATTCTCATCATGATTGCCCATCTCTGCTTTTGCAGCAGGGGTAAAAATAGGCTTAGGCAATTTTTGGGCATTTTGCAAACCAGACGGCAGCGTGATCCCACATACCTTGCCCGTGTCTTGATAGTCTTTCCAGCCACTACCTGCCAGATAACCCCGAACAACAGCCTCTACCAAAATGGGCTTAAGGCGTTTCGCAACTACAGCGCGGCCTTGTACTTGAGTGAGTTCATCGGCAGCTACAACACTTGCAGGATCTATCCCGGTTAAGTGATTGGGAATAACAGCGGCCAACTTATCAAACCAAAAATTAGCCATTTGATTCAGTACTATTCCCTTCTCTGGAATAGGCTGACCCATCACCACGTCAAAAGCAGACAAGCGATCAGTAGTCACCATCAGTAACTTGTCATCCCCTAGTGCATATACATCACGTACCTTGCCCTTGGACAGCAAAGGCAGAGACTGAATGGAGGTGGCATATAAAGCAGGCATATCAAACTTCCTTAGTTTCTTACTGAGTTTCTTACTTCACTATTTACTTAACAATCTGAGCCAATTTGCCACTCTTGTACAACTCAGCCATTTTCTCTAATGGAATCGGTTTAATTTTAGAAGCTTGACCAGCGCAACCAAAAGCCTGAAAACGTGCGATACACACTTTCTTAGCTGCTTCGCGCGCAGGCTTTAAGTAATCGCGAGGATCAAACTTACTGGGATTTTCGACAAGATAGCGGCGAATAGCGCCCGTCATCGCCAAACGAATATCGGTATCAATATTGATCTTACGTACACCATGCTTAATACCCTCTTGAATTTCTTCAACCGGCACGCCATAAGTTTCCTTCATATCGCCACCAAATTCACGAATTTCAGCGAGTAATTCTTGAGGAACGCTAGAGGAGCCATGCATCACTAAATGGGTATTCGGAATACGTTGATGAATTTCTTTAATACGCTCAATCGCCAAAATATCGCCTGTAGGTTTCTTGGTGAATTTATAAGCGCCGTGACTCGTACCGATCGCAATTGCTAGGGCATCGCACTGAGTCAATTTAACAAAATCAGCAGCTTGCTCAACATCAGTCAATAATTGCTCGCGAGTCATCTTGCCATCGGCACCATGACCATCTTCCTTATCACCTTGCATGGTTTCAAGAGAGCCTAGAACACCTAATTCAGCTTCTACGGTTACGCCAATAGAGTGGGAGAACTTGACAACCTCTCTTGAAACATCAACGTTGTATTCATAGCTAGCGACCGACTTACCATCTGCCTCTAAGGAACCATCCATCATCACACTAGTAAAGCCGCTCTTGATAGCTGCCATACATACTGCGGGGCTTTGTCCATGGTCTTGATGCATCACGACAGGTATATGTGGATAGGCTTCTACTGCTGCAGAAATCAAATGGCGTAAAAATGGTTCTCCGGCATATTTTCGAGCACCTGCGGAAGCCTGCATGATCACAGGGGAGTCCGCTTCATGCGCAGCCTCCATGATGGCAGTTACCTGCTCTAAATTATTGACATTAAATGCGGGCAAGCCGTAGCCATTTTCAGCAGCATGATCCAATAGTTGTCGCAAAGATACTAAAGCCATTATTTTCTCTTAATAAATAGTAATAAATACATTGGGTTGATCAGATGACCTTACTTCACTTGAATGATTTTCAAGTTATTTGTTCCGCCAGGCTCACCCATCGGCTCGCCTGAAGTGAGCACTACGATATCGCCCTGCTTTACTGCGCCTAACTTTTTAAGATAAGTTTCTACTTCCTGCAACGCAGTATCGCGATCTTTGGTGTAATCCAAACCCACTGGAATAACATTGCGATAGGTACTTAAAGCACGTTGGGTTGAGATTTTTGAAGTTAAGGCAAAAATAGGGACATGGATGTTATGACGGCTCATCCAGATTGGTGTTGAACCTGAATCCGTAAGCGCAGCAATTGCTTGTGCATTCAAATGATGGGCTGTAAATAAAGCACCTAATGCAATAGTCTGATCGATACGTGAGAAAGTCTGACCTAAAAAATCAGCATCTAATTCAACGAGATCGGATTTTTCTGCTTCAACACAAATCTCGGCCATGGCCTTAATGGTCTGAACAGGATACATACCAGCAGCTGATTCAGCAGAAAGCATGACCGCGTCGGTACCATCTAATACGGCATTCGCCACATCACTGACTTCAGCGCGAGTAGGCACTGGTGCATTGATCATGGATTCCATCATTTGGGTTGCGGTAATCGTAAATTTATCTGCCTCAAGTGCCCAGGCAATCATGCGCTTTTGAAGTGCTGGAACTGCAGCATTACCCACTTCAATTGCCAAGTCACCACGCGCAACCATAATGCCATCACTCTGCGCAATAATACTTTTCAGTGCCTCCGGCTCAATCGCTTCTGCACGCTCGACTTTAGCAATCGTCTTGACTTTACCAACACCATACTTTGCGCTTGCAGCATCAGCCAACTTACGGGCATAGGCCATGTCTGCGCCATCTTTTGGAAAGCTGATCGCTAAAAAATCTACCCCCATCGCAATAGCAGCATCTAAATCAGCGATATCTTTTTCAGTCAAAGCGGGCGCAGTCAAACCACCACCCGCACGATTAATTCCCTTGTTATTGGATAAGGGGCCACCCTGCTCTACTTGGGTAAAAATCTCACCACCTTGAACGCGCTCTACACGCAGTACTACCAAACCATCGTTAAGTAAGAGACGATCGCCTGGCTTAACATCGCCGGGGAGCTCTTTGTAATCTAAACCGACACGCTCTTGATTGCCCATTTCACAGCCGATATCCAGAATAAATTGAGCACCTTCTTTCAAAAGAATTTTGCTGTCAATAAATTTTCCGACTCGGATTTTGGGGCCTTGCAAGTCAGCCATAATGCCAACTTCTTTACCTACTTCCGCAGAAATACTCCGCACCAAATCATGGCGCGCTTTGTGATCAGCGACCGTGCCATGAGAGAAGTTCATTCGAACGACGTCCACACCAGCGCGGATCATGTCACGAAGTACTTCTGGCTTTTCAGAAGCGGGGCCTAAGGTAGCAATAATTTTTGTAGCTCTCAACATAATTAGTCTTTCGCTCGTTCAGCTAATACGACAAAGGCTGGCAATGGTTTACCTTCCAGAAATTCTAAGAAAGCACCGCCACCAGTGGAAATGTAATCGACTTGATTTTCAATACCGTACTTCGCAATCGCTGCTAAGGTGTCACCCCCACCAGCAATAGAAAATGCAGGAGAGTGGGCAATCGCTGCTGCTAACATTTTGGTGCCACCGCCAAATTGATCAATCTCAAATACACCTAAGGGGCCATTCCAAACAATGGTGCCGGCATGAGCCAACATGGTCGATAGACGTGCTGCTGTTTTAGGGCCAATATCCAAAATCATGTCATCTTCTGCGACCTGATCTGCGGAAACACGGTTAGCGCGGGCCAATGGTGAGAGCTCATTCGCAACGACAACATCCTCAGGAATAGGAACATGGGCTCCTCGCTTTTCCATGATGGCCATAATTTCTAATGCTTCATTGACTAGGTCAGGCTCAGCTAAAGATTTACCAATCGATAGACCTTTCGCCAACATAAAAGTGTTGGCAATGCCGCCGCCTACGATTAACTCATCTACCTTATCTGCCAAGGTTTTTAAAATCGTTAACTTAGAAGAAACTTTTGAGCCGGCCACAATCGCTACCAGCGGGCGCCTGGGGTTAGCGAGTGCGCGGCTTAAGGCATCAAGCTCTGCCGCCATCAATGGGCCAGCACACGCAATCGGGGCAAACTTCGCTACGCCGTTGGTGGTAGCTTCAGCACGATGCGCCGTCCCAAAAGCATCGTTGACATAGACATCACATAAAGCGGCAATCTTTTTAGATAACTCATCGGTATTTTTCTTCTCACCCACATTGAGTCGGCAATTTTCAAGTAATACGAGCTCTCCGGGATGGACTTCAAAACCACCATCAACCCAATCACTAATAAGGGGGACCTTACGATTTAAGAGGCTGGCAATACGGTCAGCTACCGGAGCCAAGCTATCTTCAGGCTTGAATTGACCCTCGCTTGGGCGGCCTAAATGGGAAGTAACCATGACGGCTGCGCCCGCATCCAAACAGATTCGGACTGCGGGCATCGAGGCCCGAATACGGGTATCTTCCGTAATATTGCCTAAATCATCCTGAGGTACGTTCAAGTCAGACCGAATCAACACCCGCTTACCCTTTAAAAGGCCTGCCTGGGCTAGTTCACTGAGGCGTTTTACTTGATAGAGGGATTGCGGCATGAGTATCGGTAAATAAGGTGATTTATAGGTATTGCTCCATTCTAAATCGTCTAGGGCATTTAACCCCAAAGGGGTCCTAAGCTAGCCAAAATAAATACTCTGCCTGCTCTACAATAAGGGCTTGGGGGTCTTTTAAGCTTTGTGAACATTACTCCATGCGCTTAGTTGCCCGATTAACTTGATGTATCAGACACAAAAGGTAGAAAAAATGTCGATGTCCGACCGCGATGGCTTTATTTGGTCCGATGGGAAGCTCGTACCTTGGCGTGAAGCCAATGTTCATGTGCTGACCCACAGTCTTCACTACGGAATGGGCGTATTTGAAGGTATTCGTGCCTACAAAACCCCTCAAGGCACTGCTGTCTTCCGTTTACCTGAGCACGTTAAGCGCTTATTCAATGGAACGAAGATTTTTCAGATAAATATGCCTTACACCCCAGAACAAATTACTAAAGGCATTATTGATGTGGTCAATAGTAACGAGCTGCAAGCTTGCTACATTCGCCCGATCATTTTTATTGGTTCAGAAAAATTAGGTATTTCTCCAAAGGGCAACACGATTCATACTGCGATCGCTGCTTGGGAATGGGGAGCTTACTTGGGTGAGGATGGTCTGAATAAAGGTATCCGCGTTAAGACCTCTTCATTTACCCGTCACTTTGTAAACTCTTCACTGGTGCGCGCCAAAGCTTCTGGCTACTACATCAACTCCATCTTAGCAAACCAAGAAGTCACTACTAACGGCTACGATGAAGCCCTCTTACTAGATACCGAAGGCTATGTCTCTGAGGGATCTGGCGAAAATATCTTTATGGTACGCGATGGTATTGTTTACACACCTGATCTGGCCTCTTGTTTAGATGGCATTACCCGTAACTCGATTATTGAGATCGTCAAAGACTTAGGTCTCGAGTTGCGTGAGAAACGGATTACGCGTGATGAGGTCTATTCTGCAGATGAGGCTTTCTTTACAGGCACTGCTGCTGAAGTCACGCCGATTCGTGAGCTTGATGATCGCACTATTGGTGATGGTAAGCGTGGTCCCATTACCGAGAAAATTCAAACTATTTACTTTGATGCCGTCTACGGTAGAAGCGATAAATATAAATCTTGGTTGACTTACGTTAAGCCCTAGGAAAATCGTATGCGTGAATCTCCGGTAGTGATGATCGATGGCAAGAATTTGCCATTACATTGCCCTACGAATCAAACCCCGAGTTGGAACTCTCATCCCCGCGTTTTTCTAGACGTCGCTAAAACAGGGGATGCCAAGTGTCCTTATTGCGGTACTGAGTACAAACTCATTCCGGGTACTGAGCCCCACGGGCACTAAACCAATCAGCACCCCAAGATGGGGTGCTGTATCGGGATACCGCATATGAACCGTATTCTGATCATTGCGCCCAATTGGATTGGTGATGCGGTTATGTCCCAGCCGCTTTTGGCCAGCCTCAAGACGCTCTACCCACATTCCACGATTGATGTTCTCGCTAGTCCATGGGTGGCGCCTGTTTACCGAGCCTGTACAGAGGTCAATCAAGTCATTGAAGCCAAGTTAGAACACAAGCAATTGCAATGGGGCTTACGCAAAGACCTCGCAAAGCAAGTCCAAGCCAATCAATATGCCGCCTGTTTTGTACTGCCTAATAGCTTTAAGTCGGCTCTCATTCCCTGGTTTGCTAATATTCCTTTCCGGATTGGCTATCGTGGAGAAATGCGCTTTGGACTCATTAACATTGTGCTGGATAATCCCGGAAAAATAAATCGTCCACCCATGGCTGAGCATTACTTTGCTTTAAGCAAAGCCATCGATGCATCTACAGTCACTGACCGTACATATTCAGTTACCCCATTGGAGCCAAAACTGAATACCTCCATCTCAGCACAGCAATCTATCGCTGAAAAACTACAGACTGCCTCGATTGATAAAAAATCAATCTATGTATTTTGTCCTGGTGCTGAATATGGCCCAACAAAACGTTGGCCCACACAACACTTTGCCAATCTTGCTAAGCAAGTCATTGCTACCGAACCCAGTGCGCAGATTATTTTATTGGGGAGCAAGGGTGACCGTGCTCTAGCTGAGCATATTCAAACTCAAGCAGATCAAGCTAGTCATATTCATAATTGGTGTGGGGATACCTCACTCGATGAAGCGATTGCTTTGATTGCTATAAGTAAAGTGCTGGTGAGTAATGACTCAGGCCTAATGCATATTGGCGCTGCTTTAAAAGTACCGCAGGTTGCTATTTTTGGCTCGAGCGATCCCCATCACACGCCACCCTTATCTGCTAAAGCGAAAGTACTCTGGCTCAATTTACCTTGTAGCCCCTGTCATAAAAGAGTCTGTCCGCTAGGTCACCTTCAATGTTTAAATGACATCTTGCCCGAAACAGTTCTAGACGCCATGCAGTCACTCGAAAGTACACTATGACAAAACTTGCCAGACTCTTTCATAATGCGGATGAAGTAGTGGATGCTTGGCGTGAAGCACTTAAGCGGCAAGATGTGCAAGGTGCTCTCGCTATTTGGCTCGATGATGACTCCATTACTTGTGTACTTCCAGAAGGTCAACGCCTGAGTGGTCATGCAGAAATTAGGGCGGGTCTGGAACGCTTGCTTAATAAGCAAGCTTTGTTTCTGGAGCCCATTGCCTGCATTAGTCACTCTGTCTTGGGAGCAGCGGTTTATGACACCACTGAAGCAGTGCACCTCAAACCTAATCAGATTGAGGCGGCGTTCTTTCTGAATATCACCTTAGTATTGCTGCAAGACAGTCAAGGTTGGCGTATTGCCCATCTGCATGCGAGTCACTCAACAGATATTACTTTTGATGCGCCCTCCACACCCCATGGCCTTCACTAATTGATAGCGCACGGGTAACTCATCCATGGATGAGCAAGTACTACGCTCACTGATCAAGTGGCCTCAAGTTCCTGATTGCTTTGCTTGGCTAGCACTAGATCGCCGAGGGCAATGGCGTATGCGTGATGAATACGCCCAGATGCATCAATTACCAGGAAAAGTCATTGAGCATGTTGGCCTTAAAGAATATATTTCCAGAAATTACGCGCATGATGATCAAGGAAGATACTTTTTTCAAAATGGTCCGCAAAGGGTATTTGTTACGCTCGATGCCACGCCCTGGATTGCACGCATGATTCCTAGCGCTACTGGCATGCAACTAATGACTCAGTGCAATACACCGATCAAACCCTTAAGTGCTCTCAGTGATGAAATTGGCAATATCTATATTACTGGCTTAGTACAGCAAGAAACGCTCTCTGTTGCGCTCTTGCATGATCATGACTTAGATTTATTCTCTAGTCAGGCAAAGGTGTACGAAGATGCGTGTAGCTTTAGAGGTTCTTGGAATTGGGATGGTCAAGAGCTTCCGATTGAGCCGATTCATTCTGCTGAATTAAGTGAGCGCTTTCACTTTGTGAAGGTGCCTAATAACACCTTGGATGAACTACCCCCTACCCTGCTCCTTTAATTCTTCCTGATATTGCTTTTGCATTTCGCGTAGTCGTGCATCAATACTGGATCCTTGGTAAAAATCCACAGTACCTGCTGATCTCGCTATCTTTAATTGCTCAATAGCCGATGGCCAGGCTCCCTCTAGCGCATATTTTTCTCCCAAGGCATAGTGGCGCATTGGAATATTCTTAGCTTGCTCATAGGCATTCGATAACATCCCCCACCACACTACTTCCCCAGGTTGAGCTCGCGTGCGCGCTTTTAGCCAGGTAATGGCATCGTTTGTGCGGCCCAATTTGAGATAGGCATTGATCATGGCAGCCCCGGCTGCATAAGACTGTGGATAAGCGCGTAAAGTGGTCTGCGCTAACTGCAATGCTTCCTCATTCCTACCTTTAGCGAGCGCTAATTCAGAGCTCGTAATATCTAAGGACAGACTCTGACTTTGAATAGGTGACCCAGGCTTATTAGCACCATTAGCTAAGTTGCGGGCTTGCTGTAAATATGTAGTTGCCTGATCTATCTTGCCTTGTTTCTGAGCAATCAATGCCAGTCCATATAAGCCTTCCATTTGCTTTCCTGGATTTGCATTCTTACTCAGGCTTTCAAAAGTATTTCGCAAATCAAACATACCGCTTGAACTGCCAGACTGCTCCATACGAGCACGTGCTTTAATAAAATAAAATTCTATGGCTGTCGACACAGTTCGATTGGGTATATTGCGCACTCGGTCTTGCATATCTGCAATACGATCGGTCGTTAAAGGATGGGTGCGTACATAAGATGGCACGCCCTTATCCATGACCCCAGTGGCTTTTTGCAGACGTTGAAAAAATCCCGGAGCGCCATTCACGTCATATCCACTCTCTGCCAAAATCTGAAAGCCAATACGATCTGCTTCACGCTCTGCATCCCTAGAATAGGAAAGTTGATTATTGACAGCAACAGCTTGACCACCCTGCATAAGCCCAGATGCTGCGCCGGGGTTACGAGAGGCGGCAAGGGCGCCTAATAAAATACCCGCCAGAGCAATCATCATATTAGTAGTCTGCTTGTCCATTTGGCGAGCTAAGTGACGCTGCAATACGTGTCCGGTCTCATGACCCATTACTGAAGCCACTTCGGAATCGGATTCAGCACTCACCAACAACCCCGTATGAAAACCAATAAACCCACCTGGCAAGGCAAACGCATTAATGCTGCTGTCTTTGACTGCAAATACTTCAAAGTTATACGCACCACTGCCTTGCTCATTAGCGCCACCCAATTGCAAGCGCTTAGCGGCCTGCAACAAACGCTGCTCCATTTGATTTAAAAAATCATATATAGGCAAGTCATTGGAATAATCCGGATCTGACCGAATTTGGCGCATGATCATCTCGCCATATTTTTTCTCATCTACGCGACTTAATGAGTCACCCCCAGGATCACCCATATCGGGCAAGATGAATGTTGGCTGCACCAGAGGAGCATTACGTGCTGGTAAATTGGCAGATCGGGCATCCGGAGATTGCACTGCTCTACCCAGATTTTGCAAGGCTGCAGAATCTCCTTTAACAGAGACATCCCCTACGATTGGTGAAGAGGCGGTACCGGCAGCATAGACAAAGCCCGCACTTGGCCAGGCCAAAGACAGAATTAACTGACAGGCCACAATACGCCTAAAAATCGGTGTTTTTTCCGTTGTCTTTATGACTTCCATCCCTCTATGGTAAAACTTATCCCATGAACAAACTAACTCATTTTGATGCCAGTGGGCAAGCCCATATGGTCAATGTGGGCGATAAGCCCAATACCCACCGAATTGCCATCGCTACCGGCAAGATTACGATGCTGCCCGAAACCTTTCAAATGATAGAGGCCGGAAGTCATAAAAAGGGGGATGTTCTGGGTATTGCCCGTATTGCAGGCATTCAGGCCTCTAAAAAAACCTCCGAACTCATTCCTCTGTGTCACCCCCTAGCCTTAAGCCACGTAAGTCTAGACTTCCAACTCAACTCAGAACAGAGCAGCATTACTTGCCAAGTCAGAGCGGAAACGACTGGGCCTACCGGTGTAGAAATGGAAGCCCTGACTGCAGTCCAAGTTGCCCTCCTCACGATCTATGACATGGCAAAAGCAGTTGACCGAGGCATGGTGATGGGCAATGTGAAGCTACTTGAGAAGAGTGGCGGGAAATCTGGAGAGTGGAAGGCTAGTTAAGCTCGGTAATCGCATCACCATCAATAAAAATCCACCCGAGGGTGGATTAATTTTTTCTTAATTTCTTACTTCTTTATTCCCCTATTTCCTTACTTGCTTAATGCATTACTTAGTAATACGGCACTCAGAGGGGAGAAGCTGTGGAAGTAAGTTTGTTTCTGCAGAGCGGCAAGACCAGCCCCCAGCCCAAGTAGATCCCTCAGGCTTAGACAGATCAATTGGTTTAGGAATATTGACATCGGGATTATTCGTCGGGATCAGATGAAGGGTATTTTTCCCTTCAGGGGCAACGTTATTTTGATAATCAATTGCAATGGCCCCAGAGGGTGTGATTTCAATCAGCTTGACACTGCGGGTAGGAACAAAAGTAAAGGAACCACTCGTTGCATCATCCATTGCAACCGTGCCCCGACTTGCAAAAGACTCTGTGACGGCTAACTTCGCGCTAGAAGACAAATTCATACCTTCTACGATACGGCTACGGGCAATGTAGTCCTGATATTGCGGAACTGCGACTGCAACTAGGATGCCGATAATGGCAACCACGACCATTACCTCAATTAAAGTAAAGCCAGATTCGTGCTGTTTTTTATCTTGCTGTGTTTGCGAGGCTGCGTGACTTTGCTTTGACATTTCCATAAGCTCCTTTGGTTGAATGTCTCATGATCCAGTCTATACCCAATGAACTCAAGGGATGCCAATGTAAGAAAAGCCGGCTTTAAGGGCTGGCTTTTCTGATTAATACTTTACTAAGCTATTGAGCGTGTTTACCAGCATTTTTTTTCTTGAAGTAAGTTCCCACAAGAATCACAATCGCAATACCAATTACTTCAAAGGCTAACTTCGCATCGCCTAGAGCCTCTTGAATACTCTCTTTAATGGCAGGGTCATCAACCAACATGCCGCCAGCCAATAAACCAAGTAAACCTGCGCCTAGAGTGATGATGATGGGGAAACGCTCCATCACCTTCAGTAACATAGCACTACCAAAAATGATCAGTGGAATAGACATACCTAAACCAATGATGAGTAGTAGTAACTGGGTCTCTTGTGGACCTTTTTGAGCTGCTGCAGCAACAGCTAATACGTTATCCAAACTCATGACTAGATCGGCAATCAAAATTGTCCGGATGGCGGCCCAAATACTAGACTCACCTTTCATATCTTCTTCACCACCACTATCGGATAGCAGCTGAATTCCAATATATAGCAACAGTAAGCCGCCAATAATTTTTAAATAAGGGAGGGTTAATAGTGCAACTGCCGTAATAGTCAGTACTACACGCAAAATAATCGCTGCAGCACTACCCCAAAAAATAGCTTTCTTTTGTTGATGAGGGGGTAAATTGCGAGATGCTAAAGCGATCACGACTGCGTTGTCGCCTGACAATAAAATATTAGCGACGATGATTGATAACAGAGCCGCCCAAAAGCTGGCATCTGAAAATGCTGAAAAATCCATGTTCTCTCCATACGTTTTTTTATGTTTTAACTACTAGGCACTACCAAAAAGGATGCTGTATGACCAGCACCCTTCTAAGACACTATTACAACATAGCCTTCAATAAGGCAGCCATTTCTGATGGATTCTTGGTGACAGTGAAGCCGCATTCTTCCATTACAGACAGCTTCGCATCGGCTGTATCAGCACCGCCAGAAATCAATGCGCCTGCATGGCCCATGCGCTTTCCAGCAGGCGCCGTGACGCCCGCGATAAAGCCAACGATGGGCTTTTTCATATTATCTTTGCACCAGCGCGCTGCATCTGCTTCATCTGGCCCGCCGATTTCACCAATCATGATGACCGCATCCGTATCTGGATCGTCATTGAACATCTTCATGATGTCGATGTGCTTCAAGCCATTAATGGGATCGCCACCAATACCGACTGCAGTGGATTGACCTAAGCCAAGAGCCGTTAATTGACCCACAGCCTCATAAGTCAAGGTGCCAGAGCGACTCACCACACCAATACGACCCTTCTTGCAAATATGGCCGGGCATGATGCCGATTTTGATTTCATCCGGAGTGATGATTCCAGGACAATTTGGTCCCAGCAATAAGGTTCTCTTACCGCCAGCTGCTTCTTTTGCATGCATCTTATTCCGAAGTTCCAGCATGTCTTTGACTGGCACACCCTCAGTGATACAAATAACAAAATCGAGATCCGCTTCTACCGCTTCCCAGATCGCAGCTGCAGCACCCGGAGGCGGCACATAGATCACAGAAGTCGTTGCACCGGTTTGTTGAGCAGCTTCTTTCACTGTTCCATAAATAGGAATATTAAAAATAGACTCGCCTGCTTTTTTAGGATTCACCCCAGCAACAAAACAGTGTTTACCATTTGCGTACTCTTGGCATTTTTCAGTATGGAACTGCCCAGTCTTACCAGTAATACCTTGCGTAATTACTTTAGTATTTTTATTCACTAAAATAGACATATTGATTTCCTTGATTATTTATTTTTTAGCAACGGCAGCAACTACTTTGGTAGCCGCCTCAGCCATTGAATCGGCACTAATGATGGGTAAGCCTGAGTCTGCAAGAATCTTCTTGCCCAACTCTTCATTTGTACCCTTCATGCGCACAACCAAAGGAACGGTGAGATTGACTGCCTTACAGGCACTCACCACACCATCCGCAATCACATCGCAACGCATAATGCCGCCAAAAATGTTTACTAAGATCGCTTCTACGCTCTTATTCTTGAGCATGATCTTGAACGCTTCGGTCACTTTTTCTGCAGTAGCACCACCACCCACATCTAAGAAGTTGGCTGGCTCACCACCGAATAACTTGATGGTATCCATTGTTGCCATTGCAAGGCCGGCGCCATTGACTAAGCAACCAATATTGCCATCTAGTGAGATGTAGGCTAAATCAAATTTAGAGGCTTCAATTTCCGCTGGATCTTCTTCATCGATATCACGATAAGCCACGATCTCAGGATGACGAAATAAAGCATTTGGGTCGAAATTAAATTTCGCATCTAAGGCTTTAATCTTGCCATTCCCTTCAAGGATTAATGGGTTGATCTCCACCAATGAAGCATCGGTTTCCCAATAGGTTTTATAGAGGTTCTTGAACACATCGCTTGCCATAGGAATGGAAGCATCTGGAACGCCAATACCCTTAGCAATGATTTGGCAATCCGCATCCGTTAAGCCGATTAATGGATCAACAAACACTTTGATAATTTTTTCTGGGTGAGATTCGGCAACTTCCTCAATATCCATGCCGCCTTCACTGGACGCCATGATCACATTCTTCTGTGTGCCGCGATCAGTCACGATACTGAAGTAATACTCTTTTTTAATATCTGCACCATCTTCAATCAACAGGCGATTTACTTTTTGACCTTCTGGACCAGTCTGATGTGTTTTGAGCTGCATCCCCAAAATTTCAGAAGCGTATTTCTTTACCTCATCCATGCTCTTCGCTAATTTCACACCGCCGCCTTTACCGCGACCACCTGCATGAATTTGTGCTTTAACAACCCATACAGGGCCGCCTAATTTCTCAGCGACCTTGATAGCCTCGTCAACGCTAAATGCTGGAATGCCATTAGGGACAGGCACATTAAATTGGCGTAAAAGCTCTTTACCCTGGTACTCATGAATTTTCATTATTACTCCTGAAACAGTATCTTTTTAGCAAACGGTGAGGCTTTAAGCTCCTACCGATTCAATCCTAGGCTGAGTCAGCTAAATTGAATAAATATGAAGGACTTGGCCAACTCTGTGAGTCTATCATGCTGCAATGCCGCAATCGAGTAATTTGGCTACTTACTCATCCTTGCGGATGCGCCCTGCGACAACCTTGCCAACTACTTCAGAACTAAAGCCCTTAGAAGCCAAAAAACGGTATTGTCGGGCTTTCTCCTTTTGCTCTTGCGCCACGACCCCAAACTTACGCAGCCAAAGCTCATGGGCTCTTTGATATTCTGTTTCTTTCAGGTTTCTTAATAAATCGGCTGTTTGAGCACTATCCACCCCCGCTTGAGCCAACTCATCTTGTATTTTTCGGGTACCGAAACGCTCGCTACGTCGCCTCACTAAAGCTTCAGCAAACCGCTGATCAGAAAGCCAGCCGCGCGCCTCGAAGTCATCTAATACTGCTGCAATTTGCAAACTTACAGGCTCATCGGAGTTGCTTGCCTCTGTGTCGCCCTCAGGTGGATTGAGTTTGAGCATCCTCGCAACAGATTCTTGTAGCTTTGCCTCTAAGCCTTTGCGACTGTATTCACGCATCGATAAAAGACGCAAAGCCCGAGCTTTGAGGCTCGGGCTTTGCTTGTTTTTACTGCCTAACGCAGACATGAAGTAACTACACTTCCTCTTCTTCGCTTAAGACGTCATTCACTACATCACTCACGATAGCCGTGCCGCTCTTCACACCTAGTTTTGCACGAATCTTGGCTTCAATATCTTGTGAAATTGCTGGATTCTCTTTTAAGAAGTCGCGCACATTGTCTTTACCTTGACCAATACGATCGCCGTTGTAGCTATACCAAGAACCAGACTTTTCTACAATATCAGCCTCTACGCCCATATCGATAATTTCGCCTTCTCTTGAAATACCTGCACCATACATGATGTCAAAAATTGCTTCGCGAAATGGTGGAGATACTTTGTTCTTGACTACCTTGACACGTGTTTCATTGCCGACGATTTCATCGCCCTTCTTGATACCGCCAATACGGCGAATGTCTAAACGCATAGAGGCATAAAACTTCAACGCATTACCGCCAGTGGTGGTTTCAGGGGATCCAAACATGACACCAATCTTCATACGAATCTGGTTAATGAAGATCACGGTTGTATTAGTGCGCTTAATTGCACCGGTCAACTTACGTAAAGCCTGACTCATCAAACGTGCCTGTAATCCAGGTAATGAATCGCCCATATCGCCTTCGATTTCTGCTCTAGGAACTAAAGCAGCCACTGAGTCAATCACGATTAAATCAATCGAGCCGGAACGCACCAAGGCATCTGTAATTTCTAAGGCCTGCTCACCAGTATCTGGCTGAGAGATTAATAAATTATTGACATCGACACCTAGGCGCGAAGCATATTGAACATCTAAAGCATGCTCAGCATCGATAAAGGCGCAAGTCCCACCAATTTTTTGCATCTCTGCAATAGCATGCAAAGTTAAGGTTGTTTTTCCTGAGGACTCAGGGCCGTAAATCTCAATCACGCGCCCACGAGCTAAACCACCCACTCCCAAAGCAATATCTAAACCCAGTGATCCACTGGATACCACTTGAATATCTTGATGGATCTCTGCGTCGCCCAATCTCATGATCGAGCCCTTGCCAAATTGCTTCTCAATTTGCGCCAAAGCTGCCGTCAAGGCTTTTTGCTTGTCTCCACTCATCCCATCAAACTCTGATGAGGCTGATTTTTTCTTATCATCCATGGCCATGTGTACTTCCTTTTCGCTATTTAAGGGGCTTTTTCCTGCGGGTTTTTTGTTTTTGAATGTCATGGGAGTTACTGTATATAAAAACAGTACTCTTTGCAAGCAAATTTAAAACCTTATGACGGATTATTGAGTAGTCCTGGTCCTGCAAGGGGTCGAGTCCAATAGAAAAACAGAGGCATTGCCACCCCCCAAATGATCGCCAGGAGTACTAATCCCCCAATTTGACCACTAGGACCCCATGCACCGGCACCCATTCTGATGCCAGCCTCATACGACAAAGGTCCCGCAATTGCGCCTAAAACCACTGCCAATATGGGTTTTTTCCGCAACCAAGATAAAGATTCATTAATGGTCGTGGCCAGCAAAGCCCAGAGGGTCCACATCCAGAGCGGTGAAAGATAGGCGCTTGGCCAAGACCCTTCAAAACTTAAAAAACCTAAGTAAGCAATAAGTGAGTCTGCACTTACTCCGAATATGACTGCCTTCAAAATGAACTGGAACTCAGATGCAGGTTTATCAGCTCGCCAAATAAAAACCGCGATATAAGCCAGCGTAGCGAGAACAGGCCAAAAAATGAAGTGATTCGCAGCGCCCAAAATGCAAGCAAACCACCCAAGCTGAAAAAAGACAAAGTTCCAAAATTTAGCCATAAATTATCTTATCTTCAGATTACTTGTAGCGTGCCTGTAATTTTTTCAACATCTCTTTCGTCACAATCCAGAGTGCCGGTAATCCTGGAATCACAATCATGGCTAAAGCAACTAATGAGAAATTACTTTTGACCCAAGGATGCTCACCGATCAAAAAACCTAGTCCTGTGAGACTACAAACCCAGAGGAGTCCCCCAGCAACATTATAGAAAGCAAATACGGGGTAACGCATGTGAGCTACCCCAGCAACAAACGGTGCAAAAGTCCGAATGAACGGCATAAAGCGACCGAGCACAATCGTAATGGGACCATACTTTTCATAAAAGGCATGGGCTTGGTCAAAGGCATTGCGATTAAACCAACGTGAGTTCTCCCAAGCGAACACCTTGTTGCCAATAAATCTCCCGATAGAATAGTTCAGAGCATCACCGGTAATCGCAGCAACGGACAGTAGCGCCATCAGAATAGTAAGGTCCATGCCACCTACTGCTGCAAGTGCTCCTGCTACAAAGAGGAGTGAGTCACCCGGCAAAAACGGCATGACCACAAAGCCAGTTTCAATAAAAATAATGGCAAACAGTAAAACGTAAATCCATACCCCCCACTCATTGGCAATGAGCGCTAAATTTTTATCTAGATGTAAAAATAAATCGATGAGGGATGTGAAGTCCAAGAATATTCCTAGCTGCGCTTATATAAATCGAAACGCGATGATCGCGATGATCGTTGGTGGTAGTGCATATAGGAATAAATAGAGTGGGCTGATAGCACCTTCATCAAAACTCGACTTCAGAATCGAAAAGCCTGCTGGATTAGGCGCATTGGCAATTACCGTCAAGCCTCCACCAGTCAAAGCGCCTGCAACTAAAGAATATTTGAATTCATCGGAGAGACCCTCTACCAAAGAGCCTAAATAAGTAATCGCTGCATTATCCGTAATCGCTGTGAGAGCCGTAGCACCGTAATAGACCGAAGTGGAATCCAGGCTGACTAATAAGGACTGTAGCCACCATTTTTGCTGGCTGCCCAACACCACTAAGCCGGCCAAGAAAAATGCCACTAATAAGCTTTCTCGCACAATCAGTTTGTTCTGATAACGCGCATACGCTGAGGTATAGCCAACAAAAAATAGGAACAGGCCCATAAATAAAACAGAATGGTGCACCGAAACCACTACAGCAACTAAAAAGGCTAAATGAATGGCAATCACGCTTACCGGAATGGCATCGATCTTTTTCTCATTCGGGGCGATAGTGAATGCGTTGAGCTCTTTAAAAAATAGGAAGGCTAAAAGTGTCGAGTTCACTACTACTGCAATCGCCGAGCGCCAGCCAAAGTTTTGCAGCATAAACATCAGATCCCAATTCCATGTTTTAGCAACCATCAATATCGGTGGTGCTGCATAAGGCGTTAGCGCCCCACCAATAGAAATATTCACAAAGAGCACCGCTAGTGCGGCATACATTAACTTAGGGGAAATTCTCTTAGAGAAGTAATAGTCTCGCAGCAATAAGGCCGCCACAGTCATAGCAGCTGGCTCGGTGATAAATGATCCCAAGAGAGGAACGAGTGTGAGGGTCACCCACAAAAAACCAACGGACTTTTTGACTGGTAATAAAGCGGTCACACGCAAAACCAAAAAGAGACAAAACTCCAATACAGGCTTGCTCGCCGCAATGATCATGATCACAAAGACAAATAGCGGCTCTGTGAAATTGAGTTTCTCGAGATACGTGATAGTGGCTTCTTGTCCGGTGTAGACAAAGAAGAAGGACACCAAGACCATCGCCCAAAAACCAAATACTACTTCCACCTCACCAAGCAAATGCCAAATACCAGCATGGCTCGGTTGTTTATGGGCAAGCCCCTCAAAAAACTTCGTGGAAAACGTATGGATGACGGCTATTGCAAAAATAGCGCTACTGACAATATTGATGGTGGTCGGGGTCATGGTGACGTGGGCCTTTGTAATGCTAAATTGGTATTGTATTGATAAGCCTAGAAAACAGACATATGATGATCATTAGGCTAATAACCCCATTTTATATGAGTACATACGCCAGAGCAGCAGCATTTTGATCTAAACAGGGATTCATTCATGGCTGAGCAAGCCTCTAATACTTCTTTCGCTTCGGATAGTCTCGTGCAAAACTTGCGGCAACAAGTGATGAAGCATCTACCTTTTTCAAAAATGTCTGCAAAAGAGGTTGATTTTTTTCTAACGTCATCGCGGGAGGCCTACTTCGCCCCTCAAGAAGTCATACTTTCTCCAGCAGATGGCGCCCCACCATTTTTATATTTTATTCGGCAAGGTCGCGTCTCAGGCCTACGGGATATTCCAGGACTTGAGGAAACTGCTTTCTCCTTAGATGCGGGTGACTTATTTTCTATCGGCTCTGCATTTGCCAATCGTCCGGTGTCTACCACTTATAGTGCAGTCGGTGATTGTTTTTGCTTGCTCTTCCCAGTAGCGGCCATGCGCCAGCTAGCGGCCCGCTCAACCCCATTTAGTGAATTCTTAAATAATCGCATCTGGGGTTTGCTCCAAGAATCCCGCACTGCTTTACGTAACGTTTTCGTCTCACAGGCTCTCGCAGAGCAATCTCTCGAGAGCAGACTGGGAGACTTGGCCCTCAAAAAACCTTTAACTACTGGACCCCATACCACGCTACGCGATGCACTGACTTTGATCCATGAGAAAAAAGTGGGCTCCATTCTGGTGATCGAAAATGAACGAAGTATCTTAGGTATTTTGACGCGCTACGATGTGCTGTCCAGAGTCACTCTGGCTAATTTAGACCTAAACACACCCATATCTGCGGTGATGTCTACTGAAGTAAAAACTCTGACTGTGGACGATAGTGCTGAAATGGCGAGCCTACTGATGTCCCGCTCCCACATCCGTCATTTACCTATCTTAGAACGTGGCGTGCTCGTAGGCATTATTTCAGAGCGTGATCTCTTTTCTTTGCAGCGACTGTCGCTCAATAGTATTAGCACAGCCATTCGAAACAGTGATGATCTGGCACTTTTAAAAAAGTGCGCAGACGATATCCGTAAGTTTGCACGCAACTTAATAGGCCAAGGTGTTCAGGCTCGCCAACTGACCTCTTTAATCAGCCACCTCAATGATGTTCTGACCGAGCAATTGATCGCGATCTCTGCCCGCAAGCATCAAGTCAATATGGCTCACTTCGCTTGGATTGCCCTGGGGTCCGAGGGGCGAAGCGAGCAGACGATTGCTACCGATCAAGACAATGCCTTAGTTTTTTTAGATACCGATTCAGCAGCCCAAGCTGCGATCTACCTGAGTTTTGCAAAAGAGGTGAATGAGGCTCTTGATGCCTGTGGCTACCCACTCTGCAAAGGCAACATCATGGCTAGCAATCCAGAACTATGCCTTCGTCAAGGCGAATGGCTTGCTCGCTTTGTGCGCTGGATAGAACAAGGTAATCCACAGGGCTTATTAAATGCCAGTATCTTTTTTGACTTGAGGGCATTGGCTGGCAATGCTGATTTACTCATACCCTTAAAAGATTATGTGCGAAAGCAGGCAGCAGCCACTCCCCGCTTTATTAAACAGCTTGCAGATAACTCTCTGCAGAGACGCGTTCCCCTCAATTGGTTTGGCGCACTTGAGGCTACTGATATCAACGGTCAGAAAACGATTGATCTAAAGTTGCAAGGTGCTGCCATCATGGTCGACATAGCGCGCATTTATTCATTAGCGAATGGTATTGAAGTAATTAATACCCGAGAACGTTTAGCGGCAGTAGGTCGTGCCTTACATGCCCCAGAGTCAGAGAGTGCCGCATGGATTACAGCCTTTGAGTTTTTGCAAACCCAGCGCTTAGCAATTCAGATGGGTGAAACCCGCATCCATGGCAATCCGAATGTGGTTGATATTGAGAAACTCAATGCGGTGGATCGCACAATTTTGAAAGAATCGCTTCTTCAAGTGCGTTCTTTACAACAGCGCCTTGAGTTGGACTATGCACGCTAATCCGGGGGATCTGCCTTGGTTAAACAGCATTCGTAAGCTCTTTCAAGCGAAGCCGCCCGAGTCGCGACGGTGGATTGTGCTTGATGTTGAAACGAGTGGGCTAGATCCCTACTCGGATCGTTTACTGGCAATTGCAGCCGTAGCCGTAGAAGTGAGCTCAAATTTTGAGAACGTCTCGATTGTGATTGGCGACAGCTATGAAGCAGTCTTAAAACAAGACATTCCTACTAATAAAGAGAATGTGTTGATTCACCACATTGGCAGACAAGCTCAGACTGAGGGACGACCACCAGAAGAAGTTCTTGAAGGATTCCGACAATGGGCTGGCGATTGCCCGCTCTTAGCATTTCATGCGCCTTTTGATGAAGCCATGATTCATCGTGCATTTAAGGCATTTGGGCTTAAACCCCTACTAAATGAATGGCTAGATATTGAACCGCTTGCCAAAATTACTGGGGTAAACCCTAGTATTAGAGCGCTAGATGAATGGTTAAACCATTTTGGTATTGAATGTGCTATCCGCCACCAGGCAGCTGCCGATACTTTTGCCACCGCAGAGCTCTTAATGCGCCTCTGGCCCCAACTTAAAAAAGAGGCGAACTCTTGGGCTAGCCTAAGGAAATTGAGTCGTCAGGCGAGCTGGATTCCTGGGTCATAAAAAGGCCATCTTTTGCCCTAAAATGGTGCAAATATTAAGTAAGGGAAATCACTAATGTGGATAAAGGCCTTTAGAAACCATAATTCACTAGTTTTGTAGCTTAGCAGTTGTGTAATTTTCGGGGATTCTTAGTGCTTTTATTTTTAAACATCGCTCAACTCATTTTGTATATCGGCGCCTTAGGTCTCGCAGGCCAAGGTTTGCTATATATATTAGCTGGACACGATCGTGACACTAACTTGTTTTACCAGTTGATTGGCATGGTCAATAAGCCCTGGACCCTCATTGCACGCTTTATTTCTCCAAAGCAAATTCTGGATAGGCAAGTGCCCTTCGTGGCATTTTGTATTGTGGGCGTTCTATATATTGCTGTGACTCTAGCCAAGATTGAGCATTGCATCACAATTGGAATGGCAGCATGTCAGTAAAAAAACATAACCTCACTTGGTTTTTCCTAAAATGGCGCGCCTCTGCATTTATTGTCTTGGGCATGAAAAGCCAAGCCATGGAAGTGTTCGAACAGATGTTGCAGCAGTTTCCAAATGATGCGTATGCGATTGGCAGTCTTGCTTTTATGAAGACCGAGCTTGGTGATAAAGAAGGTGCTATCGCCGACTACAAGCGTTTAACTCTATTGTCTGAGGTATCTGCCGCTACTTGGTACAACCTTGGTTTCTTACAAGAAGAGCTTGGCCAAGTTCAAGATGCTGAACACAGCTTTCGGCAGGCCATCAAGTTAAATGAAAAATTGGACCTAGCCTGGTACGGGCTTGGTTTAGCGCTGATTCAATTACAGCGCTTCGATGAGGCCATTAAAGCCCTCAAGAAAAATACTACCCTACAACCCATGAGTCCTTACGCCTGGTATCAGCTCGCAAAGATTTATGTTGAGCGCAATCAGCCCGATGAGGCAAGCAAAATTATTCACCATTTAAAGCAGTTTGAACCTAAATTTGCTAAGCAGTTAGAACAGGAAACCGGCTTAACTGCTTAGTGATTTTTTGTAGTTTGATAGTTTTGCAATGCTGTAGAAGTATTTTATTAACTTAAGGGAGAAACTGTTATGCAATTAACAGAATCGCAGAAACAATATTGGTCGAAAAACGTAAGGATGACAGGATTTCTGTTAGCCATTTGGTTTCTCGTGACCTATGTTGTTGGATTTAGTGCGCGCGAGTTGAACTTCAACTTTTTTGGTTGGCCATTTAGTTTTTGGGTAGGGGCTCAGGGCGCACTCGTTGTGTACGTTTTGATCATTGCCTACTACGCACACTATATGAATAATCTTGACAAAGAATATGGTTGTGCTGAAGAGGAGGAGGATTAATCATGGCTGAAATGACACCTAGTGGAGATGGCAGTATTTTTGGTGGCGGCGGAAGTAATGCCGACTTTAAAAAAGGTCTGAATAAGGTCTATACCTGGTACACCGGAGGTTTCTTAACTTTCGTTGTGATTTTGGCTATTGCAGAGCAAATGGGCCTTAGTCGTGCCATGATTGGTTACATATTCTTAGGCGCAACTGTTTTACTCTATGCCGGTATTGGTGTGATGAGTAGAACAAATGATGCTGCTGAATACTATGTAGCCGGACGCAGAGTACCAGCGGTCTATAACGGTATGGCAACGGGTGCGGACTGGATGTCAGCAGCGTCGTTTATCGGTATGGCTGGTACCTTGTACTTAACGGGTTACGGCGGTTTGGCCTTCATTATGGGCTGGACAGGCGGTTACTGTTTAGTGGCTTTGTTCTTGGCTCCGTACCTGCGTAAATTCGGTCAATTTACGATTCCTGACTTCTTGGGCGCGCGTTACGACGGTAATCTTCCACGCTTTATCGGAATTTTTGCGGCGATTTTGTGCTCCTTTACTTATGTGGTTGCGCAGATTTACGGAGTAGGTTTGATTACTACCCGTTTAGCAGGCATTCCATTTGAGGTAGGAATTTTCGTAGGTTTGGCTGGTATTTTGGTTTGTTCCTTCTTAGGTGGTATGCGCGCAGTAACTTGGACTCAAGTTGCTCAGTACATCATCTTGATCATTGCTTACATGATTCCAGTGGTTTGGTTGTCAGTAAAGCAAACAGGCGTACCAATTCCACAGGCTATCTATGGATACCAGTTGGAAAAAGTTACCGCTAAAGAAGCAGAACTCATCAAAGATCCAAAAGAGTTAGAAGTAAGAGCGATTTTCAAAGCTCGTGCTGCAGCTTTTGGTGAAAAATTAAAAGATGTTCCTGCTGCGCTTGCTGCGGATAAAGCTGCTGCTGAAACTAAGCTAGCAGATTTAAAAGCAGCTAGTGCACCAGCTGCTGATATTGCTGCTGCTGAAAAAGCATTAGCCGCAGTTCCAGCAGATGCTGCAGCTGCAAAAGCGGCATGGACTAAAGGTAAAGCTGGTGCAGAAGCTCGTGACAAGCCACTTGCTGGCATGCCACGTCACGCTCAGCAGTTTGCGGGTGATCCTGCAGGTGATGAGAAGGCACGCACTGCTTTCGACACTTCACGTCGTAACTTCTTAGCATTGATCTTCTGTTTGATGGTGGGTACAGCGGCATTGCCACATATTCTGATGCGTTTTTACACGACTCCGTCTGTAAAACAAGCTCGTGAATCTGTGACATGGTCCTTGTTCTTCATCTTCTTGCTGTACTTCACCGCTCCTGCTTTGGCAGTTTTGGTTAAGTATGAGATCTTCACGGTCTTAGTGGGAACACCTTTTGATCAACTGCCGGGTTGGATTGCGCAGTGGAACAAGGTGGATGCGGCTTTGTTATCAGTAGTTGACGTAAACAAAGATGGTCTCTTGCAGTTAGGTGAGATGAGTATTGGTGGCGATATCATCGTTCTGGCAACCCCAGAAATCGGTGGCTTGCCATATGTGATCTCAGGCTTGGTTGCTGCTGGTGGTTTGGCTGCTGCTCTGTCCACTGCTGATGGCCTCTTGTTGACTATTGCTAACGCACTGTCACATGACCTCTACTACAAGATGATTAACCCAAATGCACCTGCTAGCAAACGTGTTTTGATTTCTAAAGTACTGTTGTTGGTTGTTGCTCTGGCAGCTGCTTATGTAGCTTCCCAGAAACCTGCGGACATCTTGTTCTTGGTTGGTGCAGCGTTCTCCTTTGCGGCAGCAGCATTCTTCCCAGCACTTACCCTTGGTATTTTCTGGAAGCGCGCTACTAAAGCAGGAGCCTGTGTCGGTATGATCTGTGGCCTAGGTGTCACCATGTACTACATGGCGGTGACACAGCCATGGTTGCGCGGTGTATTCGGCGTTACTTCACCTATAGAACTTTGGTATGGTATTCAGCCAATTTCTGCTGGTGTATTCGGCGTACCGCTTGGCTTCGCATTGATTATCTTGGTGAGTTTGGTAACCCCAGCCCCACGTAAAGAAATTCAAGACTTGATCTCTTTTGTACGCTATCCATCGATTCGTGCTTAAGGTAAAGGTAGTGATGCATGACTGATTGCTAGGTTTACTCCTAGACATCGACTAACCCGCTCTTCGGAGCGGGTTTTTTATTGTCCAAATAAATACAAAGTACAAAAAAAAGGCCACTACCGCTAGGTAATGGCCTTTCAATTTGGTGGCGAATCAGGGATTTGAACCCCGGACCTGCGGATTATGATTCCGTCGCTCTAACCAGCTGAGCTAATTCGCCGAACTCATGATTATAGCGAAATTTAAACTACATAGCCATTGGGGGCCCTTGTACACTTCTTTCATCTAAAAATGCGGTTTTAGCGGCAAATCACTAGCCAACACTTGATGTACGCATTTGTCCTTTAAAGGAATATGCGTTCTCAAGAAAATCAAATGGAGGCGGTACCCATCCCTTGATTGGCTTTTAATCCTACTAATAAGGCTTGGTGAATTTGATCGCTGCTCTCACTTCAATCTTCATCATTGAAATCAGCGGGTTAAGTTTGGATTCACCATAAAGCACTACTTGCTTTATGATTAAATCTACAAAAACAACATTTGAGAGAACCCCATGAAAAATAGTCGTCGTCAATTTATGATTTTATCCGCTGCTGGTGCTTGTACCTTAGCGCTCAACGGGAGAGTACAAGCTCAAGCTATGGTGTCTGAAGCAGATCCACAAGCTAAGGGATTGAAATACGTTGCTGTCTCTACAACCGCTGGAAAGAACTGTGGAAACTGTGCTCTGTATCAGGGTAAAGCAGGCTCTGCTGCTGGTGGTTGCCCTCTGTTTGCAGGCAAACAAGTGGCTGCTAATGGCTGGTGCTCTGCTTGGGCTAAAAAAGGCTAACAAGATTCAATTAGCATAGGGTTAAGTCAACTTGAACTAACCCAAAAGAAAATAGCCCACTTGCTGGGCTATTTTTGATTTTGATTATCTTGGAGTGGAATTGACCAGGCGTGGAATGCCTAAATCTAACGATAAGACTGATAAACACTAGGTTTACCGTTTAACCCAATTAACAAAACATCGTATGGATCTTTTCTGCCCTTGTACTCTATGCCATCCATACCCGGAGAGCCAACCGGCATAGCAGGAACAGTAAGTCCAATAGCCTTGGGCTTTTCTGTCAACAGCCGCTTGATTTCTTTTGCTGGCACATGTCCTTCAATTGCATAACCACCAATCAAAGCGGTATGGCAAGAGCCAAACTGAATGGGCATACCTAACTTTTTACGAATCTCATCGTTGCCATCTGTATAGGTTTTTACAGCAAATCCATTTTTTTCAACATGGTCTGCCCAATCTTTACAGCAACCACAGGTTGGGCTTTTCCACATCGTAATGACTGGCTTCTCAGTTGCGGCAAAACCTATTGCTGGCAACAAAACCAAACCCAAAGAAATAAGCCTTCTTTGTTGATTAACTAATTTCATATTAACCATCTCTTTCTTCAAATAAAGGTTGCCCTTTCGGGCAAGCCTTTTACTAATGATTGTGTCCTTGATTATTCATTGGCATCTGCCAGTTCTTCATCTGCTGAGGCATTTGGCCACCACCCATTGGCATTTGCCCGCCATTCATAGGCATTTGATTAGAGGGGATATTGCCCATCATTTTCTGATGTTCCTTCATCATCTTTTCATGCTCCTCTGGATGGCAAAACTCGTGGTCATTACCTCCACTCATTTGATGAGCGTTAGCGCCTTTGTAACCCAGAATGCTTGGGTCTACCATGCCCGCAATCATCGCAATATGCCCAAAGACTAAGAACAAGGCAACGCAGATCGCATGAATCTTTAACTTGCCCATTTGATCTAAAGTCTTGTTCACTAAACCTATCTCTTGAAACGCGATCCAAATCAATGGCAAGCCAGCAATAACATAAGTACTGACGGCAATCACATCAATCACCGTTCTCCATTCACCAGCTTTGGTAATGGGAATGACCGCGTTGGTAATGATGTAGTAAATAATGCCAATAAAGTAGATTCCTACGGCAATACCAGCAAAGCGATTAAGGTAAAAAATAGCGCCTTCAAATTTGCGTGTGAATAGTAGGTATAGCTCAGTGATTGCCAAGGTCTCTGCCAGCACGATAGGAATAGCCATAAAGATAAGTAAATTCCAAGGCTGATTAACAGCCAATAACTCCATATAGTGAGTCATGTTCATAGTAAATCTCCAAATTAAATGCGTGACAAGTCGTCACAGTAAAACTAATTGTTTACGAAATTAGCTTTGAAATTTTGGAGGTTTATATATTGAGCTTGAAAAACCCTCCACCATTAAAGATGGAACTGGAGTTTCTGACTTCTCTCTGAGGCTTGTAATGCTGTCAGAGCTTATTTGATGGGTAATGATAAAACCCAAGCAACACTGATAAACGTTACTGTGACAGTCAATCGTTGTCTTTGCTTTTGCTTGCTCCGCTGGCGCTTCATGGCTATGGGTACTTGAATCGGCCATCACCATCTCATGGGAACTTGATTGATTTTGTCCAGCTATTGGCATGGTTGCCGCATGAATGAGGCTAGCAAACAAGCAAAAGCAGATGAGTAGGCACAAACGACGCATTTACAAATTTTAGGCTCTTTTAAATAAGTCTGCTTTGGATTGAAAGAAATGAGATATAGACGATATTTGTCATTTAAAGCGACATTATTAACGGCGGGCTATACCCTCCACTTAAACCGACTTGACTTAGTGGCATCTACATCATAGCCAATAGCACGTATTGGATTAGTACATTTTGGGCAAGTGAGTCCATCCCAGATTTTTAAGTGCTTATACGCACCACATGATTTACAAATACTCTCGTTCTCAATCTTGTCATCAATGCCTCCTTTCCGTGAGACGGTGTAGTTATTGATCTCCTTACATTCACCGCAGAGCATTGAGGCCTTAAAGGAATGTATTCCTTGCTCTACACCAATAGAGCCAATACATTCATACTTACAAGACCCGCACTTAAATTGATATCTCGGCATTTTTTATCGCTCTATTTCTTTTCAGTTTGCACATCCAGTCGCTTCATCCGCGCATCATGTATGAGTAATTGACGCTCTTGGTTGGCAACCCCAATAGTAATTTTCCTTGCGATCAGATCAGCATAGACCCTATCTATGTTCTTAAAAAATTCTTGGTAAATGGCATTAATTCTCGGACTCACTCCCTCGATTGCTAAAACCTGACATTCATTTGCTTGAGCAAGGTAATTTTTCAGTGCTGTTGCCTGTTGATCGGTGAGCTTATCCGCAGAGTTAAATAAAGCGTTAGCGTGTGGGTTATTTCTTGTCACGGCAATAATTTGACTATCTACCAAGAGCGCATCAGCGCCTTGATTCGTGCGAACAATACAATCATTTAACTTTTTTCTGACTGACTCAGTATGAATCGGGGCTATTGCTTTAGCTACTTGAACAGGATTTTTTACTGGTGGATTGCTTGCACAGCCACTTAATGTGATTAGACCTATAAGGATGAGTTTGTATATATTTTTCATTAGTGAAACCTTTTAAATTATTGGTAAACGAATTCCGCGCGGCGATTTTCTTGATAAGCCGCTTCGGTTTGAGCTGGGTTAACAGGCTTTTCTTTTCCATAGCTCACTGCCTCAATTTGAGATTCGCTCACCCCTTGTGCCATTAGTGCTTTGCGTACTGCATCTGAGCGGCGCTGCCCTAAAGCAAGGTTGTACTCTGTGGTGCCACGATCATCGGTATTGCCCTGAATAATCAGCCGAGTTTTTTGCTTATCAGAAGACTTTAGATAAGAAGCATGTGCACTAATGGTGAGGGCATATTTTGGGTCAATAGAATAACTATCAAGCTCAAAATAAATGACTCTTTTGCCATAGACACTAGACTTAGGATCACTAATGGGGTCATAACTCATTGATCCTCCAGCATTGACAGTGGCTACGCCATTAGTGTCATCGAGCTTAACGCTACTACAAGCGGAGATAGTGATTACAAATAAAGCGACTGCGAATACTTTAATAAAATTAAACATAGTAATACTCCCAAATACAGCCATATAGACATGGCTTATCAATGCAGAGGAAGCGCCTAGTAGTGCGCTTCTAGCCTAAAAAATTAAGCGTTATTTTTGGGAGGTTTGTATACGGAATCGGGGATGTTATCTGCGTGGTAAGGATCACTCGCAGTGGAGTATTTCATTTGGCGCTCGGAAATAAGAGGCATCACGATAGTAGATTCACTCAATGCAGCAAGTACATGCGACATCAAATACATAGAATGCACGGGCTCTTTGTCCTCTACAGAATTTTTTGAGCTAATAGTTTTTTGGATCTCTACACTCGTGTAGGCGCTACTTAGAAGATGGGCCCTCTCAATAGCACTTTGAATAAATACGCCCCCTGACGCAACCTTAAAGGAGATCACGAATAGGCAAATCATGACTATCAATGACTTCTTACTTAAATACATAAAGTAATTCTAGCTGTTTTCTTGATTTTAGCAATTTCACAAAAAAATCATCGATTTAAAGCGATAAAAAAGCAGTGCAACCATTCAGTAAGTCCATTTTTTATGTTTAATCGCACTTTTCTTCCTCTACTACACTTGATTGCGTTACGCATATTTTAAAAAGTTATAATGCCTATTCATTAATCTCCTTAGGAGAAGAATATGAATGCATTTTTCCTGCGTCTATGGAGAAAGTTAAAACACTTTTTTCACATTCAAACTCAGATCGCATTGAAAACGGTAGTAGCGTCGCATTCAAAAGATATTAAAAGCAATAAAAGTCCCCCAGTATTTGATGCATTTGTTACTGTGGCTATACCCGCTTTAAATGAAGAAAAAGCCATTGAATCCGTTGTGCAATACGCACTACGTGATAGAGCAACGGGTGAAGTTATTGTGATTGATGATTCCTCAACCGATCAGACTGCCTCTCTTGCACGTCGTGCTGGGGCGCGGGTGATTACGAGCTCTATGCTGGGCAAAGGAGCATCAATGCAGGATGGTGTCATGGCTGCCTGCCATGAATACATCGTGTTTCTTGATGGCGACTTATCTGGGCTACAAGAAAATATTATTTCTGATATGGTCGCACCCTTAGTACGTGATGAAGCGGACTTTGTAAAGGCGCGCTTTGGTCGTGGCGGTGGACGTGTCACCGAACTCACTGCAAAACCGATGCTCAAGGTATTTTTTCCAGAATTGGCACACATTAGCCAACCGCTCGGCGGGATTATTGCAGTCAGATCCTCATTATTAAAGCATTTGACCTTTGAGCCAGGATACGGAGTAGATATTGGCTTGCTAATTGATGCATTCAGAAAAGGCGCCCGTATTGCTGAGGTCGATATTGGCTCCTTGGAGCATGACAGTCAATCACTGCTAGATCTCACTACGATGGCAAATGAAGTGGCTCGGGTGATTCATCATCATTCACGCGAGGCAGGTCGCTTGCATGTAGAGCAAATTACTGAAATGTATGAAGCTCAACGGCAAGCTGCTGCTTCCTTTGATTACATTATTCATCGCCAGAAGAATCGCACTAAAGTTGTTTTACTTGATATGGATGGCACCATTACGCCACATCGATTTGTAGTTGAGCTCGCAAAACATACGCATACCGAAGATACCCTTGCATCCTTATTGGAGGATCCCTTAAATGATGCTGGAACACGTAGTAAGGAGATAGCGTCAATTTTTAAGTACACCCACCGCAAGCAGTTCGATAAGGTGGCAATGTCGATGGAGATTCGGCCAGGGGTGATTAATTTTGTGAATCAAATGAAGCGTGATGGCTTTATGGTTGGCATCGTATCTGATAGCTATTTCATTGCAGCAGAAATTATGCGCAAACGAATTTTTGCTGATTTTGCAATTGCACATATATTGCATTTTCAGAATGACATTTGTACAGGGGAGTTGAAGATTAATCCCGATTTCTTACCCAACGGCAAACTACTTGAGGACTTTGTTTGTAAAAGCAATGTTTTAAAGCGATTCTTATCGCCCAAGAACAAGCCATCATTTAAAGAAGTATGGGCAATAGGGGACAATCTTAATGATCTCAATATGCTGAACTTGGCTGATAAATCCTTTGTGATTGCACCAAAATCAGCGGCCTTGCAAAATCAAAAACACATTATCGAAATTCAATCATTTGTGGAACTATTGACTGTAGAGACTGAATTAACTTAAGTTCTGTGAGCTTGACCTCAGCTTCTCCTCAGCACCCCTACTGTAGGCTAGATTGAGCCATCCCCGCGCGATTTACTCGCGGGTGAGATCAGCAATAATGGCTTTATATTCTTCGCCAAACAAATCTAACAATTGCTGACGCCTACCTAATTCAAAATCAGAGAACTCAAATCCTGGTGCCACGGCACAGCTTACGAGACTATATGAATCAGGCTGATTAGTTCGGGCAGCAAACCAAGTATTGGCAGGAATCATCTTTTGAAATGATGCATCAGGGCCTAAGATATGCTCCTCTAGCCTGCCTAAGGCATTCATCATATAAATGGTTAAGGAGCAGCCCGAGTGGAAAAACCAACTCTCATCAGAGGCCACTTTATGCCATGCTGAAAAGGAATTCCCGGGCAATAAAAAATAAATACTGGTGTAGGCTGGGCGAGTACCATTTAAGGTCGGCACATCTATCATTAACGGTGCTCGATAGACCTCTCGATAAAAACCACCCTCTGGATGGGGTAGTAGCTCTAAACGCTGAACTATTTCTTGAATTTGAGTTTGAGTTTGAGTTTGAGTTTGAGTTTGAGTTTTATTATTGGGCATAGGTAAAGAATAACCGAAATTAATCGATTTTTCTGACGAATGCAGAATATGCGGCTGCTATATAAAATTGCCAATCTAGAAACTGTGCATTACAATACAATAATCGAGCTTCAGTTCATCTATTCTCATACTCAAAAATAACAGCATGATCAATATCTCCAGACTACCTATAAATACTCTGCTTGTTAGTATATGTACTCTGATGGTGATATTTTCAGTAGGCTGCTCAAAATCAGATGACAAAAACCAAAAGATTTTACAAGTCGCCATTGCGCCTACTGTACCTCCTCAGCTATTTATAGAAAATGGTAAGCCAGTGGGTGTTGATCTAGAAATCTTTAAAGGATTTTGTGAATCGCGAGGATATCGATACAACTTAAAGTCTTATGACTTTCAAGGGATGCTCGGTGCTGTTGCTAGTGGGCAGGCAGATATTGCATTTTCTGGAATCTCTATTACTGAGAAAAGACTAAAAGTGATGGATTTTTCAAATCCTTACATTCAAACTGGTTGGGATCTCGTCAGTTTGAAAAAAAGAAACATTCACATTACCAATTTAGATCAAATGAAAACATTTTCGATTGGCTTTCCTACGGGCACTGTCTTTATGGGCTACATTGAAAATGAATGGCAACCTAAAGGGATTTATAAAGTCAGTAAAGTGAAACTATACCCCTCTTATAATGAGGCACTTACGGACCTCAATAATGGCAATCTTGATCTCGTATTTACTGATAGCTCAATGCTCTCCGCCTATATTAATAAATTAAATATGCCAGTACAAAGTAGTTACGAAATTGCTTATGCCGATAAACTTGGCTTTGCTTTTATCAAGGGCTCCCCAATTAAAGAAGACTTTAATAAATATCTAGCCGAATTAGGCCCAGATAAAATTAAATCTTTTGAGGCAAAGTGGTCAAAATAATGTGTTGCCCTGATTAGCTGGCTGCACTTATGCGCCTTCTATCGATTTCTGCCGGAAAAGTAGCCAAGCTCTTTGGCTCACATCACCCGAACTACGCTATGGTAGCCTCTGCTATTGGTAAGCAATCTTTGAGCAATCTATCTCAGCGCACTCCGATTGAAATTACCACCTTAGGGGTCGTAGGCGATGAACAAGCAGACCTATCAGTTCATGGCGGAATTGAAAAAGCTATTTATGTTTACCCAGCCGAGCACTACCCATTCTGGAATACATTACTCACACGAGAAACCCAAAAACTAGTTGAATTAACTTTCGGAGCCATAGGCGAGAACTTCACGATCGAAGGCTTACTGGAAACGCAGCTCTATATTGGAGATCGGCTGACTATCGGTGAGCTTGAATTTACCGTCGTCAAACTCCGAGAGCCCTGTTTTAAGTTCAACGCGAAGATGCGCTACAAAGGCGCTGCCAAAGCCATGCTTCAATCGGGATTTAGTGGATGGTACCTACGGGTGAATCGCACTGGCTTGATAGCAGCTGGCGCGGCTATCGACATCATTCCAGGCCAAAGAATCACCTCCATCGCCGATCAAAATAAAGCGCTATTGAATCGCGGCAATCAGTCCGATTTATGGGAATAAAAAACCCGACCAAGTTAGGTCGGGTTTTTAGTAGTGCTAAAGTAAATGGCTCTTCAAAACTACCAGCCAATTGCCTTAGGCAGCCACAAGGAAATTACTGGGTAGTAGAACACTAAGAATAACGCTACGCCCTGCATCAATACAAAAGGAATGACGCCAATATAAAGATCTTTGATCTTCACTTCTGGTGGCGCAACGCCTTTCAGATAAAAGAGCGCCCAACCGAATGGTGGCGTTAAAAATGAAGACTGTAAGCAGACCGTAATCATCATCGCAATCCACACGGGATCGGCGCCCTGAGCCAAAAGAACCGGCAAAAACAAGGGCACTGCAATGTAACTGATCTCAATCCACTCGATGAAGAAACCAAGGATAAAGATGAGTAACAGCATGAACCAAATATCACTATTGATCCCCCCTGGAATGACCTCAAACATATTCGATATGAGATCTTCGCCATGCAAGCCTCTAAAAGACAAGGCAAAGACCTGAGCACAAATCAGAATGAACATCATCAAAGCGCTAATCTTAGTCGTATCTAAAGCAACCCGTTTTAAGATATCCCACTTAAAGCGGCCAGAAAAAACCGTGACTAAGATCGAACCCACAGCACCCATAGCAGCTGCTTCAGTTGGCGCAGCGACACCACCCACAATGGAGCCCAATACAGCGACCACCAACATAATCGGCGGAACTACTACCTTCCAAAAACGCATCCACAGCTCTTTACCGGAAACAAGATTACGCTCTTCTTTGGGGATCGGCGGCATTAAATCAGGCTTAATCCAGCCCAGTATCAAGATAAAGATGATGTATACCACCACCAACAGCATCCCCGGCCCTACTGCAGCAGCAAATAAAGTGCCAACCGACAACTGCATGATGTCAGAGAGCAAAATTAAAATTAAGCTTGGGGGAATAATTTGACCAAGCGTACCGGATGCACAGATGGCACCACAAGCAATACTCTTGTTATAGCCCCGCCGTATCAGGGTTGGCAGTGTCAGCAGTCCTAAGGTAATGACAGTTGCGCCAACGATACCGGTAGTCGCGCCCATTAAGGCGCCAAACAAAATAATGCCGATCGCCATGCCGCCCTTAACACCGCCTGCGATGTGGCCAATCACATCTAGCAAATCATCTGCGAGTCGTGATTTTTCAAGCATGATGCCCATGAAAATAAATAACGGGATAGCCAGCCACTGATAGCCGGCAACAATGCCAAAAATACGAGCAGGCAGTAGATTAAATAGTGAGGTACCAAAACCAAGGAAGCCAAAAATAAACCCGACTGTCGCTAAGGTGATGGCAACGGGCACGCCCAGCATTAATAAAAAGAAAAAGCCGACCAGCATCAAGATAGCCATGGTTTGCATTTCAAACATGCTTACCTCCTACTTCTGGGCGATTGAGTATCACGCGGCAAAGCTCAGCAAGACCTTGCAAGGCCAGCAGAATAAAACCAATCGGAATAAGTCCCTTAACTATCCAACGATAGGGTATTCCGCCCGGATCAGGTGACATCTCCCCAATAGAGTAAGACTGCATGACATAGAAGAAGGACAAATAGATAAAGAGCAATGCGACGATGATCGTCAATACCGCAGAAAGAATATCGACGCGATATTTACTTTTCGGTGAGTAGTTTCCGTAAAACAGATCGACTCGGACATTATCACCCCGTAACAAGGCATAACTCATGCCAAATAAAATTAATGCTGCTAGTAGATGCCACTCGAGCTCTTGGGCCCAAACCGAACCAACACTCATTGTGTATCTTAGAAAAACATTGACTGCAATCAATCCCACAATGGCCAAGGCCACGTATGACGTGGCCTTGCCAGTGAAATCAATTAAGCCTTCAATACGCACTGCGATTTTTGTTAACAATTGCTGCACTGATATTCCTTACTTAAATGATGATGACGTAAATCAACCGCGTACCTTGCTGTGGTAAGTCGCCTCACTATAAGATGCCCATGAATCGTAACTTTTCTTAAATGCAAAATAAGAATCATGTACTTTCTTAGTCATTGGATCGGCTGCAGCAGATTCATCCAAAATCTTTTTGGTTTCAGCACGCATGGCGGCTACTACTGAATCTGGCAATTGCAATGCAGTAACGCCTTGCTTCTTAACCAAGTCCTCCATAGCTTCGGCATTATTCCGCTGGCACCATGCCTCACCGATCACATTGCAAGCGGCCGCTGCATTTTGTACCACTGCCTGAAGATCCTTAGGAAGCTTTTCCCAAGCAGCTTTATTGATGAGTAATTCAGATGTTGTTGCAGGCTCATGCCAGCCTGTGGTGTAGTAAAACTTAGCCGCCTTTTGCAATCCTAGACGACGGTCTTGGAATGGGCCAACGAACTCGGCTGCATCAATCACACCACGTTCTAATGCTGGGAAAATCTCACCGCCTGGCAATACTTTCACGTCCACACCCAATTTGGCGTAGACCTTACCTGCCAAACCTGGAATACGCATTTTGAGGCCCTTGAGGTCAGCGACGGTATTAATTTTCTTCTTAAACCAACCCGTCATTTGAACGCCAGTATTACCGCAGGGCATAGCAACCATTCCAAATGGGGCATACACCTCATTCCAAAGATCAATACCACCGCCGTCATAAAGCCAGCCATTCATCCCCTGAAAGTTCAGGCCAAAAGGTACTGCTGTGAAATACTGCGCAGCAAATGTTTTTCCAGTCCAAAAGTAACTATTGGCATGGTTCATCTCTACCGTACCAGAACGAACTGCATCAAATCCCTCAAAAGCTGGAATTAACTCACCAGCTCCATACACCTGAATCTTTAGTCGTCCATTGGACATCTCACCAATACGCTTAGCAAGGTCAGTAGCACTACCTGGGCCATCCATATAAAAAGGGGCACCCTTAGGATAGGCACTAGTCATCTTCCAGTTAAAAGTTTGCTGCGATTGGGCCTGAACAATAGCTGGGGCGCCCAAGGCAACACCTACCACGCCTGCTCCAATACTGGTACTGAGAAATTTACGGCGATTGGTTTTCATAATTGACTTCTCCTGAATAAATACTATTTAAGTGAATGACATAAAAAATTAGTTTGCGTCAAGTTTGATGCATTTAGAGTTTTGGATTGCAGCCAGATGAGCGCCTGCTTGTTACCAATTTAATATAGTACAAAGCGTGCTGAACGTACCTAGGATAATCCCTAATATGGTGCATTTGGCATGCCTGCGGGGGACAAGCTATTCTGATATTTCAGTCTATTAGCCAAAAGTATTTACACTCTAAATTGCAGTAATACACTGTCATTAGCACGGTAATAAAAAAATAATAAGGTAAAAAATGCAACAAAAATGGGGTATTCGGGGGATGGCGGTAGCACCCCACTCTTTGGCATCTGAATCTGCTTTAGCGGTCTTGAGAGAAGGCGGCAATGCATTAGAAGCGATGGTGGCAGCAGCAGCGACGATTGCTGTGGTCTACCCGCATATGAATTCCATTGGTGGTGACTCTTTTTGGGTTGTGCATGCGCCCGGTAAAGCCATGGGTGGCATTGATGCCTGCGGAGCAGCGGCTGGTCTTGCTACCAAGCAATGGTATGCAGAGCGTGGCATTACTAAAGCCATTCCTTTTCGTGGGGCAGTTGCAGCCAATACGGTTGCGGGAACAATCTCTGGCTGGGGCGCAGCCCATAAATTATCTCGGCAAGGTCTTGGTGGCAAGCTGCCACTCTCCCGCTTATTAGCGGATGCGATTGCCTATGCTGAGAGCGGTGTACCAGTAACTTTCAGTCAATCGAGTTTGACCAATAAAAAACGGGCAGAACTAATCGATATTCCCGGATTTGCTCAAACTTTTTTAGTAGATGGCAAGGCGCCAGCTATGGGCAGTATCTTCAAACAAGAACGTCTTGCTAAAACTTTGCGCCAAGTCGCTAAAAAAGGGACTGAAGATTATTACCGTGGCGATCTAGCCGACCTGCTATCTAAGGAGTTGACAGAAATTGGCAGCCCGCTGCGCTTGAAAGATTTACACCGTCATCAAGCCAAACTGATTGACCCGCTTGAGCTCAAACATAGTCAGGGTAATGTCTACAACATGACACCACCTACGCAAGGCGTAGTGTCCCTCATGATCATTGGTATTTTGGATCAACTCAATCTCAAGCGCTTTAAAGTCGATAGTGCCCAATATGTTCATCACTGCGTTGAAGCCACTAAGCAAGCCTTTAAGGTACGAGATCAGCATATTACTGATCCTGCCTACATGACACGGCATGCACAGTCTTTCTTATCCCCTGCTTTCTTAAAAAAACTCGCAGCCAATATTGATCCTGAGAAAGCACTTCCATGGGGTCAAGGCAAAGGGCCAGCAGACACGATTTGGATGGGTGTGGTCGATGGTGATGGCAATTGTGTTTCTTTTATTCAAAGTATTTATCACGAGTTTGGTGCCGGCATTGTGCTTCCTAAATCTGGAGTCAATTGGCAAAACCGAGGATGTAGCTTTTCCTTAGACCGTCAAGTACTCAATTATCTTGAGCCTTACCGCAAACCATTTCATACCTTAAATCCAGCAATGGCTTTATTTAAAGATGGGCGCTCTATGGTGTACGGCACGATGGGTGGCGATGGTCAACCTCAAACACAATGTGCAGTCTTCACACGCACCGCAACTTACGGACTGGATCCCCAAGATGCTATCAGTCGCCCTCGGTGGCTTCTTGGTCGCACTTGGGGTCAAACCAGTGACAGCCTCAAACTGGAGTCGCGGTTTAACCCCTGGACTGTGAAAGAGTTACATGCACTTGGTCATGAAATTGAAATGCTCGATGCTTTTGATGAAACAGTAGGTCATGCAGGTTGTATTATTCGCGACCCATCGGGTACCCTGCATGGCGGATGGGATCCTCGGAGCGACGGGGCTGTTAGCGCGTTTTAGTAATAAATAATTTGGGTACGCGTAGCTCCCAATAGATGGCGGCTACGCGTAGTCCAAAAATAGTGAGCATGCAAATCACAGAGCCTTCGAGTGTGTACTGAGGTAAAAAGTTCAATACCAAAATATATAAGCCACAGCCCAAGGTTACCGGAATAGCGTACAGCTCATGGGACATGAGCAAGGTTTTTCTGCCCGCCAACACATCTCGTAGTAAGCCTCCGCCTATTGCAGTGACCACTCCCAGAATAACCGGGGCTACGGGCAAACCAAAGTCTAAGTTCCAAGCCTTATCCACACCTTGGATGCCAAACAATGCTGCGCCTAGACCATCAATGTAGAGCATCCAACGATAAGTTTGAGGTTGCGTAAAAAAAGATTCCGCAAAAAAAGCTACGACGCAGGCACCCAAAGCTATCCATAGATACATTTGTGATGCCGACCAAAAGACCGGAACACCCAAAATAATGTCCCGCACCGTTCCGCCACCAATAGCCGTAATGACGCCAAGAACGAGAACACCAAAGAGATCTACCCCGCGATCAGCAATGGCCAGTACACCCGTGACTGCAACTGCAACGGTAGCAATCACGCCAATCCAGAAATTAATTTGATCCATAAGGCTTAGTCTAAATCACTTGGGAGACTATTCATCAAGTCCTCAATATACTGAGGGGAATACATCCAGGAAATCCTTTATGAATATTCAGTTATATAGCTTTTGGCGCAGCTCAGCAGCCTTTCGGGTACGAATTGCTCTCAATTTAAAAGGCTTGGAATACGGCGTGATTCCAGTTCATCTGACTAAACAGGGTGGCGAGCAGATGAGCTCAGAATACGCCAGTAAAAATCCCATGCAGCTCGTACCAACACTAATGGATGGTGCTGCCAATATTCATCAATCCTTAGCCATTATTGAGTACCTTGAAGAAATAACCCCCTCACCTGCTTTGCTACCAAAGACTGCGATTGATCGGGCTTGGGTGCGCTCACTAGCACTCGATATCGCAGCAGAAATTCATCCGCTTGGGAATTTAAGGGTCTTGCGCTATCTATTGAAAACGATGGAAGTGACTATGGAGGCGAAAGAGGCGTGGAGCGCCCACTGGATATCGCTGGGCTTACAGAACCTAGAGAAGCAATTGAGTGCAGATGTAAGAGTGGGTCGCTTTGCTTATGGCGATCAACCGGGTTTAATTGATATTTGTTTAGTGCCACAAATATTTAACGCCCTCAGCGCCAAAATAGATACTGCTACCTACCCAACCCTGATGAAGATCTTTGATCAGTGCATGACCTTGCCTGCTTTTATCGATGCCTCTTGGGAAAAACAAATCGATGCAGAAGGATTAAACCCCGCGGCTCCACCACAAAAATAGGGATAGCGTCACCAAAGAGCCCACTGTAGTTAACAACACGACACGAGAAATCATCCTGCCATCCGCACTGTAATAATGAGCCAACATAAAGGGTCCTGTTCCAGTTGGCAGACCGGCCAGAATGACGACAGCACTGACCCATAGTATTGGTAGCCCTAGAATTGGGCCCGCAATCACCCAAGCCACTAACGGCTGAATAATCAATTTTGCAAAACTCACACCAATTGCTTTTGTCGGGGCAGTCCCTGTTTTTTGATCAAAAATAAGCCGATGGATACTAAAGCGCAGGGTGTGGAGGCAGCTGCTAAAAACGAAATCACTTGGGCTAAAGGCTCATATAGAGTCATATCTGTCGATGACCAGAGTAGGCCTATAAAAGGGCTCACTAGTAAAGGATTAGTGCAAAGCGACTTGGTTACACTCCAAAAGATTGCATGGGGTTTTTTATGCGACAAAATACCAATCTCAATCAAGACCGTAGCAAGCGCAAACATCACGAATACCAGGAACGTAGCAATAATGGCAGGAGCCAGGCCGTCTTGACCCAAGGCTAGGACACACAAAGGGATGCCCATATAGCCCGTGTTTGAGTAAGACGCACTTAAGGCAGCAAAACTGGATGTCGCTAAGTTTTTATGACGAGACCAACTGACGATAAATACAAGCAAAAAAACAATTAAACAGCTGATCAAAAACGCTGCAATAAATCCAGGCTGCCAAAGTGTTTGCCAAGTACTATTCGATGCAAACTGAAATAGTTGTGCGGGTAGTGCCAACCAAATAACAAAGCGGTTAATTTCAAGAGCGGCATTGTCACCGAGCTTCCCAGACTTACCGCAGAGATAGCCCAGAAGAATCAGTGTAAATACCGGAAAAACAATATTAAATACGTAGAACAAGGAGATCTTTCTAGATGAACGTCACGTTATTTTTTTAAGCGTCTTTTGATAACGCTGAGCATTCTGAATATAGTGATCAGCAATGTCGTTGATCCCGGCAATTTGTTCCGGACTTAATTCTTTTACAGCCTTGGCTGGTGAACCCAAAATCATGGAACCATCCGGAAATACTTTTCCCTCAGTGACTAGGGCACCTGCACCTACTAAACAATTTTTACCAATCTTGGCGCCATTCAAAATCACTGCGCCGATACCAATCAAACTACCGTCATCAATCTGGCAACCATGCAGCATAACGTGGTGACCCACTGTCACGCGCTGACCAATCACGAGGGGGAAACCTGGGTCAGCATGCAAGACCGAAGCGTCTTGGATATTGCTACCTTCACCAATCTCAATCCAATCGTTATCACCGCGGATAACCACTTTTGGCCAGACACTGACATGCTTGTGAAGCTTAACCATGCCGATAACTTCTGCGCTCTCGGCAACCCAAGCCCCATCCATCAGCTGAGGGGCATTTCCATCTAGTTCAAATATAGCCATCACCCATTATAAGTAATGGCTATAAAGAGGAAAGTTACCAGTTGGACTCGCGATCTGGTGATGAGGAAATCCGATGAATACTCAGATCTGCCCCGTCATATTCCTCTTCCTGGGTCATACGAAGGCCCATAAACATCTTTAGCAGCCCATAAACCACAATGCCGCCAATTAAGGCAATGGAGACCCCTAGAAGACTGCCGATAAGCTGCCCCAGAAAGCTCACGCCACCCAGGCCACCAAGCGCCTTTAGGCCAAAAATACCTGCTGCTAAACCACCCCACAGACCACATAAACCATGTAATGGCCACACACCCAGAACATCATCGATCTTCCAGCGGTTTTGCACTAGCGTAAACATATAGACAAACAGCGCACCTGCAATCAATCCCACTACCAAGGCCCCCATGGGATGCATTAAATCGGATCCAGCACACACCGCTACTAAACCTGCCAAGGGGCCGTTATAAGTAAACCCTGGGTCGTTACGTCCGACCACCCAAGCAGCCAAAGTACCACCCACCATCGCCATCAAAGAGTTCATAGCGACAAGGCCGCTGATCTTATCAATCGTTTGCGCACTCATCACGTTAAATCCAAACCAACCTACCGCCAGAATCCAAGCACCTAAAGCTAAAAATGGAATGCTTGAAGGGGGATGTGCAGCAACATTGCCATCTTTGGTGTACCGACCACGACGCGCGCCCAATAAGATGATTGCAGGCAATGCAATCCAGCCCCCTACGGCATGTACTACGATTGAGCCAGCAAAGTCATGAAACTCTTCACCCGTAAAGTCCTTGATCCAAGCCTGTACTCCATAGTGCTGGTTCCAAGCAATCCCTTCAAAGAAGGGGTAAATAAAACCTACCAAAATAAACGTTGCCACTAGCTGAGGGTTAAACTTCGCACGCTCAGCGATACCACCGGAAATAATCGCCGGAATAGCGGCAGCAAAAGTGAGTAAGAAGAAGAACTTCACTAGGTCATAGCCATTTTTCTGCGCGAGTAATTCTGCTCCGGAGAAAAAATCAACGCCGTAAGCAATGCTGTAACCGATAAAGAAATACGCAATCGTAGAAACCGCAAAGTCGACTAGAATTTTGACTAAAGCATTGACTTGGTTCTTTTTACGAACAGTGCCCAACTCAAGGAACGCAAAGCCTGCATGCATCGCTAGAACCATGATGGCTCCGAGCAGGATGAAAAGAGCATCACTGCCTGTTTTTAAATTTTCCATCGAAAAACTCCCCTATGTTTTTTGCATCATTATGGGGAATTATTGAGCCCATTTCCCATAAATATGCACTTATTTAGTGCAATATAAGCCTAGAAATATGGTTTATCATCAAAAGGTATACCCCTTAGAGAGAACTTATGAAACAAATTATTCTTTTATTAGCTGTAATTGGCGCATTTTCAGGTGTAGTTCAGGCCCAAGAAAAAATTCAGGTATTGAGCACGCAACAACTGGTTAATGAATGCAAACTACCTGCGAGCCCAGAATCCCGTAGCTTTTGTGTGGGCTACTCTACGGCAATTTATGACACGTATTTAGCAACACGTCACCCCAAATATGCCAAACCTTATATTTGTGTAAAGCAACCTGCGCCATCACGCGATGACGTGATTGGTGATTTTGTGAAATTTGCACAAATGAATCAAGCGGTACTGGACAAACCTGCAGCAGGTGTCTTTTTAGGCTTTCTGGCTTCACGCTTTCCTTGCGCCAGAAAATAATTCAAGCTATACAGACTTAAGGATCAGTTGATATGAAAAAAATAATTGCCATTACCGCAGCAACGTTAGCCATTGCAGGCTGCTCAAATATGAGTAATACCGAACAGCGCACTCTCTCAGGCGCAGGCATTGGTGCAGCTGCTGGTGCAGTAGGTACAGCCATTTTCCATGGCAACCCAATCTGGGGCGCTGTTGGTGGTGCAGCTGTTGGTGCAGCATCTGGTTATGTGTATGACGCCTACAAAAAAGAGCAGGCTTCTGAATACAATTCTGGCTATAACGCTGGGAAAAATAATCAACCCGCTAAAGCACCTAACTAAAGGTCAAAATACCTGACTGAAGTGTTGCTTGTATTGAAATACAAAACCCGACTTGTGATGAGCAAGTCGGGTTTTTATTTACCTACATCAAACAAAAGATTACTTAATCATGAGTCAACTCATGCAAGCAACAACTGATTAATACGCTTTACGTAAGCAGCGGGGTCGTTTAACTGGCCACCTTCAGCCAGTAAGGCTTGATCAAATAGGACTTGAGCCCATTCATCAAACTGCTTGTCGTCTGATTTTAATTTCAGTAAGAGCGGATGCTCCGGATTAATTTCTAAAATCGGTTTTGTATCTGGGGCCTGTTGGCCAGCCGCCTTAAGCATGCGCAATAAATTACCAGAGAGCTCATTTTCATCAGAGACTAAACATGCTGGCGAATCCGTTAAACGGAAAGTCACGCGCACGTCCTTGACGCGATCCGTTAGTGCGAGCTTCATTCGATCGAGTAGATCCTTAAAACTCTTCTCTGTTTCTTCATGCTCTTTCTTTTCTTTTTCATCGCTGAGGTTGCCGAGGTCAAGCCCACCCTTAGCCACAGAAGTCATATGCTTGCCATCGAATTCTGTAAAGAAAGACAGCATCCACTCATCTACACGATCCGACAGCAAAAGAACCTCAACTCCTTTTTTACGGAAGATCTCCAAATGAGGACTATTTTTTGCTGCATTGACTGTGTCGCCAGTCACGTAATAAATCTTGTCCTGGCCTTCTTTCATACGAGCGATATAGTCTGCCAAGGAAACTGTTTGCTCGCCAGACTCTATATGCGTACTTGCAAAACGTAAGAGCTTCAGAATGCGTTCTTGATTACCCTGATCTTCACCGATACCTTCTTTTAAAACTTGCCCAAACTCAGTCCAGAAGCTGCGGTACTTTTCCTTTTTGGCCTCATCTTCACTATTAGCCAATTCTTCGAGCATCGTCAATACGCGTTTAGTAGCGCTTTCACGAATCACTTTGACGTCACGAGACTCTTGCAAAATTTCACGAGAGACATTAAGGGGTAGGTCTACGGAATCAATTACGCCCGTTACAAAACGCAGATACATCGGCATGAGTTGCTCAGCATCATCCATGATGAATACCCGCTTCACATATAGCTTAATACCGCCACGCTTATTGCGATCCCATAAATCAAATGGCGCACGGGCTGGAACATACAAGAGCTGCGTAAATTCGCTACGGCCTTCTACGCGATTTAAGGAGTAACACAAAGGGTTCTCATAATCATGCGATAAATTCTTATAAAACTCAGCAAACTGCTCTTCAGTAATCTCGGATTTAGAGCGCGCCCATAATGCGCTAGATTGGTTAATACTTTCAAGCTCATCTTGAATAACTTGCTCTTTTTTATCCTCATCCCATTCTTCCTTATTCATCTGAATAGGCAATGAAATGTGATCTGAGTACTTACGAATAATAGATTTCAGTTTATAAGTGGCGAGGAAGTCATCTTCACCTTCACGCAAATGCATCGTGATACTGGTTCCACGCTGGGCAAGTTCAATCGCTTCTACTGTAAATTCACCCGAGCCATCTGATTCCCAACGAATGCCATCCTTGGCTGGTAAACCGGCGCGGCGAGTATCCACCGTGATGCGGTCCGCAACAATAAAGGCTGAATAAAAGCCCACGCCAAACTGTCCAATGAGGGCAGCGTCTTTTTGTTGGTCGCCAGAAAGCTTCGTAAAGAATTCTTTTGTGCCAGAGCGGGCAATGGTTCCTAAATTAGCAATCACCTCATCGCGACTCATACCGATACCATTATCAGAAATGGTGATGGTTCGTGCCGCCTTATCAAAACTGACTTTGATTTTGAGATCAGGATCATCCCCATACCATTCGGGATGCTCTATTCCCTCAAAGCGCAGCTTATCCGCTGCATCGGATGCATTGGAGATGAGCTCACGGAGAAAAATTTCCTTATTGGAATATAAGGAATGAATCATCAGTTGTAAGAGTTGCTTTACCTCGGCCTGAAAGCCTAAAGTTTCTTTAGTAGCTACAGTCATACGAATACCCTTTTGCTATGAATTAATCTAACCCTATTTAAGTGGGGGCCATTCCAGTGTTTTCAAGATCAGTGAAGAAATTTATACAGAATGGGGCTTGGACTGCTTCTCAGCCACCGGTAATGCCGCTTTTTTCCAAGCACTAAATCCACCCTCTAATTGACACACTCCTGGAACCCCCATCTTTTGGAGGGTTTGGGTTGCTAAAGCAGAGCGCCATGCTGAGGCGCAATACAGCACCAAACGCTTGCCTTCCCCAAAAATAGGCTTGTAATACGGGCTATCGGGATCTACCCAAAACTCCAACATGCCGCGCGGTGCGTGAAAGGCATCAGGAATCATCCCTTCTCGCTCTAATTCTCTGACATCCCGAATATCCACAAAAACTGTATTTTCGTCACCCAGCATGGCTTCGGCCTGCCCCAAAGGAATAGTTTCAATTTCAGCGACTGCTTGTGCAATCAGCTCTTGGTAACCCAATTTCAGCTTCATACCTTCTCCCAAATCCATTAGTAATGCTATTTTGCGTCAAATGCCCCAGAAATCCCGTAAAATTTGCGCTTCGCCCCCAGCTATAAACCTGAGAACGGCATATGAAAAAGCTCTATATCAAAACCTTTGGCTGCCAAATGAACGAGTATGACTCGGGCAAGATGGCAGACCTTTTACATGCTAACGACGGCATGGAAATCACCCTTACTCCAGAAGATGCAGATGTTGTACTACTCAATACCTGCTCTATTCGTGAAAAAGCAGAGGATAAAGTGTTCTCTGACTTGGGCCGCTTACGTGAGCTTAAAAAAATCAAGCCGGATTTATTAATCGGTGTTGGCGGTTGTGTTGCCAGCCAAGAAGGTCAACAAATTATCAGTCGCGCGCCCTATGTCGACATGGTCTTTGGCCCCCAAACCTTACATCGACTCTCTGATCTGATTGCGCAGCGCCGAGAGACCGGCAGACCTCAGGTAGATATTTCTTTTCCGGAAATTGAAAAGTTTGATCATCTGCCAGCATCACGCCAAACCCGCGGCTCTGCCTTTGTTTCCATCATGGAAGGTTGCTCAAAGTACTGCAGCTACTGCGTTGTTCCTTACACGCGCGGTGAAGAGGTATCACGTCCGTTTGATGATGTACTCACAGAAGTCGCTGGCCTTGCAAACCAAGGGGTACAAGAAATTGTCTTACTGGGTCAAAACGTCAATGCCTATCTTGGCAAGATGGGTGACACAGAAGAGATTGCTGACTTTGCATTACTCATTGAATACATCGCCGAGATACCCGGAGTAGAGCGAATTCGTTTCACTACCAGCCATCCAAAAGAATTTACGCAGCGTTTGATTGATGTTTACTCCAAAGTACCTAAGCTAGTCAGTCATCTCCATCTACCCGTGCAGCACGCATCGGACTCCGTCTTATCGGCAATGAAGCGTGGATATACGGCACTAGAATACAAAAGCATTATTCGCAAGATGCGCGCAGTGCGCCCTGACCTTACTCTGTCGAGTGACTTTATTGTGGGCTTCCCCGGTGAAACCGATGCGGACTTTGCCAAACTATTAGACATGGTGAAGGAGCTCAACTTTGATAATAGCTTTTGCTTTATTTTTAGCCCGCGCCCTGGAACACCCGCAGCCAATTTAAGTGACGATACACCTTACGAGGTCAAACTGAAACGGCTACAAACATTACTTGCCCTCGTGGAATCTCAAGCCAATCTCATTAGTCAGAAAATGCTAGGCAATACTGAAAGCGTCCTAATAGAAGGCTTGGCAAAGGATGGCATCAATCTTCAAGGTCGAGCTGCCAATAACCGCGTCATTCACTTCACCGCACCAGAGTCAGAAATAGAGTCTTTAATCGGGCAAATGGTGGATATTCGTATTACTGAAGTGCTTAATTACACTCTTCGCGGCGAATTGATTCCCGCCTATACCCACTAATATGGCCAGCACCTTAGCAATTGATATTCAATATGCCAGTCCAGCGATTGAAAAAAACATCAAGTCTATTGTCTCGTCTATCACCATCAAAAAATGGGTGAAAGAAACGACGCAGCATAGCGGCTCTTTAACGCTACGCTTTGTGAATCAAGCGGAAGGTAAAAAACTCAATGCTGCTTTTCGTAAGAAAGATGCGGCGACCAATGTGCTAACTTTTCCTTACGAGCTCACCAAAAAAACGGTAGCTGCAGACATCATTTTTTGCTTTCCCGTCATCCAAAAAGAAGCTCGCGAGCAAGGAAAAACTGTCAAAGCCCATTTAGCGCATCTTGTTGTCCATGGTTGCCTTCACGCCCAAGGCTTTGACCACGAGATCGAAAAAGAGGCAAAAAAGATGGAAAACCGAGAAATTGCCCTCCTCAAGCTGCTAGGTTTTACAAACCCCTATTAACCTGATGCCCTTTTTTGAAGCTTCCTTTCGGTTCTTCGCTGTACAGACTTATTTCTGAGATATTCTTCTTATATGCCTGACCCCGAAAAATCCCTTTTAGAACGCTTGGCCGGTTTTTTAACGCCACAACCCACTAGTGCTTCAGAGCGTCGTCAAGAGCTAATAGAAACTCTGAGAGAGGCCCAGACTGAAGGTCTGATTGATGCCGACGCCTTATCGATGATTGAGGGCGTGTTTCAGGTAGGTCAATTGTGCGCACGCGATATCTTGGTGCCCCGTACCCAAATTGACTGGATTGATATCAACCTCCCTTTATCAGACATCATCAAAAATGTCATTACTGCAGCGCACTCACGCTTTCCTGTTTTTGAAGGCACGCGCGATAACGTCATTGGCACTTTGTTGGCAAAAGATTTATTACGTCATGTCACTGAAAAAGATTTTCAAGTGCGAGACTGGTTACGACCTGCCGTCTTTATTCCTGAGTCAAAGCGCTTGAGTGTTTTATTGCGTGACTTTAAAGACAACCGCAACCATTTAGCAATTGTGGTGGATGAATATAGCGGCGTTGCCGGAATCATTACGATTGAAGATGTTCTAGAACAAATTGTGGGTGATATTGAAGATGAACATGATGTTGATGAAGAAGCCGATAACCTCATTACCTTAGATAACGGTGATATTCGGGTTAAAGGGATTACTGAGTTAGATCAATTCAATGAATCTCTCGGTACGACATTTGATGTAGATGGCATTGAAACAATTGCAGGCTTAGTGATTCAGCATCTCGGTCGAGTCCCAAAAATTGGTGAGCGCATCCATCTAGAAAATATTGAATTTGAAATACAACGGGCTGACCCTAGACAGATTCACATCCTGCTCGCGCGCCAAGTTCCCAAAAATCCTGACTGAGTCCCACTTTGATTGATCGGCTGATGCTAAGACTTCCTCGTGGCATCGGCCTATCTGCCTTATTTATTCTGGGGGCGATCCTCGCTGCGCTAGCAGAGTTGCCCTATGGCGGTTGGATACAGATTCCCATACTGAGTGTGGTTTGGTGGCAAATGCATCAATACCAGGCAGCATCTATCAAGGGTCAGTTTTTACTTGGCTTATCTTTTGGATTAGGTTACTTTGTTTTAGGTTTGTGGTGGATCTACATTAGCCTTCATGATGTGGGTGGCATGCATCCGATTGTTTCTGGCCTCGCTGTTTTTTTACTGGCAGCGGGTATGGCTTTATTTTTTTCAAGCGCCTGTCTCTTTATTTATTTACGCCAGCGTAGTCGTCTGACAGGTTTGGTTCTGGCATCGTGCTGGGTAATCGTAGAATACCTACGCAGCGTTGTTCTCACTGGCTTTCCGTGGATGGGTTTTGCCGAAGCGCAGTTCAACGGCCCTTTCGCACCGATTGCGCCATTTTTTGGTGGCCTTGCGTGTACCTTTCTCGTGATTTGGATTTCTTGGGAAATATTTCAACTGAAAAAGACTGCTATTTTTAGCGGTGCATGCATTATTTTGACGGTCAGCATTTCTCAGCTCGCAGGCTTATGGGTTTTTACAAAACCGATCGGTGAGCCGCTAAGCATTCGCTTGATTCAGGGTAATTTTGAACAAAAACTGAAATTTAATACTCAAGCAATTCAAGAGCAATTTATTTTTTACACCAATGCAATACAAGCTCAGCAGGCTGATCTCATCATTACTCCAGAGACTGCCTACCCTTGGCCTCAGAGTAATCTTCCGACTGGCTTATTGACATCACTCCAAAATTTTTCTACCAACACTGCAAGTCACGTATTGCTTGGCTTGATCGGTGAAGTCAACACAGCCTCAGGCATGCAATACGCCAATCGGGCTTTGGGACTTTCTCCTAAGGCACCTGACTACCAATACGATAAATCTCACCTCGTGCCGTTTGGGGAATTTATTCCGCCAGGCTTTCATTGGTTTGTGAATGCCTTCCATGTACCCATGAGTGATTTTGCAAGAGGCAAAATAGAACAAGCCCCATTTAGCATTACGCGCTTGGGACAAGACACGATTTATGCAGCCATCACCATTTGCTATGAAGATGTCTTCGGTGGTGAATTAGCCTCCAGAATCCGCAACAGTAGTCAACCAGTCAATCTTCTCGTCAATATGACTAACCTGGCTTGGTTTGGGCATTCTCAAGCGCCAACACAGCAGTTGAGACTTTCACAATTACGCTCACTGGAAACGGGCTTACCTGCCCTGCGCGCTACCAATACAGGAGTCACTGCAGTATTGGGGCCCGATGGCAAAGTGCAGGCTGATCTAACGCAATTTACTCAGGGCACCTTAAGCTCCACAGTGCAGGCCTACTCAGGCAAAACCCCTTATGTCACCTGGGGAGATGTGCCGATTCTGAGTCTTTCTTGCATACTCCTCATCTTAGGCTGGATTCGTCAAAGACGCATTTAAGAAGGATTTCGTAGTTCGCCATCTAAGCCATGTAAAATCAACGGCTTAGCCAGGTTAATCATGCTTACTTTTCAGCAAATCATTCTTACACTTCAGAATTATTGGGACCAACAAGGTTGCGCCCTTTTGCAACCTATCGACCTCGAGGTCGGAGCGGGTACATCCCATACAGCAACTTTCTTGAGGGCAATTGGGCCTGAGCCATGGAAAGCGGCTTATGTTCAACCCTCGCGTAGACCCAAAGATGGGCGCTATGGAGAAAACCCCAATCGCCTTCAGCACTATTACCAGTTTCAAGTAGTACTCAAGCCGGCACCAGAAAATATCCTAGAACTCTATTTAGGCTCGCTGACTGCATTGGGCTTAGATCTACAAAAAAATGATGTGCGCTTTGTGGAAGACGACTGGGAAAACCCAACCCTAGGGGCCTGGGGTCTGGGCTGGGAAGTTTGGCTTAACGGCATGGAAGTTACGCAGTTCACTTATTTCCAACAAGTGGGTGGCCTTGATTGCAAACCCGTTTTAGGTGAGATCACCTACGGTATTGAGCGCCTTGCGATGTATATCCAAAATTGCTCTAACGTGTACGACCTTGTTTGGGCGGATGGCATTTCTTACGGTGACGTGTATCACCAGAATGAGGTGGAGCAATCCTGTTACAACTTTGAACATTCCAATACCGACTTGCTCTTTGCCAATTTCACCAATTATGAAAATGAAGCGAAGCGCTTGATGGAAGTTCCTTTAGCGCTACCAGCCTATGAGATGGTGCTCAAGGCAGGACATACTTTTAATTTATTAGATGCTCGTGGAGCTATTTCAGTAACAGAGCGTGCCGCCTATATTGGCCGCATTCGTAATCTTTCTCGTGCTGTAGCGCAGGCTTACTTTGAATCCAGAGAGAAGTTGGGATTCCCGATGTGCCACCGCCTCTCTCCAGCGTGAGTATCTCTGGCTCATTATGAATATATCAAACACCTCGGTTCAATCAAATCATCTCTTGATTGAAATCTTTACAGAAGAGCTCCCACCAAAATCATTACGTCGTCTTGGTGAAGCTTTTAGTGATGGTATTGAGGCAAGCCTTAAAGCAGCTGGCCTACTGAGTGAAGAGTCAATCACTACTGGATTTGCAACACCGCGCCGACTGGCAGTCCACATTACTGATGTTCTGAGTCATGCTCCAGACTTTCCCGTACGTGAAAAGCTATTGCCTACCAGTATTGCATTTGATTCAGATGGAAAACCTACGGCACCCTTACTCAAGAAATTAGGCTCTTTAGGTTACGCTGATATTGACCTCTCGACCCTAGAAAAATCAGGTGAAGGTAAAAACGAAGCGCTTTATCTAAATGTAATTGCCAAAGGTGCAATATTAGAGTCGTCTGCTCAACACGCACTAGAACAGACTCTCAATAAATTACCCATCGCTAAAATGATGCACTACCAAGTGCTCCAAAAAAATGGTCAATTAGCTGATGTGCAATTTGCACGCCCAGTACATCGCATTATTGCTCTATATGGTAGTCAAATTCTCAAGTTAAATGCACTTGGTATTGATGCTAGCAACACCACTGAAGGACATCGCTTTTTGGCGTCAGGTGAAGTGCGTGTCGATTCAGCAGAGCAATATGAGTCTCATCTCACTAAGCAAGCTAAGGTACTGCCCAGCTTTAATAAGCGCCATGAGTACGTCAAATCAGCCTTGTTAAAAGCGGCGGGTAATGACTTAGTTCTTATGCCTGATAGCTTGTTAGATGAAGTCACCGCCCTAGTAGAGTGGCCAGCGATTTATGAGTGTCATTTTGACCCAGAGTTCTTAGAAGTCCCGCAAGAATGTTTGGTTTTGACTATGCAGACCAATCAGAAATACTTTGCTTTAACTGATAAGCAAGGTAAGTTACGTCATCGCTTCTTAATTGTGTCCAATATTGTTACCGATACCCCTGAAGCGATTATCTCAGGTAATGAACGGGTTGTGCGTCCACGCTTATCCGATGCGCGCTTCTTCTTTCAACAAGATCAAAAGCGATCCTTAGGATCTCGTGTTGTTGATCTTGGCAAAGTGGTTTATCACAATCAACTAGGCAACCAACTCGACCGAACTCGGCGCGTTCAAGCGATTGCTTCAGGCATTGCTAAAGTTTTATCAGTAGATGAAGCGCTGGCTAGTCGCGCTGCTGAAATTGCTAAAACAGATTTACTCACTGATATGGTTGGCGAGTTTCCAGAACTGCAAGGCATTATGGGGCGCTACTATGCGACTCACGATGGCGAGAATACAGAAGTGGCTGCAGCTTGCAGTGAGCACTACATGCCGCGTTTTGCTGGCGATACCTTGCCACAAACCCAAACTGGCACGATCTTAGCGATTGCTGACAAACTTGAAACGCTCGTTGGCATTTGGGGGGTTGGGCTAGCCCCTACCGGCGATAAGGACCCCTATGCACTGCGTCGCCATGCTTTAGGTATTTGCCGTCTTTTATTAGAGAAAAAGCTTGCACTCAGTTTGCCCGATTTAATTGACTTAGCTCGCAAACAATTTCTACAAAAAGAAGTTCAAGAAAAAGCTAAAGCGGAAGATATTTACGCCTTCATTATTGATCGTCTCCGCGCCTATCTGCGCGATCAATCTGTTGCCGGAAAGCCGTTTACTAGCGAAGAAATTGAGGCAGTACTGAGTCAATCTCCTGCACAACTTAATGATGTGATTGATCGTTTAACTGCATTGCGTCAATTTAATGCCTTAGCAGAAGCAGCTCAACTTGCCGCCGCTAACAAACGTATTAGCAATATTCTGAAAAAGAATCTGACTGCTATTCCAGTGACTTGTTCTAGCAAGCTCTTACAAGTTCCCGCTGAAATTGCCCTGCATGAGGCACTCGAAAAACTCATACCAACACTGACTGCGACTTATGAGCAAGGCCAGTTTGTCGCTTTCTTACAAGCCTTAGTGGCGTTAAGTAGTCCGATTGATCAATTCTTTGCGAATGTGATGGTGATGGATCCCAATCCAGAATTACGTGATAACCGCCTTGCGCTCTTGCAACAACTTCACCAGAAAATGAACCTCATTGCCGATCTCGGCAAATTAGCATGAGCATCAGCTCTTCTAAACTGATCATTCTGGATCGCGATGGTGTGATCAATGAAGACCGTGATGATTATGTAAAGTCGATTCATGAGTGGGTTCCGCTACCTGGGAGCCTTGAAGCCATCGCCCTACTTAATCAAGCTGGCTATCAGATTGCAGTTGCGACCAACCAATCTGGTTTAGCTCGAGGTTATTTCAATATCAATGATCTCCATGCGATGCATAGCAAAATGGATAAATTACTTCAGCCCTTGGGTGGTCATATTGATAGTATTTTCTTCTGCCCCCACAGTGATGCCCATGCATGCGATTGTCGTAAGCCCCTGCCAGGGATGATGAAAGAAATTGCGCTACGTTATAAAAAAAACGATAGCACTACTCCTTTACTAGGCATACCGATCGTGGGCGATTCATTACGCGATCTACAGGCAGGTATTGCACTTGGTGCCAGCCCTCACTTAGTATTAACCGGTAAAGGGCGTAAGACTTTGGAAAATGGTGATCTACCTGAAGGTACGCAAATTCATGCAGATCTCATGGCATTTGCGAACAGTCTTCTACAGGCAGAGGCTTAAATCAAGATGATATTTTTACGCTCTACTCTCTTTACTCTATTCCTACTGATCTTCACTCCTATCTGGTCAATTCTTTGTATCCTCGTCTTTCCTTTTTTAAATCCCGAGAATCGTTACCGCTTTATTGGTTTTTGGAATAAGGTAGTGATCTGGCTCTTGCAGCCCCTCTGCGGTATTCGTTATGAAATCCGTGGCATGGAAAATATGATGGCTGTTTTAGATCAACCTGTAGTTGTTTTAAGTAAACATCAGTCTGCTTATGAAACTATTGCCTACATCGCCTTACTACCTAAGCAGTTGTGCTTTGTCTTTAAGCGCGAGTTGCTGTGGATTCCTTTCTTTGGATGGGCCTTAGCCTTACTAAAAATGATTCACATTAATCGGGCTAGTAAAGAAACAGCTGCACTCTCAGTAGTAAGTCAGGGACGTAAACGCTTAAGCGAGGGTAAATGGATCATGCTATTCCCGGAGGGTACAAGGACCCCTACTGGCTCTCATCAGCCCTATAGCAAGGGGGGCGCAAGGCTTGCGAGTGCTACTGAAGCCTTAGTCATTCCGATTGCTCATAATGCAGGTCGCTGCTGGCCCAAGAATCGTTTTATAAAGCAGCCCGGAACCGTGATTTTTTCCATCGGGCCGGCGATTGCATCTGCAGGAAAAACCGGTGGGCAACTACATCAAGAAGTAGAAAAATGGATTGAAGCAGAAATGCGTGTGATTGATCCTACCGCATACCTATAAGTCCATAGTTAGGTAGCCAAAATTTTGGCCCATTCCATATATCGCTCGACCGGAATATCTTGGGCGCGCGCCTTTAATTCTGACTCCGATAGAGCTAGTCTGTCTGCAAAGGCAGATAAATTCGTACGCAGCATTTTTCTTCTTTGCGAGAAGGCTGCTGCCACTACCTTTTCTAATGCACGCCACTGCTCACTGTTTAAATTAAAGTCTTGTCGTGGAATCATCCGCACTACTGCTGAATTTACTTTAGGCTGAGGATCAAAAGCCTCAGGGGGAACCTCCAAAATAAGTTCCATCTCATAGCGAGCCTGGAGCATCACCGATAGCCTACTGAACTCAGAGCCACCTGCCTTAGAAACCATACGCTCTACAACTTCGGCCTGGAGCATAAATACTTGCTCATCAATCACATGCGCAGCAGACACCAAGTGAAACAGTAAAGGCGATGAGATGTTGTACGGCAAATTACCTACTACCTTACACAAACTACTTTGAGGTGGCCGCGCTTTTGCCCACGCTAAAAAATCAAATTGGAGTGCATCGCCCTCAATCACATTGAGTCCTGGAAGATTTTCTTGATTCCAATAAGCTACTAAATCGCGATCTATCTCGAGGAGATCCAAGCGATCTAAGTTACTCAGCAAGGGCTTTGTTAGTGCGCCTAGACCAGGACCAATCTCCATGAGATACATATTGCTGCTGGGATTGATTGCCGCCACGATCGAGTAAATTACTCCAGAATCTTGCAAAAAGTTTTGTCCAAAACGCTTACGGGCACGATGCATCATGTATTAAGGACTTTATTGATGACTTTATTTGTATTTTTAGAATGGCTCGCCAATTGATAAGCAAGGCGTAATGCCTCCAACATGCTGCCAGCATCTGCCGTGCCTTTACCCGCAATATCCAGTGCGGTGCCATGGTCTACAGAAGTACGAATAATGGGGAGGCCCAAGGTTACATTTACCCCGCCACCAAAGCTCACAAATTTAAACGGGGCTAAGCCTTGATCGTGATACATCGCAATAAACGCATCCACATGCTCTAGAGCCTGTGGATCAAACATCGTATCAGCTGGATAAGGGCCGCTCACCTGGATCCCTGAGCCTTTAGCTGCTGCGATTGCAGGTGCAATCATATCGACTTCCTCATGACCCAAATAGCCAGATTCACCCGCATGGGGATTAAGACCAGCCACACGAATGACTGGCTTTGAAATTCCGAATCTTGTGCGTAAATCTTTCTCCACAATCTGAATCGTCTCTAAGATCTTCTGTTGATTTAGTGCCTCAGGTACATCTCTTAAAGGTAAATGGGTTGTTACCAATGCGACTCTCAAATCGCATGGCTTATGAAGACCTAAAAATCCTACTGGTAATGTCGCGCACAACATCATAACAACATGCTCTTGATGACAAAGCTTGGCTAGGTATTCAGTATGTCCCGAGAACAGCGTATCTGCAGAAGTGATGCCGTCATTGATAATACTTTTTTGGAGTGGTGCAGTCACCATCGCATCAAAGCGCCCCTGCATACATCCGCTGGTGGCGCTATTCAGAAGATCTAGAACATATTGCGCATTCATGGCGTTGAGTTGACCGGGCTGAACTGGCACAGCAAGGGGAATCGACTCTATGTTGAGGCGATGCGCTAGTTCCACCGGAATAGAAGTACCTTCAAATAAACTCACATCGCCCAATAGCGTGATGTGAACGGCATCCTGCTCTTTTAAAAACGCCAGCGCACCTGCTATAGAAACCTCTGGGCCAATACCTGCAGGCTCGCCAGAGCAAATGACCAGATTAACGGGGGCTGGATGCTGGATCATCTGCATTAATGATCTTGACGGTAGCAGTGTCACGAAGTTCACGGAGCCAGTCTTGATAGGCCTGTTCAAACTTACGCTCACGTATTGCTGCACGCGCAAATTGACGCTGCTTCTCAACCGTTAACTGAGCTTCACGACGCTCTAATACTTGAATTAAATGCCATCCAAACTCACTCTTCACAGGGTCGCTGACATCACCAATTTGTAAGCGGTTCATTGCTTGATCAAACTCTGGCACTAGATCGCCAGGGCCCATCCAGCCGAGGTTTCCGCCATTCGCAGCAGATCCATCCTCAGAGTGTTTTTTAGCTAACTCAGCAAAATCAGCAGTCTTAGCGCGCACTTGATCACGATAACCCGCCAAGCGTCTTTCAGCATCTTGATCTATCAGTCCCGCACGACTTCTCAAAAGAATATGGCGAGATAAAGTCTGCGTCACCATAATATTCTGAGGTGTCGATGGCACAGCATTTTGCGGTGCGGCTTGCTGTGGCTCAGGAGCGCCAGCGAGGAGTGCACGACGATCCAAGACCTTCAACACATGATAGCCGGCAGGACTTTTTACTACGACATTAGCCACTTGGCCGCTACCCGTATTTCTGATGGCCTCATAAAATAATTGGGGCAGACGATCAGGGGTGCGATAGCCTAGGGCTTGAAATTTAATCTTTGGGTTCTCTTTGGCAGCCATAGCGCCTAATTGCAAGAAATCCACATCGCCTTTGGCTTCACGCAACAGTGCATCTGCTTTTTTCTTTCCCTCTGCTTGTGCACCAGGACCTGCACTGGCTTCAACCGGAATAAAAATTTGTGCCACATCGATTTCTTCTGGGGCACCTTTTGCTGCGGGTGTAGAGCGAGCTGCACTAGCACTAGTACCTACACTAGCGGCTTCACGGTTTCGGTCGGTAATAAAATTATCAACTTCAGCATCAGATATTTTAATTTTACCCTCAACCTCGCGCTCACGATAACGGCTAATAATGATATCTTCACGTAATAAATCTCGATAACGCTGATAACTTCCTTCAGTTGCTGCAATTTTTACTTTTAGCTCGGCCAGAGTCAGTTTATTTTTTGCGGCTATGTCATTAATAATTTTATCTAACTCGCTATTGCTCACAGTAACGCCATCTTGTTGTGCATTTTGCATTTGAATTTTTTCAATAATCAAACGCTCCAACACCGTTTTACGTAAGGTAGCAGGATCAGGAAGCTTGCCTCCCTGTTTTTGTAATGCGGCAACACGATCATCAATTTCTTTACGAGTTACGAAGCCGGTATTGACTACTGCAGCAACACCATCAATATTACGAATTTTAGTTTCGACTACTACTGAAGGTTTTACGCTACCTTGCGAAAAAGCAATATGCGAATATAGAGAAGCTCCTATGAACAGAGAGGTGGCAAGAGCTTGCTTAAATGATGGGCTACGCATTATTGATAGTTCTCATATATGGAGGGCGGTATAGGCTTAGAGGTGGGCATATATCCAGGTACATTAAACTTCATGATATCAACTGGATTACTGCCAGCGCTACCAAAACCCCTAAATTCTATTTGGAATAGCACCTGAGTGGTAGTTATTTGAGAGGTATTGAGTACCTGAGAGTAAGCTCCTCGCAAAGTCCAGCAGTCGCGCATCCACTCTAGGGCCACTAAAGTATTCAGAGTTCTGGTAGTTAAGGCGTCATAGCCCCAACGCCCTAAAACAGATACTTCACGCGTCAGGGGCCATTGCCCTGAGAGGTTGTACTGATCGGTTGTTGTTTTTGCAGTAGAGATTGGAGTGAGCTGATTGGTTAAGCCAAAAACATTTCGATACCCGAAATTTAAACTTCTACCTGGGGTAGGGCGCCAACTACCACCCACTGTAGTTTGCATTAATCTGTTTAGTTGTGTGTTGTATTGTCCAAACATGTCTGCACTGAAGTTGCCCAGCAAGCGAACTGAGGCAGAGCCTAAGGTATCAGAGTAAGTAGTAGGATTTGTGTTTGTTGCTCCCAAGGTAACTTTTTGTCCTGTAAAGTCCTGCTTCTGGGCAAGAGTTACTATTGCACGCTCGGCACCCGAACTAGCCTCAATCATTCGACTAGTTATGCCCATAGTCAGCTTATTGTTATCAGCAATACGATCATTCCCAACAAAGTCATTTTCAGCAAAAATTTGCGTCACACCAAATCCACCATATGCCGTGTCGAATACCGGGGTATTTGTTTGATTTTGATAAGGGGTATAAACATAAAAAGCTCTAGGCTCAATTGTCAACAACATATCGCGCCCATAAAAACCTTTTAACTCCGCCGCCTCTCTCTCAAACGCAAGACCTGAATCTAAGCTAAATGTAGGAATAGTAAATCCTTGAACGGGAGGGGCGGCACCCAATGGGTTATTACTAGTCACCGCTGCTGTAGCAGCATAGGTATTGGACTGGAAGCTTACCTTAGGGGTAATGTAATAGCCTGGAGTAATCTGAGGCAAAGACATCGCTCCTTTAATCACAGTTCGATCAGCTTGGCTATATAAATATCCTGCTGGTGCTGCTGCCAAATTCCCATTGACGTTATATGAAAACCTCGTAAAGTCCGTTGAAAAGGTTGTCACCGGTCCAGAAGGCAAGGTTAAATACTTTCCTGAAGCATCCGATACAGTAGGCGTTAAACGATTACTGTAGCTTGCAAGCACATTTGGAAGCACGTTGTAAGGCGATTGGACTGTGACGGTAGGATCAGGCTGTAAAGTTTGGAACGTTAATGCTCTTGCCGATACATTCCAATTACTCAGACTGCCCGTCAACCCCTTAGTAGTTCCAACCTCTTGGCGAAACTGATTAGTGACCGCACCAGCAATAGTTTGAGAAAAGTCTGTGGGGTAAAGATTGTCCGAGACACGAGCCACGTTGGCAAAACCCGTCCAGGCGCCAGCAATTGGAATGCCGCCCAACCCCAATAAAGCACCACTAAAGTTTTGCCTCTGTTGCCAATCGTAGCGCCAGCGGTCTGTGCCCGTTTTGCGATCATAAGGAAGATAATCACCACCTAAAGAACCAGCATACTGCTGATCCAAAAATTGATACCTAGCACCCAATTGAACACCACGCTGTCCCATCACTCGGGGTAATAACAAGAGATCTCGATTAGGGGCAATGTTGGCGTAATACGGCTGAGTGACATCTATACCATTTCTGGAACTATAGCCAGCAACCGGTGCCAAAATTCCTGAGCGGCGTTGATTGTTAGTAGGGGCTGTGAAATAAGGGACGTAAGCAATTGGTACATCAAAGAAGCGCATTACCCCATGCGTACCGACCATTTCTTTTTGCTCGTTATCAATTTCGAGTGTATCTGCTGTGAAATACCAATCTAAATTTTGAGGGGTACAGGTTGTGTAGGTCGCTTTATCAAATACGAATACATCTGCCGTTTGAATGGTGAGTTTTTTTGCATTACCACTTGCGCGATTGTCTCGCAGCTCATAGTTGGGTAACTCCATCTCACCTTCACGCGCATCGACTTTAAAGCGTGCTTTTGGCCCTTTGAATGTAGCATTACCTTTTGATAGTTCTGCATTACCAATTAAGTTTGCTACATCCGTATCAGGATCGTATTTAATTTCATCGGCCTTCATCACTGCCCCGTTACGCCGAATTTGTGCGCGCCCTTTTAAGCGCATTTCACGATCAACAATGCCGTCAATAGAGTCACTCGAGGTAAAGGTCAAAGCTTTACTGTCATTGATGGGTGTGCCAACACGCAACTGGTCATCCAATTTCAGAACGGTAACGCCGCCACGATCTGGTATCAAAACGGTGTTTGCAGAGTTGCTTAAAGACTGCGCTGATGGGGCAAGGGGAACAGGTGCCTGAGCAGCACTAAAGTGAGCAAATTGTGACAATGCAACCCCCGACATAATGCGGAGGGTGGCAGCTAAAAAAAGAGGGGCGCAAAAGCCGGCGCGACGGCGATAATGACTCATAGATCCAGACCCGTCTTATTATACGAATCGACCATGACCGACTCCCGCTTAAATACCCTTCGTAACTGGCTAAAAGGCCTTCAGCCTAGCTGGCAATTAGATCTTTCCACATTGGCAGCAGCATCGGCGGATGCCAGCTTCCGGCGGTATTTTCGAATTGCGTCCCAAAACCCAGATTTTGGAACCTTAATTGTGATGGATGCCCCACCCCAATACGAACCTTTAGATGCCTTTTTAAAGGTGGATTTATTGCTCGCAGAGGCTGGATTAAATGTGCCCCACATCTTAGAAAAAAATCTTGCTGAGGGCTTTCTTTTGCTAAACGATCTAGGTGACAAAACATACCTAGATCAGTTAAATGCTGAGAGTGCTGAGGTGCTGTATCAAGATGCAACACGGGCATTAGTGCAAATGCAATTGGCTAGTAAACCGAATGTATTACCAAACTATGATGAGGCACTTCTACAGCGCGAATTGGATCTATTTCCTGAGTGGTATTTAAAACAGTATCTCCAAAAAGAATTAACAGCAATTCAAGTGTCACAAATGAAGCAGGCATTCGCACTCATTATTCAAAATAACTTAGCCCAAGCAAAAGTCTACGTTCATCGCGATTTTCATTCACGCAATTTGATGGTGACTGAAAAAAATAATCCGGGGGTCATTGATTTTCAGGATGCGGTTTATGGTCCTATTACTTATGATGCTGCCTCTTTATGGCGTGATGCTTACATTGCTTGGCCTGAAGATCGTGTGATTGATTGGCTGATTAAATTTTGGGAAAAGGGCCGTCAAACTGGGTTACCAATGCCAGATGATTTTGGTCAGTTTTATCGTGACTTTGAATGGATGGGCTTACAGCGCCACCTCAAAGTCTTGGGCATATTTTCGAGGCTGTTTCATCGTGATGGCAAAGAATCTTATCTCAAAGATATTCCTCTAGTTCTAGAATATTCCATTGCAACAGCTAACCGCTATATTGAATTAAAACCCTTGGCGCGTATTCTAGAGTCAACGCGCATGATAAAAGCTGAGTGAGTCGCTATGTCAAATAATATGAATGCCATTTCCTGCCTTCTGCTTGCAGCAGGTCGGGGTGAGCGTATGCGCCCCTTAACGGATGACACACCAAAACCACTACTTGAAATCAAGAATCAATCTCTACTGGCTTGGCATCTCAATGCTTTAAGTCAAGCAGGTATTGGGCAGGTAGTGATCAACCATGCATGGCTAGGTCAGAAGATAGAGGATGCCTTAGGTAATGGAAATCAGTTTGGCCTCAAGATCTCCTATTCCCCAGAAATACATGCTCTAGAAACTGCCGGGGGCATTCGTCAAGCTTTGCCATTACTCAATCCATCCGACTATTTTCTCGTGATGAATGGTGACATCTTTTGTCCTGACTTTCCGATTAGGCGGCTGGTCAATCAACTAGAACAACTGCGTAAGCTCCCAAAGCAGCCCTTAGCGCATTTAGTGATGGTCCCAAATCCAGCCCAACATCTTGAAGGAGACTTCTATCTGGCAGATCATCAAGTGTCAGACACCCCAACAGAAGGAGCAGAAAGGCTGACATTTTCAGGGATTGGCCTTTACCACCGTGACCTATTTAAAGATCTAGAAATAGGCATTCCTGCCAAGCTGGCGCCCCTGCTCAGGGAGGCAATCAGCAAAAATAGGGTATCCGGTGAAAAATATACAGGTCCGTGGCACGATGTAGGTACGCCACAACGGTTACGAGAACTGAATGCAGTTAATGAATAAAACAAATATCTACCAAAATCGCCGGATGGAATTAGCCAAACAGATTTGCGCCAAAACAGGTGGTGGCATTGCCATCCTCACTACCGCCCCCGAAAGTGCGCGTAACCGCGATAGTGAATTTCCCTATCGCCATGACAGTGATTTTTTCTATCTGACTGGCTTTGAAGAGCCAGGTGCAACTTTAGTTCTCCATATTGCTGGAAGCAGTACAAATCCGACACTAGAGTCCTATCTCTTTTGTAGACCCAAAGATACTGAGCGCGAGATTTGGGATGGAATTCGTCTAGGGCCTGAAGCGGCTCCTGAAGTACTTGGTCTGGAGTATGCACATAGTAATTTAGAGCTTGATCAAAAACTCAGCATACTTCTAGCCGATCAAGATGCTGTTTATGTCCGCCTCTCAGAAAATGCTGAATCGGATCGTCGTCTGCGTCAATGGATGAAACAAGTGCGTCAACAAGCCCGGTCTGGCGTAAATCCCCCTTCTGAATTTCATGACCTTGAAGCCTTGATTCATGAGATGCGCCTTTTTAAAGATGCCCATGAGCTCGATATCATGCGCCGTGCCGCAACCATTTCTGCGCGTGCTCACATTCGTGCAATGCAAACTTGTAAACCAGGCTTACGTGAGTACCATTTGGAAGCGGAACTACTGCATGAGTTTCGACATAGTGGCGCACAAAGTGTTGCATACAACAGTATTGTTGCTGGTGGTGAAAATGCCTGCATTCTGCACTATCGTGCCGGCTCTACTGAACTGCGAAGCGGTGAACTTTGCCTTATTGATGCAGGCTGTGAATTCGATAGCTATGCCTCAGACATTACGCGCACCTTTCCAGTCAATGGGAGATTTTCCAGTCCGCAGCGTGCTCTCTATGACATTACATTAGCCGCACAGGAAGCAGCCATCGCTGCTACTAAACCCGGCAATACCTTTATGCAGCCCCATGAAGCAGCCCTGAAAGTATTAACTCAAGGTCTACTTGATGAGAAATTATTAAAGCTATCCGAGCTTGGCTCACTTGATAATGCGGTTGAGACTGCAGCCTATCGTCGTTTTTATATGCACCGTACCTCCCATTGGTTGGGTATGGATGTCCATGATGTGGGCTCCTATCGCGAGCCACTCCAACTTGAAAAAAATACTTCCGCAGAAAAACCTTGGCGCCTCTTAAAACCTGGCATGGCATTAACTATCGAGCCTGGTTTATATATTCGCCCTGCCGATGATATCGATCCATCTTTTTGGAATATCGGTATTCGAATAGAAGATGATGCCGTAGTCAATGATGCCGGATGTGAATTAATTTCTCGTGGAGTGCCTGTCAATCCTGATGAAATCGAAGCACTCATGAAGCAGCACTAACGATGAAGCTCAAGCACTACGATATTCTGATTCAAGGCGGTGGGCCAGTTGGCCTAGCCTGTACAGCATGGTGCTTGCAAAAATTTCCTGACGCTAAGATTGCATTGCTAGATCGCAATCCAGAAAACGATCATGATTTAGTCGCGGGGGATAGTAGAGGTGTCGCCCTATCGCACGGCAGCAAACTGTTGCTTGACACTATCGATGCATGGCCAAATGAGTGCGCTGATATTCATCGCGTACACGTCTCCCAAGTAGGTCGATTTGGTCGAGCACTGATGACACGTGAAGAGCTTAAACAAGATGCCCTGGGTCATATTGTGCGTTACCGAGATATTCATCTCACACTACGTCAAGCTTTAAGAAAGATTCAGGCTCGTAGCCCGCATTTTATTTGGCGGCATGTTGACATAAATAAAGATATAGATACAGATGCAGATATGAGCGACATCGAAGCGGGTTGTATCGTCCATGCAGAAGGTGGCTTGTTTAAAACTCAGGATTGGGTAGAGTCTGGGCGTGACTACGAACAGTCAGCACTAGTAGGCGTAGTTGAAGTAGAAAATGCTACTCCACATCAAGCATGGGAGCGCTTTACCTCCGAAGGTCCTCTCGCTGTTTTGCCAAGTCACTTTGGCCCCAACATTTTGAATCTCGTGTGGTGCGGCACCCCGCAATCTTCTCAGCATCGCCTCGCATTAAATGATGCGGAGTTCTTAAAGAGTCTCCAAGCGGAATTTGGTTCACGCATTGGGCAATTCTTAACAATACGAGATCGTCGGCTGTATGAACTAGGTCTGAACTATCGCAAAGAAATTACTCAAGGTAATGAGGTCTGGATTGGCAATGCTGCACAGACCCTGCATCCGGTTGCTGGACAGGGTCTCAATCTTGGCTTAAGAGATGCCTATCTTTTGTCTGAAAAACTCAGTGCACTGTTCTCTAAGCCAGCCGATGAAAAAACACCGGTGGCTATTACGGCCACCCTGGAAAATTATGCCCAAAGCCGTAAGGTAGACCGCACAGCCACTATCGGTCTGACTGACTTTATGGCCAGAATCTTTACCTCGGATCTCGTACCTGTTGTGATTGCCCGTGGACTGGCTTTATCCGCCCTCCAGTGGCTTCCCTCAGTCAAAACAGCCTTAGCACGGCAGATGATGTTTGGGCGTCGCCAATAGGCTCAAACGCTCGCTAGGCATTAAAGGCAATTACCGGATTGAAATCTCATAATCTGCCTATTTTTTAGGCAGATTAGGCCGTAATTGTGCTAAAGTGTCAGCCTTCCTCGACACTAAAACCAAATTCAGACAAACACAATACGAATGAAGATTGGCCCGCACCTTCTCGCAAATAGACTATTTGTTGCCCCGATGGCTGGGGTCACTGATCGTCCATTTCGGCAGCTTTGCAAACGGCTAGGGGCTGGGTATGCAGTGTCAGAAATGATTGCATCCAATGCCCTACTTTGGAAAAGCGAGAAGACCCAGCGCCGCGCTAATCATGAAGGAGAATTTAATCCTATCGCCGTTCAAATTGCTGGCGCTGATCCGCAAATGATGGCTGCCGCAGCCAAACTCAATGTGGCCAATGGTGCGCAAATTATCGACATCAATATGGGTTGCCCCGCAAAGAAGGTATGTAATGTTGCTGCCGGCTCTGCACTTTTAAGAGATGAACCCCTCGTACAAAAAATTCTTGAGGCAGTCGTGCAAGCAGTTGGGATTGGTCCAGATGCCGTGCCCGTGACCTTAAAAATTCGGACAGGCTGGGATCGTGAAAATAAAAATGCAATTGCAGTAGCGCAAGTTGCAGAAAAATCCGGCATCTCCATGCTGACAGTGCATGGTCGAACTAGAGCAGACCTGTATCACGGAGAAGCGGAATACGAAACGATTACAGCCGTCAAAAACAGCGTATCCATTCCAGTAGTTGCAAATGGCGATATCGCCTCTCCAGAAAAAGCAGCTTTTGTTCTAAAAGAAACCGGGGCAGATGCCATCATGATTGGTCGTGCAGCCCAAGGACGTCCTTGGATTTTTCGTGAAATTGATTATTTTCTCAATACGGGTGACAAACTACCAACGCCCGAAGTAGATGAAATTCAAGGGATTATGAATGCGCACCTGATTGACCATTACGAATTTTATGGTGAGTACGTAGGACTACGTACAGCGCGCAAACATATTGGTTGGTACTGCAAGGGCTTACGAGATTCGCATGCCTTTCGTCAAAGAATGAATACTGCTGATGATTGCAAGACACAATTACAGATGGTGAATGATTTTTTTGATGAAATGAAATCCCATTCTGATCGTTTGTTATTTTTAGAGGCAGCTTGATACTCTATTTTTTATACTGAACATATAGTTTTATTTTCTTTTTTCTTATTTCTCTTTTTTCATTGATCCATGACCAATAAGCACCCTATTACCGAATGTATTGAGACCCAACTGCAACAGTATTTAGAAGATCTCAAAGGAACACCCCCATCAGACTTGTATCAAATGGTATTGGCTGTTGTAGAAAAGCCGATGTTGGATTTGGTGATGCAACACGCTAAGCAGAATCAATCCTTGGCAGCCCAGTATCTCGGCATCAATCGCAATACACTGCATAAAAAACTTGTTGAACATCAGCTGTTGAAGTAATTTAGCCCAAATTCCACAGCCCACAGCCTACATCCCCATTACTGATTTATCTCAAACTATCGCTCACTATGATCCGCACCGCCCTCCTTTCCGTCTCCGATAAAAATGGCATCGTACCATTTGCCAAAGCACTCCATGAGCAAGGCATTAAGCTGATCTCTACTGGCGGCACCGCAAAACTCTTAGCTGAAAACAATCTGCCAGTAGTAGAAGTTTCTTCACTCACCAAGTTCCCCGAGATGCTGGATGGCCGTGTCAAAACTTTGCATCCGATGGTTCATGGTGGCTTACTAGCACGTAGAGATGTTCCTGAGCATATGGCTGCGCTTAAAGCGTATGGCATCGATACGATCGATATGCTGGTGATCAATCTCTATCCATTTAATGAGACGGTAGCCAAAGCAGATTGTTCATTTGAAGATGCAGTTGAGAATATTGATATTGGTGGTCCAGCCATGTTGCGTGCTGCCGCTAAGAACCATCAAGATGTCACTGTACTCATCTCGCCAGAAGATTACGCGCCGGTGCTTGAGGAGATGAAAGCCAACAAGAATGTAGTTTCTTATAAGACCAACTTAGGTCTAGCCAAAAAAGTGTTCGCTCATACTGCCCAATACGACGGTGCAATTGCTAATTACTTATCTGCATTAGGGGAGGACCTTGACCACAAGAAGCGTTCTGCCTATCCAGAAGTACTGCATCTTGCCTTTGAAAAAGTACAAGAGATGCGTTATGGCGAAAATCCACACCAATCCGCTGCTTTTTATAAAGATATTCAAGTAGTAGAAGGCGCCTTAGCAAACTATCGCCAGCTGCAAGGTAAGGAACTCTCTTACAACAATATTGCTGATGCCGATTCTGCCTGGGAGTGCGTTAAGAGCTTTAGTGACAATGCTGGTGGTGCCGCAGCCTGCGTCATCATCAAGCATGCTAATCCATGTGGTGTAGCGGTAGGCGCTACTGCACTCGAAGCCTATGAAAAGGCATTTAAGACGGACCCTAGTTCTGCCTTTGGCGGAATCATTGCCTTCAACATTCCATGTGATGGTGCATCTGCAGAAGCGATTTCTAAGCAATTCGTGGAAGTATTGATTGCGCCTAGCTTTACTGCCGAAGCAAAAGCAATCTTTGCTGCCAAACAAAATGTTCGGCTTTTAGAAATCCCTCTCGGTACTGCATTTAATACTTTTGACTTTAAACGCGTGGGGGGTGGCTTACTAGTTCAATCTCCTGATGCCAAGAACGTTCTTGAAAATGACATGCGGGTGGTGAGCAAGCGATTACCAACTCCGAGTGAAATGCATGACATGATGTTTGCCTGGCGTGTTGCGAAGTTTGTGAAATCTAATGCTATTGTCTATTGTGCAAACGGCATGACTTTAGGAATTGGCGCTGGTCAAATGAGTCGTGTAGATTCTGCAAGGATGGCTAGCATCAAAGCAGACAATGCTGGCCTCAGCCTTCAGGGCTCTGCAGTGGCTAGCGATGCCTTTTTCCCATTTCGGGATGGCCTAGACGTAGTAGTCAATGGTGGTGCAAGCTGCGCTATTCAACCCGGTGGCAGTATGCGTGATGACGAAATCATTGCAGCTGCTAATGAACATGGTATTGCCATGATCTTTACCGGCATCCGCCACTTCCGCCATTAATCTTAACCGCTAGAAAAAAATAAAAGTATGCGCTGGATAGGAATCGACCCAGGTCTTCGCGTGACAGGTTTTGGTGTCATTGATGTAGATGGCCAGAAACTGACTTATGTGGCCTCTGGAACGATTGAGAGTGGCGATCCTGCCATTGGCTTACCCGAAAGACTGGGTGCTCTATACGCAGGTATTAAAGAGGTTTTAGAGACCTATCGTCCTGAGGCTGCTGCCATTGAAGAGGTATTTTTGAACGTGAATCCACGCTCTACGCTGATGCTAGGTCAAGCTCGGGGCGCAGTGATTGCTGCCTTAGTGTCTGAAAAACTTTCTGTCGCTGAATATAGCGCCTTAAGAGTCAAGCAATCGATCGTAGGTACAGGTCGCGCAGCTAAGCCGCAAGTACAAGAAATGGTGAAGCGCTTGTTGCGCTTGAGCCGTGCGCCGGGAACCGATGCATCAGATGCTTTAGGCGTCGCTATCTGCGCAGCCCATCATGCCCAACTTCCGCAGGCCATGACTGCGGCACTAGCCCCTAAGAAACGCAGCAAGTAAAGACATCACAGGTTAATATCTCCATATGATCGGTCGCATCCAAGGAATTCTCGTTTCAGTTCACCCTCCTCGTCTTTTGGTCGATTGCCAAGGCGTAGGTTATGAAATTGATGTGCCAATGAGTACCTTGTATCAATTGCCAGAAGTGAATCAAAAAATTACGCTTCTGACGCACTTCCAGGTGCGCGAAGATGCGCAACAACTCTTTGGCTTTGCTACTGAAACCGAGCGCGAAGCATTTAGAGCATTAATCAAAATTAGCGGGGTAGGTTCACGTACTGCGCTAGCAGTACTTTCTGGTATGAGTGTCAATGAATTAGCCCAGGCTATTGCCCTGCAAGAATCAGGGCGACTCACTCAAGTTCCAGGTATTGGTAAAAAGACTGCAGAACGTCTTTGCCTGGAACTCAAAGGAAAGTTAGCACCGGATTTGGGTATTGTCTCGGGTAAACCTCAAGTTATTGAAGCCAGTAGTGAAATTCTGCAAGCATTACTCGCTCTGGGATATTCAGAGAAAGAAGCACATCTGGCACTAAAACATGTACCCGCTGACAGCACTGTTTCAGATGGCATACGAATGGGTTTGAAATACCTCTCTAAGTCTTAAATCGAAGTCGTCAATAATAAGCACTACACTTGCAGCATGGCCATACACACTGAAGACTTAAGCGCGATTCCAGAGGATCTTCCTGAGGGCGGATCTGATCGTATCGTCAGTGGGGCAGCTGGAAATTCAGAAGCTGTTTTTGAAAGAGCCTTACGCCCAAAACAGCTCGATGAGTATGTTGGCCAAACAAAAGCACGCGCCCAATTAGAGATTTTTATCAGCGCCACTAGAGCAAGGCAAGAAGCGCTAGATCATGTGTTGCTCTTTGGGCCCCCTGGACTCGGAAAAACAACCTTGGCGCATATTATTGCGCGTGAGTTAGGCGTAAATCTCCGACAAACCAGCGGCCCCGTTTTGGATAGGCCAGGCGATCTCGCTGCCCTATTAACCAATTTAGATGAAAACGATGTTCTCTTTATTGATGAGATCCATCGCCTCTCACCCATCGTCGAAGAAATTTTGTATCCCGCTTTAGAAGACTACAGCCTAGACATCATGATCGGTGAAGGTCCTGCAGCGCGGAGCGTCAAGATTGACCTCAAACCCTTCACCTTAATTGGTGCTACCACCCGTGCTGGCATGCTCACCAATCCATTGCGCGATCGCTTTGGTATTGTCGCCAGACTGGAGTTTTACACCACGGAAGAACTGACTAAAATTATTGATCGCTCTGCCAATCTTCTCAAGGCCAAGATTGATCCTGCAGGCTCAGTAGAAATTGCGAAGCGAGCCCGAGGTACGCCACGGATTGCCAACCGCTTACTGCGTCGTGTGCGTGATTATGCGGAAGTTAAAGGTACTGGTGTGATTACCAAAGACATCGCTGATCTTGCCCTGAAGATGCTCGATGTTGATCCGAGCGGATTTGATGTGATGGACCGTAAATTATTGGAAGCTATTTTGCATAAATTTGATGGTGGCCCCGTTGGCATTGATAACCTAGCTGCTGCTATTGGTGAGGAGCGCGATACGATTGAAGATGTCTTAGAGCCTTATTTAATTCAGCAAGGCTACCTACAACGCACCTCCCGTGGTCGAGTCGCAACACGACAAGCCTATGAGCACTTTGGACTAACTCCCCCTCAAGGATCTACTAGCCTAGAAGGCTAATTTCTACATAGCGCTTAAGTCAGCGTTACCTTAGCAAAGCGGCGCTTCCCTACCTGCACTACATAAGTGCCCACCTCTACCTTGTATGTTTTGTCGTTGATCGTGACACCATCGATCTTCACACCATTTTGGTCAACATTACGATTGGCTTCAGAGGTCGACGTAGTAAGACCTGCAGCCTTCAGGAAATTTGCAATGCCCATAGGCGCGCCCTCTAAGGCCACTTCAGGAACATCATCTGGAATGCCCCCTTTAGCGCGATGATTAAAGTCTTCTAATGCTTTATCAGCAGCAGCTTCCGAATGAAAGCGTGCCACAATTTCTTGACCGAGCATGACTTTGCAATCCCGCGGATTACGGCCAGCAGCAACTTCTTGTTTCATGAGATCAATTTCAGCCATAGGGCGGAAGGAGAGTAAGGTGAAGTAGTCCCACATGAGTGCATCAGAAATACTCATGAGTTTGCCAAACATCTCACTAGCTGGCTCACTGATGCCAATGTAATTGCCCTTGGACTTACTCATCTTCTCAACGCCATCCAGGCCTACCAATAGAGGCATGGTCAAAATACATTGAGGCTCTTGACCATACTCGCGTTGCAGCTCACGGCCTACTAAAAGATTAAATTTTTGATCTGTACCACCTAGCTCAAGATCACTCTTGAGAGCAACGGAGTCATAACCTTGCATGAGCGGATATAAAAACTCATGCACAGAGATTGGTACGCCACTGCGATAACGCTTTGTAAAATCATCACGCTCTAGCATTTGCGCAACCGTGTATTTAGCGGCCAACTGAATCATGCCGCGCGCACCTAAGGGGTCACACCACTCACTGTTGTAACGCACTTCTGTTTTAGCAGGATCTAGCACCATACTTGCTTGGCGATAGTAAGTTTGCGCATTAATAGCAATGTCCTCGGCAGTTAAGGGAGGGCGTGTGGCGTTTCTTCCGGAAGGATCTCCAATCATGCTGGTGAAATCACCAATCAAGAAAATCACGGTATGACCCAAATCTTGGAGCTGGCGCAGCTTATTCAGAACCACGGTATGGCCCAAATGAATATCTGGTGCGGTGGGATCTAAACCTAACTTAATCCGCAATGGAATGCCCGTGGCACTGCTTTTGGCTAGCTTTGCAAGCCAATCAGCCTCAAGCAATAGCTCATCACAGCCCCGTTTAGTGACTTCAAGGGCCTCAAACACTGCGGGTGTAAGTGGATATTTTTGTTCTGGTTTAGCCGTCATGCGAAGTAGATTATCTGAGTCGGTTAAATTAGTATTTAAATTGCTAAAGCATAATTGTCGCATTCCTGAGAAACAAACCCAGAACCTGATGAATAAGCCCCATTCTCTCTATATTGGCCTGATGTCCGGCACCAGCTTGGATGGAATAGATGCCGTGCTGACAAAGCTGGATCCGAATGGGGGCACCACCCTATTAGGGTCGATCAGTTCGCCTTTTGCGCCTGAGCTGCGCACAGCCCTACTAGATCTTCAAACACCCGGCCACAATGAGATTCATCTTGAAAACCAAGCGGCCAATATGCTTGCCATCGCTTACGCAGAGACAGTTCAGCAGTTGCTTACTCAGTCCAAACTCAAGCCTAGTGATATTTGCGCTATTGGGGCACATGGCCAAACGATTCGCCACCAGGCTGAACTTCCAAATCAGCTTGCCTATACCCACCAAACCCTCAATCCCGCCTTACTCGCTGAACTCACCGACATTGACGTGATTGCAGATTTTAGAAGTCGTGATCTGGCGGCAGGTGGCCATGGCGCACCTCTCGTGCCGGCCTTTCATGCGCAACTCTTTGGCTGTAACAAAAATATTGCTGTCTTGAATGTAGGTGGTATTGCCAATCTCACACTACTTCCCAATGATGGCGAAGTAAGAGGGTTTGATTGTGGCCCAGGAAATATGTTGATGGATGCTTGGATTGCAGAACAACAAGGGCATGCATTTGATGAGGATGGTAAGTGGGCATCTCAAGGGCAAGTGGATAAAGGCTTGCTAACAAGAATGTTAGCGGATCCCTTCTTTAGTAAAGCGCCACCTAAAAGTACAGGTCGCGATGACTTTCATTTGAACTGGTTGCAGCAACAGGTTGGCTCTGACAATATTCATGCAGAAGACATTCAGGCTAGCCTCTTACATCTCACTGTGCATTGCGCATTACAAGCACTAGAGCGCCATGCGCCACAGACGCAAACTCTGATTGTTTGTGGCGGTGGAGCGTGCAATGGTGCGCTGATGCGTGAATTGAAAGCCGAGTCACATACCCTTTTTAACAATACCTTAGAGATTGTGACGAGTGAAGCTTTAGGCATCGACCCCCAGTTGGTGGAAGCACTTGCTTTTGCTTGGCTAGCCTGGGCCCACCAAGAAAAACGGCCAGCAAATTTGCCGGCCGTAACGGGTGCGAAGGGCCTGAGAATTCTAGGCGCTTGCTACCCTGCTTAATGAAATTGAAGCTGCTTCTAAACTACTTCTTTATGCAGAAAAAGAAGATCCGCAACCGCAACTAGAACTAGCGTTTGGATTCTTAATCACAAACTGTGATCCGTTGATATCTTCTTTGTAATCAATCTCAGCGCCAACTAAATATTGGAAGCTCATGGAGTCTACCAACAAGGTCACACCATTCTTTTCAAAGAGGGTGTCATCTTCATTCACAGCATCATCAAAAGTAAATCCGTATTGGAAACCAGAGCAACCGCCGCCTTGCACGAATACGCGCAACTTGAGTTCGGGATTGCCTTCCTCTGCGATTAAGTCAGCGACTTTAGCAGCAGCGCTATCCGTGAACACCAATGGTGTAGGTGGCTCAGCAAAATCTTGAACGGCTGGCGTAGTTTCTTGGGTGGCTAATTGGGTCATGGTCTGCTCCTAAGTCAAAAGACGATAATTCATTTTAGGCTTTTAATACTAAGTGTGCTTGAGGGGTCTTTCTAAGGAGATAAAGCAATCTGAGTAAGCCCAGTGGTCTCAGGCAGCCCAAACATTAAATTCATGCACTGCACACCTTGGCCAGAGGCCCCCTTCACTAGGTTGTCCTCAACTACCAAAATGACCAAAGTATCCCCATTGCCAGGGCGGTGAATGGCTATTCGCAGACCATTACTTCCCCTTACCGAGCGCGTCTCGGGATGGCTACCAGCAGGCATGACATCAACAAATGGCTCATCCTGATAGAAGGTTTCATAGAGCTTTTGGTAATCCACGTCCATACCTGCCTCAGTCAAGCGAACATACAAGGTCGAATGAATACCCCGTACCATCGGCGTCAAATGCGGCACAAAGGTAAGGCCAATCTGATCATGTCCTGCAATCGCCTTTAAACCTTGTACGATTTCTGGGAGATGGCGATGGCCTTTCACGCTATAGGCCTTAAAGTTATCGCTTGCTTCTGACAATAAGGTGCCGATTTCTGCCTTACGTCCTGCACCTGAGGTGCCAGACTTTGAATCAGAAATAATATGATTTCCATCGATCAGCTGCTTACCACCAGTCGATGCTGGTGAAAGCAAGGGAGCTAAACCGAGCTGGACAGAAGTAGGGTAGCAACCTGCTAAGCCAACGATCTGCGCTTTTTTAATCGCCTCACGATTAATTTCTGGCAAACCATAAACAGCTTGAGCCAAAATTTCTGGGCAGCCATGCTCCATGCCATACCATTTGGCAAATTCTTTGACATCTTTTAAACGGAAATCTGCTGCAAGATCTAAGACCTTTACTCCAGCGGCTAATAATTCTTTTGCTTGAGCCATAGCAACGCCATGCGGTGTTGCAAAGAACACCGCATCACATTCTGTCAGCTTGGCATCATTGGGAGTAGAAAACTTCAGATCAATATGACCCCGTAACGACGGAAATAGTTCTGCTACTGGCAAGCCCGCTTCTGTGCGCGAAGTAATAGCAACAATCTTGACGTCTGGATGCTGCGCCAAAAGACGTAACAACTCCACGCCGGTATATCCCGTTCCACCTACGATGCCAACCTTAATCATGTCATTCTCCAAAATACCGACTGATAGACTTTACTGCTAATACCCAGATTGTAGAAACAAAAAGGGCCGCTTGCGCGACCCTTTCATCAAATTGATGCGACTGAAAGAAATTAGCGCTTACTGAACTGCTTACGACGACGCGCGCCGTGCAGACCAACCTTCTTACGCTCTACTTCACGAGCATCGCGAGTCACCAAACCTGCTTTAGACAAAGCTGGCTTCAACGCGTTGTCATAATCAATCAATGCACGAGTCACACCGTGACGCACTGCACCCGCTTGACCAGTTTCACCGCCACCACTCACGTTCACTTTGATATCAAAGGTTGTGAGATGTGCTGTGAGGGCCAAAGGCTGACGAGCAATCATGCGGGATGTTTCACGCGCAAAATAGGCATCGATAGGCTTACCGTTAACGATAATTTCACCTTTGCCAGATTTAATAAATACGCGTGCCACAGAACTCTTGCGACGACCCGTACCGTAATTCCAATTTCCGTAATTAATAGCCATGTGGTTTCCTTAAATCTCTAACGCTTTGGGCTGTTGAGCCGCATGCGGGTGACTGGCATCGCCATAGACTTTCAATTTCTTGATCATGGCATAGCCGAGTGGGCCTTTTGGCAACATACCCTTCACAGCCTTCTCTAAGGCGCGACCTGGAAAACGATCTTGCATCTTGTCAAAGTTAGTCGAGCTAATACCACCTGGGTATCCGCTGTGACGGTAATAAATTTTGTTCAAGCCTTTTGTGCCTGTAACACGCAGCTTAGAAGAGTTGATGACAACAATGAAGTCGCCGGTATCAACGTGTGGGGTGTATTCAGGCTTGTGCTTGCCGCGTAGACGGAGTGCCACTTCACTGGCGACACGACCGAGGACTTTGTCCGTAGCGTCAATCACGAACCATTCATGCACTACCTCATGGGATTTTGCAGAAAAAGTTTTCATGATTTCTCAAATTGTTATAGTCAAAAATACTCCGATAAAACTACTTCTCCCTTGGCCCTGCTTATATTTGCAGGCTCGCAGATTCGGCAACTTCATCAGTACAACAATTACCGCTGACTAGTCGGTAATTCAGTAAAGCCTTGAATTATATCCTAAAAAAAACCCAGGAACGAGTCCTGGGTTGGAATCCACTTATGTTTAAGTGGAGGAGACACTAGGAGGAGCACCCATCTCTTATATAAGACTGGTGACCAATGAACTTATTGTATATAGAAATATGGTGCAATGCAAGAAAATTGACTGAAATCCATTTTTATCCTTTTTAGACGCAAGCTCTTTGTTAAAAAAATTGATAAACTCTTGATAATATTGATTAATTTAATAAGTTAAGGGTCACTAATATGGAATGCACAGTTTCTTGGATGGGCACTGATGGCATGGCTTTTTCAGCAGAAACCGGGAGTGGTCATCGCCTCATGATGGATGGGCCACCAGATGCCGGTGGTCAAAATAGTGCTGCAAGGCCGATGGAGCTTATTCTGGCAGGAACCGGGGGTTGCTCGGCATTTGATGTGGTTGTCATCCTACAACGCGCCAAACAAGCAGTGAGCGGCTGTGACGTTAAGCTGGTGGCTGAAAGAGCTGCTGTGGAACCTAAGGTCTTTACGAAGATTAATCTGCACTTTACGGTGACTGGCAAAGATTTAGAACGCTCCAAAGTTGAGCGTGCCGTCAAACTCTCTCACGAAAAGTACTGCTCAGCCACCTCTATGTTGGTCAAAACCGCGGAAATAACCTACACCATCGATATCGCTTCAGAATAAGTGCAGAGTCAATCGATAAGCCGGATTCTGTCGCCCAGATTTGCATCTAGGGGCAATCATTCCTCTAGGCCGGCAGTTACCTGACGGCTCAAGCTCCCTACCCGCAGACTCAGCGGGTCGCCTCATCGTCTGCTTACTTGGGATTGCTCCAGGTGGAGGTTACCGCGTTTCACCGTAACTAAATACGCTCGTCTCTGTGGCCCTATTCCTCACGTTGCCGTGGATGGCCGTTAGCCATCACCCTACCCTATGGAGTCCGGACTTTCCTCCCCTTCAATAAAGAAGCGGCGATTGCCCAATTGACTCTGCGCCTGCAGTCTAACGCAGTCACAGAAATTACGCCTGAAAATACTTTAAGTTAAGGACCAAGCTATCGTCCCACCCGCACGCAGTGGAACGATCGTAGCGTCACCTAAGGGGAGCTCAGTTGGAACAGATTGAGCCTGCTTGATGAGGGTAATTTTTTTACTATTGCGCGGTAAAGAATAAAAATCCGCACCGAAGAAACTCGCAAAACCTTCTAACTTATCTAACTGATTCATACTTTCAAATGCCTCAGCATAGAGACCCAAGGCATTGAAAGCGCTATAGCAACCCGCACATCCACATGCTGCTTCTTTAGCGCCCTTAGCATGTGGCGCACTATCCGTACCCAAGAAAAATCTAGGATTACCACTAATAGCTGCCTCTAGCAAAGCAACACGATGCTCTTCACGCTTTAGCACTGGTAAACAATAATTGTGCGGACGAATACCACCAGAAAAAATGGCATTGCGATTCATTAATAAGTGCTGTGGCGTAATCGTCGCAGCCAACAGATTTTTTCCACCGGTCTGTGCATCACGGACATAATGCGCCGCTTGCCTAGTCGTAATGTGCTCGAAAACAATCTTGAGCTCTGGAAAGTCTTTACGTAAGGGCTCTAGGATTTGATCAATAAAGATGGCTTCGCGATCAAAGATATCAATGTGCGCACTGGTGACTTCTCCATGAATTAACAAGGGCAACCCCACCGACTGCATAGCTTCCAATACACCATAGCAGTGCTTAATATCACTCACACCTGAATCACTATTTGTAGTAGCACCAGCGGGATATAACTTAAAACCCGCTATGCCTGCTGCTTGCGCTTTTTTTGCCTCATCGGCCGAAGTGTTATCCGTGAGATACAAAGTCATGAGAGGCGTGAAGCTGCTGATGCCCAGGGCCTTGAGCGTATTTTCAATACGCGTGCGGTAGGCCAATGCTAAATCGACTGTAGTAACAGGTGGGCTTAAGTTAGGCATGATGATGGCACGCGCAAATTGACGCGCAGTATCAGCCAATACATCCTTCATGATCTCGCCATCGCGGATATGCAAATGCCAATCGTCAGGCTGCGTTATTTGTATCGATGGAATCTGTGTTGAGTTTGAGGGCATATTTATTTAGGATTAATCCAACAAGATAATGCGAAAATCATTCACATTGGTCAAGGTAGGGCCCGTGTCCACTAAGGCGTCTAATTGGGCAAAAAATCCATAGCAATCATGTTGCTCCAGATATTGTGCAGGCAATACACTTCGCTCTTGAGCTGTACCTCTTGTCTCAGAGGTAAACCAAGCGCCTGCATTTTTCTCGCTACCATCAATACCATCGGTATCAGCCGCTAAGGCAGCCATATTATTGATATCGCCTGAAGCATGTAATAAGGAGAGTAGGAATTCACTACAACGACCGCCACGTCCTTTGATTCCAGCTGGGAGCGTTACCGTACATTCTCCCCCAGAGATCAATGCAATAGGCATCTTCACGGGCTCTAACCCCTGGGAATATCTTCGAGCCATTACTGCTTGTTCAATACCCACAGTTTGCGCTTCACCTGTAATAGTGTCGCCCAAAATAACTGGCTCATAACCTTTCGTGCGGACGTAATCCGCTGCCGCTTCAAGACTTTTATACGCTGTTGCGATCACATGATTAGTGACTAGAACATTTTTTAAATCACTGGCCTTGAGCGTCTCTGGAATCTCACCAGCATGGCCACGATGTAAGTGCTGCAAGACAGATGTAGGAATAGATTCTTCACCTAAGTGATACTTTTCTAGGATAGCTAAAGCATCTTGATACGTAGAGTAATCTGCCGCACAGGGGCCACTTGCAATATCCGCTGGTAAGTCGCCCGTGACATCAGAAATCAATAAGGCTTCTACACGAGCACCGCGAGCAATCGCTAGTCTGGCTAAATTGCCACCCAGAATGGCAGACAAGTGCTTGCGGACAATATTCATTTCTTCAATCGGAGCACCGGAGCGGAGCAGCGCCTCGGTAGTTTGTCGCATGTCTTCAATAGTGATACCAGGCTGGGGGAGCGTCAGAAGGCTAGAGCCGCCGCCTGAGATTAAAGCAATCAACACCTCCCCTTGCTTTAATTCACTGACAAGACGATAGATCTCCACAGCACCATCCATCCCAGCTTGGTCTGGCACGGGATGCCCTGCTTCGACAATCTGAATATGCTTTGTGGGCGAGTGATGACCATAGCGAGTTAAGACAAGGCCCGAGAGTTGCGCTTGGGGCCAATGGGTATTGGCATAGGCCTCTAAAGCGCTTGCCATAGAAGCACTAGCCTTACCAGCACCAACTACAACACACCTTCCTTGAGGTTCTGACCCCACAGGAAAAATACTATGCAGATGCTCAGGAATAATTTTCTTTGGATCAGCGACAGCCACAGCAGCCGCAAATGCTTGTTTAAGAATGGTCTCTTGTTGACTCATACAGCTATTCTAATCAAGATCAGCACGTTCTTGCATCTGCCACATCTCTGCATAGTGGCCATTAGCAGCCAATAGGGCGCTATGGGTGCCCCTCTCAATGATCTGACCTCGCTCCATCACTAAAATCTGATCGGCATGCACAATTGTTGACAGTCTATGGGCAACGATCAGCGTTGTCCGGTTTTTAGCAAGGCCTAGTAACTCCTCCTGAAAGGCTCGCTCTGTCTTGGAATCCAAAGCCGAAGTAGCCTCATCAAAAATCAGCATGGCTGGTTTTTTCAATAAAGTACGCGCGATGGCAACCCGCTGCTTTTCTCCACCGGACAGCTTAAGACCCCGTTCGCCTACTTGAGTCTCATATCCATCAGGAAGGCTTTTGATAAAACGATCAATCTGAGCGGCTCTGGCAGCCTCATGAACCTCTTCAATCGATGCACTTGGATTGCCGTAAGCAATGTTGTAGCCAATAGTGTCATTAAATAAAACCGTATCTTGCGGAACAATGCCGATTGCTTTACGGAGGCTAGCTTGAGTCACGTCCACCAGATTTTGTCCATCAATCAAGATCTTGCCTGACTGGACATCATAAAAACGAAACAATAAACGGGCTAAAGTACTCTTACCTGCACCGCTTTGTCCGACCACAGCCGTAATGGTTCCCGCAGGGATATTAAAAGTAATGTCGCGCAGTATTTCACGTTTAGCTTCATAGTGAAAAGAGACATTCTCAAAAGCTACATCAGGCCCTAGCCCTTGGTTAGCAATCTGCAAGGCCTTGGCATTGGGTCTATCTGCAATCTCTTTCTCAGTATCTAGGAGAGAGAACATCCGATCCATATCGGTGAGTGCCTGCTTAATTTCTCGATAGATCACTCCCAAGAAATTCAAGGGGATGTAGAGCTGAATCATTAAGGTATTGACCAATACCAGGTCACCTAAAGTCATCGACCCATCAATTACGCCCAAAGTAGCGCGCCACAAAATCAGCACTAAACCAACTGCAATAATGACTTGCTGCCCAAAATTAAGCACCGCTAAAGATTTTTGGGATTTCACTGCTGCAGTTTGATAACGAATTAAATTTTGATCGTAACGATTCGCCTCAAACGCTTCGTTACCAAAGTACTTGACCGTCTCAAAGTTTAATAAAGAATCTATGGCTTTCTGGTTCGCCTTAGAATCCATTTCATTCATAGTGCGCCGAAAGTGCGTACGCCACTCAGTCACTACTACTGTAAAACCGATATAGAGCACTAAAGCAATTAAAGTAATAGCAGCAAACCAAATGTCATATGCGTACGCTAGGTAGCCTAAGACCAAGCAGAACTCGATCAAGGTCGGCAGAATGCTATATAGCGAATAAGAGATCAGGGATTGAATACCGCGAGTACCGCGCTCAATATCTCGGCTAACACCGCCAGTTTGACGCGCTAAATGGAAACTTAAAGCCAAGGCATGGAGATGCTCAAACACTTGAAGCGCTACTTTACGAACAGCATTTTGAGTCACACGCGCAAAAAGGGACTCACGTAACTCAGTAAATAAGGAAGCAGAGATTCTTAAAAGGCCATAGGCCAAAATTAAGACCGTAGGAACAACTAATAAAGCTTGGGCTGAGTCTGCTTTGATATTGAGAGTGTCAATCAACTCCTTCATCAGAATGGGAATGCCCAGATTCGTTACCTTAGCCGCAATGAGGCAACTCAATGCGATAGCAACTCTGAATTTATATTCCAGTAGGTATGGTAGTAAGTCACGAATGACCTTCCAGTCATTGCCACTTGAAGTCTTGGCAACTTCTGCCTGATGATGGTGGCCAGATGTCGGTCTCATAATGCTTTCTTGGAATCTTGGGTTGCTTGTATGGATAGCAATTGCATAATCGCATCTCTATTACTAGGGGAAAAACATTGGCTAGCTGCTGCTTCATAAGGCAGCCATTGGTACGCAACATGCTCTCTTGGGGCAAGGGTCACTAGTGTATCTTCTGGCACGACTAAGGAAAACCAATGCTCCGTATTCTTGGTGACACTAGGGGCATAGCGATGACGCCACTGGGGGAAAATTTCATACTCGATGTGGTGATGCATATTTTGTAGGGAGCCAGGGGAAAGTGTTGTCACATCAATCCCCGTTTCCTCCAGCACTTCTCGCGAAGCCGCCGAGCTCAACACCTCATCATGCGCATCTACACTACCTGTAACCGACTGCCAGAAATCTGTCTTATCAGCCCGCTCGATTAACAAGACTTCCCCATTTAATTTATAGATGACTACTAAAACTGAAATGGGAATTTTCAAGATGCTTTAAGTCCCATCGTCTCTAGACAGCAGGAGTCGCTTGACGTAAGCGAATATGTAACTCGCGCAATTGACGCTCATCTACTGGACTAGGAGCCTGTGTGAGCAAGCACTGAGCACGCTGTGTTTTCGGGAAAGCAATCACATCACGAATAGACTCTGCACCGGTCATCATCGTCACGATACGGTCCAAACCAAAAGCAACTCCACCATGAGGAGGAGCACCATATTGCAAGGCATCTAACAAGAAACCAAACTTAGCCTGCGCTTCTTCAGCACCGATTTTCAAGGCACGGAATACTTGGCTCTGCACGGCCTCTTGATGAATACGCACTGAACCGCCGCCAATCTCACTACCATTAAGAACCATATCATAGGCTTTTGCTAAGCACTTACCAGGGTCCGATTCTAAATAATGCATATGCTCGTCTTTAGGACTGGTAAACGGATGATGACAGGCCACCCAACGTGCTTCACCTTCGTCGTAATCAAACATTGGGAAATCAACGACCCACAAAGGCTTCCAGCCTTCAGAAGAGAGGCCATGCTCTTTACCCCAAGCAGAATGTCCGATCTTGAGACGTAAATTACCAATCGCATCATTCACGACTTTTTCTTTATCAGCGCCAAAGAAAATGATGTCGCCATCTTTAGCGCCTGTCCGCTTGAGAATGCCGTCTATTGCTGCATCATGCAAATTCTTAACGATCGGAGATTGCAAGCCATTGCGACCCTCGGCTAGCGAGTTGACCTTAATCCATGCCAAACCTTTGGCACCGTAAATAGCGACAAACTTGGTGTAGTCATCGATCTCACTGCGGCTAATATCTGATCCACCAGGAACACATAAACCGACAACACGCCCACCCTCTTGATTCGCAGCACCAGAGAAGACTTTGAAATCCACATCTTTCATTAAGTCAGTGAGTTCAGTGAATTCAAAATTCACTCTTAAGTCAGGCTTGTCTGAACCAAAGCGGGCCATGCCTTCCGAATAAGCCATAGTCGGAAAGGGATTAGGCAACTCCACGTTCATCGTTATTTTGAAAATATGACGAATCATGTTTTCAAATAGCTCCCGAATTTCTATCTCGTCCAAGAAAGCGGTTTCACAGTCAATCTGTGTAAATTCTGGCTGGCGATCAGCACGCAAATCTTCATCACGGAAACACTTCGTTATTTGATAGTAACGATCAAAGCCAGCCACCATCAATAGTTGCTTAAACAACTGAGGTGATTGCGGTAAGGCAAAGAACTGACCATCATGCACACGGGAGGGAACCAAATAATCGCGAGCACCCTCAGGGGTACTCTTCGTCAACATCGGCGTCTCAATATCAATGAAGCCGGCTGCATCTAGGTAACGACGGCACTCCATAGCCACGCTGTAACGTAGACGTAAATTCTTTTGCATCTGTGGACGACGTAAATCCAACACACGATGCGTTAAACGCGTTGTCTCGGATAAGTTCTCATCATCCAACTGAAACGGTGGGGTAATAGATGCGTTCAGGATGACTAAGCTATGGCAAAGAATTTCTACCTTACCGCTCACAACCTCATTATTTTCAGTGCCAGCAGGTCGAGCGCGTACTAAACCCTTAATCTGAATACAAAACTCGTTACGCACTTGCTCGGCTAAGGCAAACATCTCTGGGCGATCGGGATCGCAAACAACCTGAACAAATCCCTGGTGATCACGCAAATCAATAAAAATCACGCCCCCGTGGTCACGACGGCGATTCACCCAACCGGAGAGAGTAACTTCTTTACCTATAAGTGATTCAGTAACCTGACCACAGGTATGGCTTCGCATCGACATAACAATTTCCTATAAATCAAAGAGGTGGTGACGGCTGAACTACAGCCAAACCAGGAATATTTTTGGGGGGCACAGACCCCATTGAAACAATATGTTTGAGGGCTTCTTCGACACTCATGTCTAACTCAATCGTTAGTCTACGAGGCACGATCATAAAAAAGCCCGAGGTGGGATTTGGGGTTGTGGGCAAGAAAACGTTGACGTAATCTTCGCCTAATTTGGTCGTGACTTCTTTAGCAGGTATACCGGTTTGGAACGCAATCGCCCAAGAATCGGCATGTGGATAACGAATCAAAAGTGCCTTGCTAAAAGCTTGACCGCTACCAGAAAATAAAGTCGAGGAGACTTGTTGCACGCTGGAATAGATCGATCTCACGATCGGAATACGATTCATGATCCGATTCCATACTTTCATCCACCACTGGCCTGCAAAATTAATTGCCAATAAACCAGTAAACATAATGACGGAGACCACAATCACAACACCGAGACCTGGGATTTCACGGAAATGCTTTAGATCACCCGCAAACTGATTAGGGAAGACCGCAATGATGGCTTGCATCACAGAGCCAAAAACGCCATCGAGCAAACCTAGGCCCCAAGTGATGACCCAGATGGTAACGGCCATGGGGACCCATACGAGAATGCCTGCAATAAAGTATTTTTTCATGTGCCTGTGACGATGCCGGTGCTGATACTTTGACTAACCTGATATTTTAGCGGGTTAAACCAAGACTGGCGACAGGCTAATACAGACCTAGGCCAATTATTACTATCCCAGCCAAAAATCCGCCTGCAAATAGCAAAATCCCCACTAATAAGCGATGGGTACGCCTTTCTTGCAATAAAAGACTCTTCAAGACCTCTAATTCAGCATTTTGATGTTTTTGCCCTTTTTGCTGCCCACTACTCTGCGCTAAGCTCTCTGCAATGAGGCGCGGTAATGTAGGTAAGATCTGCGCCCATGCAGGTGCCTCAGCCTTTACCCCTGCCACTAAGGCTCTCCAACCCAATTGCTGGCTGATCCATCTTTCCAAAATAGGCTTGGCTGTTTTCCATAGATCCAAATCGGGATCAAGCTGACGGGCAAGCCCCTCTACATTTAATAAAGTCTTTTGAAGCAGGGTCAGTTGAGGCTGAATTTCTACCTTAAAACGACGGGAGGTTTGGAATAAACGCATCAACACAATGCCTAAGGAAATTTCTTTTAAAGGGCGATCAAAATACGGTTCACACACTGAGCGTACTGCGCCCTCAAGCTCTTCTACTCTGGTATCGGCTGGTACCCAACCCGATTCCAGATGCAACTCAGCAACTCGACGGTAATCACGATTGAAAAATGCTAAGAAATTTAAAGCAAGATAACTTTTATCAGACTGACTCAATGCGCCCACAATTCCAAAATCTAAGGAGATGAAACGGCCGAATGTCTCTGGCTCCAAACTAATCATGATGTTGCCAGGATGCATATCCGCATGAAAAAAACCATGCTCAAATACTTGAGTGAAAAAGATTTCTACGCCATCGGCTGCTAATTTTTTAAAATCGACACCCGCTGCTCGCAAATCTGCAGTTCGTCCAATCGAGATGCCATTCATTTTTTCCATCACGATGACATTGGTGTGACACAGGTCCCAGTACATCTCCGGAATCATCAACTGATGAGAGCCCGCAAAATTACGCCTCAATTGACTGGAGTTTGCTGCCTCACGCATGAGATCTAATTCATCATGAATATGGGTATCAAACTCTGCAACGTTTTCACGAGGCTTTAAGCGCCGGCCATCATCCGAGCTACGTTCAATAATTTTTGCTAGGTCATATAACAGCGCAAGATCACCATCAATAATAGGCAGGATTCCTGGACGTAATACTTTGACTGCTACTGCGCGCCCTTCCCACTCAGGATGTTTTTCAGTAGCTCGCAAAAGGCCGAAGTGAACCTGGGCTACCGAGGCACTCGCTACCGGAGTGGCATCAAATTCAATAAATACTTCTTCAATAGATTGTCCCAGGGCTTTTTCAATCAAACGACAAGACTCTGCATTAGAAAAAGGCGGTACCTGATCTTGCAACTTCGCTAATTCATTGGCAATGTCTTCTGGTAACAAATCACGTCGTGTAGAAAGTACCTGGCCGAACTTAATGAAGATAGGGCCGAGTGCCTCTAGTGTTAAACGAATACGTTCACCCCGAGGCAGGGACTCGCCGGGCGAGGTCCAACAAATTACCGTAAGTGCAGCCCGCCGAATACCGGGCTTGAGGATGTCGCGCAAGGACAGCAGTAAGCCATAACGCCAGGCAGTAAAGAAGATAAAGGAAAGACGAGCCAGTCGACGCACGATTTATTTAGCCTTTTGCTCTAGCAGTTGAATACGCTTATCGATGCGATCCACTGCATCACGTAACTCATTTAACTCATTCTTACGAATCATAAAATCTCGTTTGTTTAACAGTATCTTTTTTTCTTCACTGACATACTCCACTGCATTTTCCAGTAAATCAGAGGCTGCCGATTGTTTGGAGGAGATAAACTTTTTCCCTTGACGCACTATAAAGTGTGCCGGTGCATCGCCAATGACGCGAGCCAAATCTTCCTCATACTCCCAACGCACCTGCCCTGCCAGTCGACCGACGAGTTGCGCCAAATCCGCATCGCCTGTAATTTTTACCGCTTTCATCGCCTGGTCGCGCAGATTTCCAGGAGCTCCGATCATCATACTGAGAGCATCCGCTGTGATTGCCAACTCTAGGGTGGGTTGGTCAACTTGATTTAAGGCGCTTAAAAGCCCGTCGGACGTCAATTCAAAATATAAATTACCCACTGGCAACTGTAGCAAAATGACCTTACCAGCATGCCTTGCCAACTCCGTCATAGCCCATGGCTCGGCTCGTAGAACATGATTTATCCCTTGGCAAGCCACGCTTGCAGCAATCGGGGGACTTAAGGAAGAGGGGGGCACAGGATTCATTGGTATAAAAAAACCCGCACAAGTGCGGGCTTTCAGTCGAAAGTAGCTCTAGCTTAAACTAACTGAGAGATACCCGCTAGTACCCAGCCTCCAGGACCACTGACTGGCTTGCTTAAGTTCCAGATTTCAGAGAAATTATTTGCTGGGGCGTCAAGCTGCTCACGGATGTTGCCGGAGAACTGCACGCTGCAGTAATAGGTGTTCTCAATAGTCTCAATACCGATGAGCTGGGCATTGAGCGTCACTACTTCTGTTTGATTGACGCTATCAGCACGGCCTGCGAGGTCTTGCTGAATCGTATCAAACATCTCTGGAGTAGCAAATTCACGCAAGGCCACTAAGTCACCTTGATCCCACGCCTTTTGCAAACTCACAAAATATTGTTTTGCATTTTCCAGGAATGCAGGCTGGTCAAAACCAGGCGGCAGAGTAGATTGAAATCCTGAGGGCTCTGCAACAACGGCGCCCGCACCACCAAAAGCAGCAGATGCAGGTGTGAAGCTTGGCTCATATTTAGGCGTCTGCTGATCAAACTGAGTGCGCTGCATACCCTGAGGAGCTGCAGCTTGTGGAGTGCGTCCTGCACCAGATAAAGCTGGCAACAATTTCTTGATCACGAACATGATGACAAAACCTGCCAAAACAGCAATCAATAGACCGGTGATCATAGAAGAAGCAGCCTCACCTAAACCCAAATGAGACAAAAGATATCCAATTCCTAAGCCGGCAGCTAAACCACCCAAAATTCCACCCATGCCACCGAAACGACTTGGGGCTGCCGCTGGAGCAGCAGGAGGTGCAGCAGCAGGTTGTGCTTGCTGTGCTGGTTTTGCGGGTGTAGCCTGCTTCTGCATCGGCGCACTAGGTGCTTTACCAATACTACTTCCACCGCCTAAACGCTTCGCATCCACGTGTCCGACGGAAGCAAATACTAAAAACAGACTTAAAAAAGTCGCTTTAAAAAAATGCTTGTTCATATTTTTTATCCCCTAATTATTCTTTAATTCTACGTACTGCATTACTACCTAAGTATCAGTATTTAATACCAATATGCAAAGCAACGATACCCCCAGACATTCTATGGGTATCAACCTCATCAAAACCAACATCCAACATCATTTCCTTGAGGGTTTGAGCATCTGGATGCATACGAATCGATTCGGCTAAATAACGATAACTCTCAGAGTCTTGGGCAATTTTCTCACCCAGCCATGGAAGCACCTTAAAGGAATAGGCATCGTAAACAGGCTGTAAAAAAGCATCTGGCTTAGAGAACTCTAAAACCAATACACGCCCTCCTGGCTTAATCACGCGACACATTTCCCGCAGGGCATCTTCCTTATGGGTCATGTTGCGCAAACCGAAGGCCACCGTCACGACATCAAAGTGATTGGCTGAAAAAGGAATTTTCTCTGCATCAAACTGAACGCATGGTAAGGCCAAACCTTGGTCTAGTAGACGGTCACGGCCAACACCTAGCATCGAGGCATTAATGTCACTTAACCACACTTGAGCATCGGTGTTGTGCCCCCAATCTGCTGCACGTGCAAATGCTGCGGCTAAGTCACCTGTTCCGCCGGCAATATCTAATACCTTTTGACCTGGACGAACCTGAGCTCGAGCAATAGTGACTTTCTTCCACGCCCGATGCAAACCAAATGACATGAGGTCATTCATCACATCGTATTTACTAGCTACGGAATGAAATACCTCTGCTACCTTGCCAGCTTTTTCAGCCTCATCAACGCTTTCATATCCAAAATGGGTTTTACGCATTAATGTGTTCCGCAGGACTTTCCGCCAGCTCCACCCATAGGGGTATCTCGGTCCAGGCCGGCAGCCGCTAATTTATCTAAATGCTCTTTCCATAATGGCTCATGGTTCTCACATAAAAATTGCAAGTAGTCCCAAGAATACAAACCAGACTCATGCCCATCTGAGAAAGACGGCTTGATAGCGTAATGGCCCACTGGCTCAATATTAGCAATCAAAACCTCACGCTTGCCAGTTTGCAAGGTCTCTTGGCCTGGGCCATGACCTTGCACCTCAGCTGATGGCGACACTACCCTCAGAAATTCAAAAGGCAAACGAAAGACGGTGCCATTTTCGTAACCTAACTCAAGTACTTTAGATTGCTGATGTACTACGATGTTTGTCGGAATCATTACACCAATACCCTTTCAATACCGCCTTGGTTAGCTTTTGCTACATACTCTTGCATCCAATCTTTACCCAATATTTTTTGTGCCATCTCCACCACGATGTAATCTGCAGTGGTAGCGCTATCCGCATCAAAGCGTGATAAGCCCTGTAGGCAGGATGGGCAACTAGTTAAGATTTTGACATCGCCAGCATAGTCATCTTGACGTAAGGCATTGGCCGCCTTTTCCATTTCAATCTGCTTGCGGAAACGAACTTGTGTAGAGATATCAGGTCGCGTCACGGCCAATGTGCCAGACTCACCACAGCAACGATCATTCTTTTCAATAGCTTTGCCATCCTCTAGCGTAATGAGCTCATTGACCGTCTTCATTGGATCTTGCAACTTCATCGGCGAATGGCAGGGATCGTGATACATGTATTTCACACCGGTCACATTGGTGAGTTTGACGCCCTTCTCTAAGAGATATTCATGAATATCAATAATGCGACAGCCAGGGAAAATCTGATCAAACTGATAGCCAGCCAACTGGTCGTAGCAAGTTCCACAAGAAACCACGACCGTCTTGATATCTAAGTAATTAAGCGTATTCGCAACTCGATGAAAGAGAACGCGATTATCGGTAATCATTTTCTCTGCTTTATCAAAATCGCCATTACCGCGCTGTGGATAGCCGCAACATAAATAACCTGGCGGCAATACGGTCTGCACACCCACATTCCACAACATAGCTTGGGTTGCTAAGCCCACCTGCGAAAACAAACGCTCCGAACCACAACCTGGAAAATAAAAGACCGCTTCAGTATCCGCAGAGGTGGTTTTAGGATCACGAATAATCGGTACGTAATTCGCATCTTCAATATCTAATAAAGCACGCGCTGTTTTTTTAGGCAAATTACCCGGCATCTTTTTATTTATAAAAAAGATCACTTGCTCTTTTATCGCAGGCTTACCCACTGTGGCTGGTGGCTGGGTAGTTTGCTTACGCGCAAACTTACGCAATAAATCATTACCCAAACGCTGGGCTTTATAACCCCATCCAATCATGACCTTACGGGCCAAATTGATGGTGTCTGGGTTAGTTGCATTTAAGAAGAACATCGAAGCAGCAGTCCCTGGATTGAACTTTTGCTGGCCCATTTTGCGCAACAAGTTACGCATATTCATGGAGACATCGCCAAAGTCAATCTTCACTGGGCAAGGAGTCAAGCATTTATGACAGACGGTGCAATGTGCAGCGACATCATCGAACATTTCCCAATGCCGAATGGAAATACCACGACGCGTTTGCTCTTCATACAAAAACGCTTCAATCAGCAGTGAGGTAGCTAGAATTTTGTCGCGTGGGCTATACAGTAAGTTAGCGCGTGGAACGTGCGTTGCACAAACTGGTTTGCATTTTCCGCAACGCAGGCAATCTTTAATGCTGTCAGCAATCGCACCAATATCACTTTGCTGCATGATGATGGACTCATGACCCATCAAACCAAAGCTGGGGGTGTAAGCCATGCTGAGGTCAGCATGAGGCATTAACTTGCCCTTGTTAAAGCGCCCATCTGGATCAACGCGATTCTTATAACTACGGAAATCTTTTAGCTCTTCCTCGGTCAGATACTCCAACTTCGTAATGCCAATGCCATGCTCTCCAGAAATCACACCATCTAAAGAACGAGCTAATTTCATAATCCGCGCTACTGATTGATGTGCATCTTGCAACATCTCATAATCATCAGAGTTCACTGGAATGTTGGTATGGACGTTACCATCACCCGCATGCATGTGGAGCGCTACAAACACCCGCTTACGTAGGATCTTTTTATGAATCGCTTCTAGTTCATTCAAGATGGGCTCAAATGCTAAACCGCCAAAAATAATTCTAAGTTCAGCACGCACCTCTGTCTTCCAAGAGGAGCGCAATGTATAGCTCTGTAGCTCAGGAAAGTACTTGTCCATCTGCGTAAACCACTCAGACCAGCGCGCCCTCACCTTAGCAATCACATCAAGTGCCTGTTGTACACGATCGCCCAAAATCTCTGCGCTTGGAATGTCGTAATCTTCACTTGCCTTACCTAGCGGCAAGGAGCCTTTACTTAAGTAGGCCTCTAGGCCATCGAGTATTTGCAGCTTATTCTTAAGAGAGAGTTCGATATTGATACGCTCAATACCATCGGTGTACTCACCCATGCGTGGCAGAGGAATGACCACATCTTCATTGATCTTAAAAGCATTGGTATGCCGCGCAATCGCGGCAGTACGGGCACGGTCTAACCAGAACTTTTTACGTGACTCAGCGCTCACTGCAACAAAGCCTTCACCTACTCGTAAATTGGCCATCCGCACCACTTCGCTCGTGGCGGAAGCGACTGCCTCTTCATCGTCCCCAGCAATATCGCCAATCAAGACCATTTTGGGCATGCTGTTACGCTTAGATTTGGTGGAGTAACCTACCGCTCTTAAATAACGATCATCTAAATGCTCAAGACCTGCCAAAATAGGGCCGCCCTCTTTACTCAAGCCATCCAAATAAGCCTTAATTTCCACAATGCTCGGAATTGCCTCACGTGCTTGACCAAAAAACTCTAGGCACACAGTACGCATGTGCTTTGGCATGCGATGCAAAATCCAAGTAGCACTGGTGATTAAGCCATCGCAACCTTCTTTTTGAACGCCGGGTAAGCCCGATAAAAACTTATCGGTTACATCCTTACCTAAACCTTCTTTACGAAATCGCTTACCTTCAACTTCCAGTATTTCCGTTTTTAGAACACGTTGACCGGGCTCACTCAAACCATCAGACCACGTTAACTGAAAACGTACTTGATCTACGACATGAATTTTTCCAAGATTGTGATCGAGGCGCTCAATATCTAACCAGTTACCCTCTGGATCGACCATGCGCCAGCTAGCTAAATTATCTAATGCGGTACCCCAGAGAACAGCTTTTTTGCCACCAGCATTCATGGCGATATTGCCACCAATACAACTGGCATCTGCTGAAGTCGGGTCTACTGCAAATACCAGCCCTGAATGCTCTGCAGCTTCAGCTACGCGGCGAGTAACAACACCCGCCCCTGTAAAGATAGTCGGCACATCATGACCCAATCCTGGCAAGCGCTGATGCTTAACCCCATCAATTTGCTCGAGCTTCTCAGTATTAATCACCGCTGACATGGCGTAAAGTGGAATCGCCCCACCGGTATAGCCGGTACCGCCTCCACGCGGAATAATTGTCAGGCCCAATTTAATACAAGCCTTCACTAAACCTGGGATTTCAGATTCGTAATCTGGCTTTAACACCACGAGTGGAAACTCCACCCGCCAATCGGTTGCGTCAGTAACATGCGCAGCGCGAGACACACCATCAAAACAAATATTGTCCGTAGCGGTATGGCGACCAAGCTGCTTCAAAGCACGCTTACGTGTTTCTGAAACTTCTTTAAAACCTTGTTCAAAATTTTCTACGGCACGGTGAGCCGCTTTTAATAAAACCTGAACCTGTTCGACTGACTCACCATTCGATCGCTTGTTCACTTCACCAAGGCGATGCCATAGAGCATCAATCAATAATTGACGGCGATTTGCGTTATCTAATAAATCGTCTTGAAGAAAAGGGTTGCGCTGTACTACCCAAATATCACCCAACACCTCAAACAACATCCGCGCAGAACGTCCAGTACGACGAACACCGCGTAAGTTATTGAGCACACGCCAAGACTCCTCACCTAGAAGGCGAATCACAATTTCACGGTCAGAAAAGGACGTGTAGTTGTAAGGAATCTCACGGAGGCGGTGCGAACCAGCCTCGGGATCCAACAACTGAGTTAAAGCTAATGGAGCGTTCATGGGGTCATATCGTCTAAACAAACATTTTAATAGAGGGAACTTGATATTCGCAGGAAACCCAGAATGATGTTGCGGAGGAGGATAAAACCTTGCAAATCTAAGGGCTTAGGAGTCATTCATGGTACGCTCAGAAGATGGCAACGAACTATTTAAAGAAAATTTTATCGGCCCGAGTCTACGATGTGGCTAGGGAAACAGAGCTTCAACTGGCCCCCGAACTCACCAAGCGCTTAGGAAACCAGGTTTTACTCAAAAGAGAGGATAACCAGCCGGTTTTTTCCTTCAAACTGCGTGGTGCCTATAACAAAATGGCGCATTTGCCCTCCATGGCACTTAAAAAGGGTGTCATTACCGCTTCGGCAGGCAATCATGCGCAAGGCGTTGCGCTCGCAGCAGCAAAAATGAAGTGCAAAGCCGTAATCGTCATGCCCCTGACCACCCCTAGTCTCAAAATCGATGCCGTCAAAGCACGGGGCGGATCTTGGGTCGAGGTGATTTTGTATGGTGAATCCTATAGCGATGCCTTTCAGCATGCAGAACTTTTAGAGAAAAAAAGGGGTTTGACCTTTGTGCACCCCTTTGATGATCCCGATGTCATTGCAGGTCAAGGCACTATCGCTCAAGAGATCTTTGCCCAGCATCCAGCGCCGATTGATGCCATCTTTGTCGCTATCGGTGGCGGTGGTTTGATTGCTGGCATTGGCGAATATGCCAAAGCTGTCAGTCCTAAAACCAAAGTGATCGGCGTTCAGTCTGTGGATTCAGATGCGATGAAAAGATCTCTTGAAGCAAATAAGCGTATCGAAATGAAAGATGTTGGGCTCTTTTCTGATGGTACCGCCGTCAAACTCGTTGGCAAAGAAACCTTTCGGATTTGTAAACGGGTTGTCGATGACATCATCACCGTAGATACCGATGAAATCTGTGCAGCAATCAATGATGTCTTTACTGATACGCGCAGTATTTTGGAGCCCGCAGGCGCCTTAGCGATTGCTGGCATGAAAAAATATGTCGATCAACATCGCCTTAAAAAGAAAACACTCGTTGCGATTGCCTGTGGTGCCAATATGAACTTTAGTCGCTTACGATTTGTGGCGGAACGCGCAGACGTCGGCGAAAGTCGTGAAGCCGTATTTGCGGTCACCATCCCTGAGGAGCGAGGTTCGTTTAAGCGCTTTTGTGAATTACTCGGCAAACGCAACGTGACTGAATTTAACTATCGCATTGCTGATCAAAGTGAAGCACATATTTTTATTGGCATTGGGACGCAAAAAGCCACTGATAGCACCACCATTGCAAAACATTTCCGTAAAGCCAAATTTGCCACTATTGACTTAACCCATGATGAGTTAGCCAAATCCCACTTACGCCATATGGTAGGTGGCCGCTCAGCTCTGGCGCACGATGAATTACTCTATCGCTTTGAATTCCCTGAGCGTCCTGGTGCTTTGATGAAATTCTTAACCAGCATGGCACCCAATTGGAATATCAGCCTTTTCCACTACCGTAATCATGGCGCAGACTACGGGCGGATCTTAGTAGGTATTCAAGTACCTCAGAATGAACAGAAAAAATTTCAACACTTTTTAGCATCACTCGGTTATCCCCATTGGAATGAAACCGATAACCCTGCCTATCGCTTATTTCTTAAATAATGGCCTTTACTCTTTCCGGAAAACTGGTTGTCGCGATTTCATCACGTGCATTATTTGATTTCGAAGAAGAGAATCGTATTTTCGAATCCACTGATGACAGTGCTTATATGAAGTTGCAGCTCGACCGGCTTGGTATTGCAGCCCAGACTGGAGTTGCTTTTCCCTTAGTCAAAAAACTGCTCGCCTTTAATGAAGAAGGGGAACAGCGGGTTGAAGTGGTCATCTTGTCGCGCAATGATCCAGTCAGTGGTTTACGCGTATTCCGTTCCGCCGAGCATCATGGCCTTCATCTAGAGCGTGGTGTTTTTACTAGAGGACGTCCTCCCTATCATTACCTGCGCTCATTGCATGCGAATTTATTTCTTTCTGCAAACGAGGATGATGTCCGCGCTACGATTGATGCTGGCTTTCCAGCAGCGCGTGTTTATCCCGAGTCTAGTAAAACCGCGGAATCTCATCCTAATGAAATCCGGATTGCCTTTGACGGAGATGCGGTACTGTTTTCAGATGAGGCAGAACAGGTGTTCCAAAGCGAAGGCTTGGTCGCTTTCGTCGATCATGAAAGTAAAAATGCGGCCATCCCCTTACCGCCCGGCCCCTTTAAGCCCCTCTTAGAAGCGCTGCACCGTTTACAGCGAACCACTAGCGAGAAAGGTATGCGCATACGTACTGCGCTAGTCACTGCTAGATCTGCACCAGCTCATGAGCGCGCTATTCGTACACTTATGGCCTGGGGCATTGATGTTGATGAGGCGATGTTCCTGGGCGGCCTCTCAAAAAGTGAATTTCTCCGTGAATTCGAGCCCGACTTTTTCTTTGATGATCAAACGGGTCACTGTCAATCTGCCGCCTCTGTTGCACCCACTGGTCATGTCGTGTCTGGTGTATCGAATCGTCAAAAATCTGAAGACTAAAAACGAAAAAATAAAGCCGAAGTAAAGATTAAAAAAGATTAAAGAAAACACGTATGACAACACTGCCTCTAGGCCAGCAATCATCTTATCCCGATCAATATGATCCAAGCCTCTTGTTTCCGATTCCTCGATCTGAGAACCGCCTCAAGCTAGGTCTTCAAAGTCAGCAAGCGCTGCCGTTCGTAGGTGTCGATATTTGGAATGCTTTTGAGCTCAGTTGGCTTAACCCCAAAGGTAAACCTCAAATTGCCTTGGCAGAGTTTCAAGTACCAGCTGACTCTCCTAATATGATTGAATCAAAATCATTCAAGCTGTATCTCAATAGCCTCAATAGCGCTCGCTTTGAAGATGAATATGCATTGCGTGAAACGCTGATTTCTGATCTTTCTAAAGTAGCGGGCAGCAATATTGCTACGCGACTTAACCCAATGGAGATAGTCGCCAAAAAAGGGATGCAAGAAATGGGTGGGGTATTGATGGATCGCCTTGATATTGAAATCGATCCTCACTTAGCTGCGGACCCATCCTTACTAGAAGTGAATGCAGACTATGGTCCTATTGAGCAATGCTTGGTTTCTCATTTACTCAAATCAAACTGTCCTGTTACAGGTCAGCCAGATTGGGCCAGCATCCAAATTCGTTATCAAGGGCGCCCTATTTTGGAAGAGGGTTTACTGCGTTACTTGATTGGCTTTAGACAGCTCGGCGAGTTTCATGAGCATTGTGTTGAGACCATCTTTTGTGACATCAAGCGCCAATGCAAACCTGAGAAGCTATCAGTCTATGCGCGCTACACCAGGCGTGGTGGATTAGACATCAATCCATTTCGCACAGACCACAATGCGCCCTGGCCGAACAATATTCGCCATGCCCGGCAGTAAATTGAACAATGAACCCGTCGGCCTTACCCAAGAAAAAACCCCTTGTAGAAAATTCTAGAGGGGTTTTTGTTATGACTGGAACTACTTAAAACGGAATATCGTCATCCATAGCACCCAGTGATGCGGCATTAGAGGATGCTGGGGCAGACTGCTCAGCCGGCTTTGAGCGGGCATAGCTTTCACCACCATCACCACTGCCGCCTACTGGCTTACCACCTAACATTTGCATAGAGTCTGCAACGATCTCCGTGGAGTACTTTTCTTGGCCACTAGCATCAGTCCATTTACGTGTACGTAAACGGCCTTCAACATAAACCTGCGAACCTTTTTTGAGATATTGCCCAGCGATCTCAGCAAGTTTGCCAAAGAATGCCACGCGATGCCATTCTGTGGTTTCTTTCATTTCGCTAGTTTGCTTATCTTTGTAACGATCTGATGTCGCTACTGAAATATTGGTCACGGCATCGCCGCTTGGCATATAACGTGTTTCTGGGTCACGCCCTACGTTACCTACGATGATGACTTTATTTACCGAAGCCATGTTGTCTCCCGAAGAAAAATTTAAATGAGTACAGCTACGACTATGCCTTTACAGAACTAGCTACCTTAGCAGGTAATTCACGCATCGACCAAGCAATTATAAGCCAGCATAAAAGGATTGCTGAGCCTATCGTAAAGACTGATAAATCACCATGGCTATCCATCAACCAGCCCCCCATGACAGCACCAATGAAGAGACCTACTGATTGGACGGTGTTGTAAACCCCTAAGGCAGTACCTTTAGATTCTTGGGCAAAACGCGACACTAAAGAGGGTAGCAATGCCTCCAGTACATTAAATCCTACAAAATAAACCAATAATGTAATCGTAATACTGGTCACTGATACCGCACTCGTAAACATGACTTCTGCAGCAATCAATAGGGCAATGCCTAGCAAAAAGACTTTACGTAACTGCTGTTTTCTCTCACCAAAAATAATCAATGGCGCCATCAACAAGAAAGATAGCAACACAACAGGAAGATATACCTGCCAATGAGATACCAACGGTAGGCCTGCTTGAACTAATAAGCGCGGTAAGACAAGGAATAGCGCTACTTGAGAGGCATGCAAAATAAATACGCCTACATTTAAGCGCATCAGTTCGGTATTGAAAAATACCTCCTTAATGCTGGCCTGTTGAACTTGGAGTTCTGGTTTGGTGCTTGGCAATACATAGTAGGTCACCAACATCGCACCAAAGCCCAATACTGCCAGCACTATAAAAATCCCATTCAGACTGACAAGGCGATACATTGGGGCAGCGATCACTAGCGATAAAGCAAAAGAAAGCGCAATGCTGCCGCCCACTAGAGCCATAGCACGAGTGCGCACTTCTTCCCGGGTTAAATCAGCTACCCAGGCAGATATGGCAGCAGAAACGGCACCAGCGCCCATCACGCCTCGTCCAATCGCAATCCATAACAAATCATCCTTAGCGGCGCAGATGAGGGCGCCAGCGACAAATAAAGATAGCCCCCATAAAACGACTGGTTTACGTCCAATACGGTCAGAAAGCCTTCCCAAGGGGATATAAAAGCAGGCCTGAACAATATTGAAAATCCCTAAGGTCAGACCTACCCAAAGTGCATGCTGGCCACCCGGCAAACCATGGGCATGAATACTGAAAACGGGCAAAAGTAGGAAGAGGCCCAGCATTCGGAGGCCGAAGATGCCTGCCAAGGCCAGAGTGGAGCGGAGTTCGGAAGGATTCATGGGAAAGAGCTATATTAACAAGTTACGCTAAAAAATCATGAATAACGAAATCAAAATCCGTGGTGCACGCACGCACAACCTCAAAAATATCAATCTAGACATTCCTAGAGAGAAATTAGTCGTCCTCACTGGACTATCCGGTTCAGGGAAGAGTTCGCTGGCTTTTGACACTCTTTATGCAGAAGGCCAACGTCGTTATGTAGAGTCTTTATCTGCTTATGCCCGTCAATTTTTGCAACTGATGGAAAAGCCTGATGTCGATACGATTGAAGGTTTGTCTCCTGCGATTTCGATTGAGCAAAAAGCCACTAGTCATAATCCGCGCTCTACCGTAGGTACGGTGACTGAAATTCATGACTACTTACGCCTGCTGTTTGCTCGTGCTGGCACCCCACACTGCCCAGATCATGATCTACCCCTAGAAGCGCAAAGCGTTTCGCAAATGGTCGATACCGTATTGGCGATGCCCGAAGATACCAAGCTCATGATTTTGGCTCCCGTAGTAAGCGAGCGTAAAGGTGAGTTCGTAGACTTATTTCAAGATTTGCAAGCGCAAGGGTTTGTGCGTTTTCGAGTACGCTCTGGTGGTGGCACTACCAATACTGCTAAGGCTGAAATCTTTGAAGTGGATCAGCTGCCCACTCTCAAGAAAAACGATAAGCACTCTATTGAAGTCGTAGTGGATCGCATCAAAGTACGTCCAGATATTCAGCAACGTTTGGCGGAGTCTTTTGAAACAGCGTTACGCCTTGCTGATGGCAAAGCCATGATTGTCAATATGGATACCGGCAAAGACATGATTTTCTCAAGCAAGTTTGCTTGTCCTGTTTGCTCTTATTCCCTCCAAGAATTAGAGCCCCGCCTCTTCTCGTTTAATAACCCGATGGGCGCCTGCCCATCCTGTGATGGCTTGGGTCATCAATCTTTCTTTGATCCGAAACGGATTGTTGCTCACCCTGATCTATCGCTGGCATCGGGCGCGATTAAGGGCTGGGACCGTCGCAATCAGTTTTATTTCAAACTATTACAAACACTCGCGAAGCATGGTGGCTTTGATGTAGAAAAGCCCTTTGAGACACTCAATAAGAAACAGCAAGATCTCATCTTATTGGGCTCTGGGGAAGTCACGATTCCATTTGAGTACATCAATGAACGCGGAAAAAATAGTATTCGGGAGCACGCCTTCGAAGGTATTGTTGCCAACTTTGAGCGTCGCTATAGAGAAACTGATTCCATGACCGTGCGTGAAGAATTATCACGTTACCAAAATGTCCAGACCTGCCCCGAATGTAGTGGCAGTCGTTTACGCAAGGAAGCACGCTTCGTCAAGGTGGGTGAAGGCAAACAATCCCGTGCCATTTATGAGATTAGCGCCCTACCTTTAAAAGAAGCAAAAGAATATTTTGAAGTGCTCGCACTGAAAGGTGCTAAACGCGAAATCGCCGATAAGATTGTGATTGAGATTAGCTCACGCCTACGTTTTCTGAATGATGTGGGTTTGGACTATCTCTCTTTAGAGCGTAGTGCAGACACTCTCTCTGGTGGAGAAGCGCAACGTATTCGTCTTGCCTCTCAGATTGGTTCAGGATTAACAGGGGTGATGTACGTATTAGATGAGCCCTCGATCGGTCTGCACCAGCGTGATAACGATCGTTTGATCGGCACTCTAAAACACTTACGCGACTTGGGTAACAGCGTGTTAGTAGTTGAGCATGACGAAGATATGATTCGCGCCTCTGACTATGTGATTGATATTGGCCCCGGGGCTGGCGTACATGGCGGCGAAATTGTGGCTCAAGGTACTCCTGCAGAAGTAGAAGCTAACCCCAAATCACTTACAGGCGCTTACTTATCTGGACGCGAATGGATTGCTGTTCCAGAAAAACGTATCCCCGTGAACGATCGCTTCCTAGAGATCATCGGGGCCCGTGGCAATAATCTGCAATCTGTTCATGCCAAAGTTCCCGTCGGCTTATTAACCTGTGTGACGGGTGTTTCTGGATCTGGTAAATCTACCCTAATTAATGACACCCTCCACCATGCGGTAGCGCAACATATATATGGCTCTAATGCCGAACCTGCCGCGCATGATGCCATCAAAGGTTTAGAGTATTTTGACAAAGTCATCAGTGTTGACCAATCCCCGATTGGTCGTACACCACGCTCTAATCCTGCGACCTACACGGGTTTATTTACGCCTATAAGAGAGCTCTTCTGTGGGGTGCCGGCTGCACGTGAACGTGGTTACGAAGCAGGCCGTTTTTCTTTTAACGTCAAGGGTGGGCGTTGTGATGCCTGCGAAGGGGATGGCGTTATTAAAGTAGAAATGCATTTTCTGCCCGATGTCTACGTACCTTGTGATGTCTGTCATGGCAAACGTTATAACCGCGAAACTTTAGATATTCGCTACAAAGGAAAAAATATTCACGAAGTACTGTCGATGACTATCGAGCAAGCCCATGAATTCTTTGAAGCGGTGCCGATTGTCAAACGCAAACTCAAAACCCTGCTTGATGTGGGTTTGGGTTATGTCAAATTAGGTCAAAGTGCCACCACGTTGTCGGGCGGTGAAGCGCAACGCGTCAAACTCTCTCTTGAACTATCAAAACGGGATACAGGCAGAACCTTATATATCTTGGATGAGCCTACGACAGGCTTACATTTTCATGACATTCAACTTCTGCTTACCGTACTTCAAACGCTCAAGAAACAAGGTAACACGATCGTCATCATTGAACACAACTTAGATGTGATTAAGACGGCAGATTGGATTATTGATTTAGGTCCTAAGGGTGGCGCTGGTGGTGGGCAAATTATCGCCACTGGAACTCCTGAAGAGGTATCTAAAAACAAGGCGAGCTTTACGGGTCATTACTTAGCCCCATTACTTGTTCGCAAAACACCAACGACCGTCACTAAGAAGAAAAAGTAAGGCTAGGAATCTATCAGAGCAATTTAGATTCGGCTAAATCAGTCGCCTCTGAATTGCCTGAGAGAACCAAAATATCATTGGTTTGTAAACGCAGTTCGGGCGTTAACTCTAATTTTACGTAATTAGCGCCATCTACTTTTCTGCGGACCGCTTGTACGCTGACACCTTCATTTTCTAAGTGTAGCTCATCAAGTGTCTTACCAATACTGACAGACTCAGGCAGGAGCGTCACGGAATGTAGGCGCCAAGATTCATTCGATCCAAAGTCATCATCTGTAGCACTTCGAAAATAACCACGCAGTAAGCTATAGCGGGCTTCGCGCGCACTCGTAATACGCCGTACGACTTTACGCATCGGCACACCCATCATGAGTAAAACATGGGATGCCATCATCAAGCTACCTTCAATTAGCTCAGGCACCACCTCGGTTGCGCCAGCTGCTTGTAACTTCGCTAAGTCTGCATCATCTTTGGTACGTACCAATACGGTCATACCTGGACGCAAACGCTCGACTTGGTAAAGCACCTTGAGTGTTGCAGGGGTGTCTGCATAAGTAATGACTACCGCCTTAGCTCTGGCTAGTCCAGCAGCGACCAAATAATTTTCTCTACTAGCATCCCCATACACCACGTTATCTCCTGCAGCAGCAGCTTCCTTCACCCGATCTGAATCCATATCTAAAGCAATGTAAGGAATCTTTTCTTGATCCAGCATGCGCGCAAGACTTTGTCCAGAACGGCCGAAACCACAAATCACCACATGATTCTCGGTACGGACACTTTTAGCAGCAACACGGGTCAGAGCGAGAGATTGCAAAAGCCACTCGTTGGAAGAAAAGCGCATGGCAATCTGATCACTGTATTGAATTAAGAATGGTGCGGCAAACATCGAGAGCAACATGGCAGCTAGCACCGCTTGACTTAATGCGGGATCAATTAATTTGAGACCATCGATTTGTGTAAGTAATACAAACCCGAATTCTCCTGCTTGGGCTAAGCACAAACCGGTTCGAATAGAAATACCAGGGCTGGAACCAAAAGCTCTAGAGAGCAATGCAATCAAACCAAATTTGAAGATCAATGGTCCAAGCATTAACAATATGACAAGCAGCCACTGTTGATGAATCACCTCGAAATTGAGGAGCATTCCAACAGAGATAAAGAATAGCCCTAGAAGAACATCTCTAAAAGGTTTGACATCCTCTTCAACCTGATGACGATAGGGCGTCTCAGCAATTAACATTCCCGCCATAAAAGCACCAAGCGCTAAAGATAGGCCAAAGTGCTCAGTCAATGCAGCCATACCCAAAACAATCAGCAAGAGGTTGAGCATAAAAAGCTCTTGTGAACGCAATTTGGTTACCAAGCTAAACCAACGACTCATTAAGGTTTGTCCAATAACAAAAATCAGAATCAGCGCGACCGCAATCTTGACTGATGCCAGCGACAGGGCAATAAAGAGATCCTCAGGATTTTTTCCTAAGGAAGGAAGCAAAATCAGCAGAAAAACAACTGCTAGGTCCTGAAAAAGCAAAATACCTACGACATTACGCCCATGCTCCGTCTCGATTTCGGAACGATCCGAGAGGAGTTTGATCACAATCGCCGTTGAGGACATAGCAAAAGCGCCTCCGAGCGCAATGGCTCCCTGCCAACTCATTGGGTAGACCCAACTTAAGAGCATGCTCGCTGGAATCGCTATAAGTATGGTGATGACAACCTGGCTTCCACCCAACCCAAATACGATGGAGCGCATTGCCCTCAATTTATGCAAGTTGAATTCCAAGCCAATGGAGAACATCAGAAAAACAATGCCAAATTCCGCTAAATACGTCACTGTGGCAGAATCACTCGCCAATCCAAGGGCATGGGGGCCAATCAAGACGCCAATCGCTAAATAGCCCAAAATAGGGGGTAGCCCAAAATAGCGGAAAATAACTACCCCGGCCACTGCGGAGGCCAACAAGATGAGCGTTAATTGAAGGACTGTCGGCATATACTCACTCCATGATAGCGAAGACCCGTGATCGAACCCTAAAGCTTGCACGCGATACCCTCACAATTGAGGCTACTGCGTTGCAAACCATGCGTGACCGCCTCGAAGGTCCGAATGCAGACGCCTTAGTACTAGCTATAGATCTTTTACATGCCTGCAAAGGCCGCATTGTCGTCTCCGGCATTGGCAAGTCGGGCCATATTGCCCGCAAAATTGCAGCAACCTTTGCATCGACTGGGTCACCTGCTTTTTTTGTACACCCCGCTGAGGCTAGTCATGGTGACCTCGGGATGGTGACCCGAGATGATGTGTTTGTTGCCCTGTCTAATTCTGGTGAAACAGACGAACTACTGACCATCGTACCGATTGTCAAACGCACTGGTGCAAAACTCATTGCTCTGACCGGAGCACCGCATTCTTCTCTAGCAAAATTGGCAGACGCCCATATTGATACCAGTGTTGAAAAAGAGGCATGTCCACTCAACCTGGCGCCTACTACCAGCACTACCGCTGCGCTTGCCATGGGTGATGCTTTAGCAGTTGCCCTACTCGACGCTCGTGGCTTTCTAGCGGAAGACTTTCAGCGCTCACATCCTGGCGGACGCTTGGGTCGTAAGCAGCTCATGCATGTTAGCGAAGTGATGCGCACCCTAGAGGAAACTCCTAAGATTGCGGTTACAGCATCATTACAAAGCGCCTTACTTGAAATGACTGCAAAACGTATGGGCATGGTGGTGATTCTGAATAATGAAAATACCGTTGCAGGTATTTTTACGGATGGTGACCTACGTCGCCTATTAGAAAAAAGCACCAATCTAGATGGCATGACATTACAAGAAGCGATTACCTCTTTACCAAGAACTATTCCGCCAGAACTGCTTGCAGAGGAAGCGATTGAAATGATGGAAAAACACCGCATCAACCATCTAGTAGTCACTAATACACAGGGAACCCTGTTGGGCGCACTCAATCTGCATGACTTGTTTGCCGCTAAAGTCATTTAATTTAACTACATCTATGCCTAGCGCTTTTACTCCCCACAATACCAATCCACTCAAGCAATATCCCCAAGCCTGGGAACGCGCCGCTACCATCAAACTTTTAGTGCTCGATGTTGATGGTGTTTTGACCAATGGCCAAGTATGGATGGGGAATGACGGTAAAGAATCTTTAAAGGCATTTGATATTCAAGATGGTTTAGGAATAAAGCTTTTAGAAAAGATCCATATTCCAACGGCCATCATTACAGGGCGTAGCTCCAATATGGTGCTAGCGCGCTGCGAAGAGCTCGGCATCCAACATGTATATATGGGTGTAGAAAACAAAGCCTTAGCACTGGATGACTTACTCCAAGCACTTAATTTGAAACCAGTAGATTGCGCAGTGATGGGTGATGATTGGCCAGATTTTCAAATGATGAAATATGCCGGCCTGAAGGTATGCCCTGCACAAGGCCATGAGGCAGTCAAAGAGACTGCTCACTTTGTTACTTCGTGCTCTGGTGGAAATGGTGCAGTACGTGAAGTGTGTGACCTGATTCTGAAAGCGCAAAATCGCTATGAAGAATTACTCAATCAAGCACGTAGCTAGGGCTTTTTTATGCACTTGAATGCTCAACAAATTAAACTTGGTCTTTGGCGTGGCTTATTACGTCTAATGCCCTTGCTATTAATGGGCACCTTGACGCTAGTCACTTTTTGGTTGGTCAAAAAAAGTGCTCCTGCAGATATTTCAACGATTGAGCGCGTGCGCTTGCATGAGCCTGATTACATTATTGAGAATGGCATCCTTTCAGCTCTGAATGAAGCAGGCAATACTAAATATAGAGTGTTAGGTAAAAAAGTGATTCATTATGATGATGATGCATCCATTGATATTCATACACCACGCATGCGTTTATTTACCCCCGACAAATCCCCTGTCACTGTAAAAGCCAATATGGGTTACCTAGATGGTGATCTGACTATTCTAGATTTAATAGACAACGCTGAAATTTTTCGCCCAGCGCAAGCCGCCTCTGCTGGTGAGCCAGGTAAGCCCCGGATGCTTGCACGCTCTACTTATTTTAAAGTCTTCATTAATGATGATGTCATTGAAACCAATAAGCCGGTCACACTTGAGCAAGGTCTATCAGTCATGCAGTCAAATGATGGTGGCATCTTTAATAATATCGATCAAAGTATGGTGCTATCGGGGAAAGTGAAAGGGCGTATTGAGCGCGTCCAGTCTGGAGAGCCCCAATGAGCTTGATGATTGTTTCTTCCCCGACATTCCTTCGTCAGTTAGCATTTGCAACTCTGATGTTGGGAGTCTGCATTACAACAAATACCTACGCTGAAAAAGCAGATCAGGATAAGCCGATTATTTTAGAGGCTGATAAAGTCTCAGTTAATGATGTTCAACAGATTTATGAACTCGATGGTGAGGTACTCCTTACTAAAGGAAGTATTTTGATCACCGGTCAAAAAGGGAATATTAAAGTAGATCCTGAAGGCTATGAATATGTTGATGTCCAAGGCAAACCTGAAACTACAGCGAGTTTTAGACAAAAACGGGAAGGGCCTGCAGATGAGTTCGTTCAGGGTTTAGGTCAAACAGTTGTTTACAATGCAAAAACAGAGCTACTTACTCTGACTGGGGATGCTCACTTAAAGCGTCTACATAACATGCAGTTATTAGATCAGTTGCGTGGCTGGAAAATTGAATATGATGATGTGAAGCAGTACTATAAAGTCCATCCACCCATCAATGCTAAAGCTGAAGCACTACCACTAGCTAGAGCCATCCTTTCACCGAGAAGAAAAGCGACACTAGAGAAATAATGATGGATTCAAATAGCCTGCAAAACCCAGCGACTCTCAGTGCTAATGCCCTCCAAAAGCGCTATGGCTCCCGGACAGTTGTCAGAGACGTTTCAGTCGAAGTGAAATGTGGTGAGGTGGTTGGACTGCTCGGCCCTAATGGCGCAGGCAAAACAACCTCGTTCTACATGATTGTTGGTCTAGTTCCTCTAGATGGTGGCAATATTGTTCTAGACGGTACTGATATTACCCATCTTCCTATTCATAAACGCGCACGAATGGGCTTGTCTTATCTTCCGCAAGAGGCATCGATCTTTAGAAAACTCAACGTTGCTGAAAATATTCAGGCTGTACTAGAGCTCCAGGTGCAAGGTGGCAAGCCCTTAACTAAGGCAGAGATTGCGCATCGCCTTGATGAACTATTAGGCGAGCTTCAAATTAGTCATCTTCGCAATAATCCAGCACTTTCCCTCTCTGGTGGAGAGCGTAGGCGTGTAGAAATTGCGAGGGCGCTGGCATCGCAACCCAAATTTATTTTGCTCGATGAGCCCTTCGCTGGCGTAGATCCCATTGCTGTGGGTGAAATTCAACGGATTGTGCGTTTCTTAAGAGACCGCCAAATTGGCGTGCTCATCACCGACCATAATGTTCGGGAGACTTTGGGTATTTGTGATCATGCCTACATTATTAGCGAGGGCAGTGTTCTTGCGGCAGGTAAGCCAGATGAGATTATTCAAAATAACGCCGTTAGAAGAGTGTATCTAGGCGAAAATTTCCGTATGTAAAGCTGTCTTCCAATATTCTGGTTTTTTTCGAATATTTATCGAATAAAACTGATGCACCCACTTGGCTTTCGTGAAGATCACTGATACGCTGGATACAAATGGCATTTAAAACTCAATTCCAAATATACTAATACAAGATTACAGGGGCTTGCTGCGCACCCTATGTCATTATTTGCGCATGCATTTTGATTTGTAGAGGAGCTGCTGATGAATTTAAAAATTAATAGCCGTCATGTCGAAGTTACCCCAGCCATGAGAAGCCACCTAGAAGCGGGATTAGCTAAAATTCGTAAGCACTTTGATCATGTTATAGATGCCTCTGCTTTTCTGATTGTGGATAACGCAAAAGAAAAGGATTTACGTCAAAGTGCTGAGATCACCCTCCACCTCAAAGGTAAAGAGCTTTTTGCAGAGGCGCATAATGCCGACCTCTACCATGCTATGGACGCTGTAGTCGATAAACTCGAGCGCCAGGTCGTAAAACATAAAGAAAAAATCCAAGATCACTACCACGAAAAGAATTTTGAATAATTCTTGGACTCAGGGCACATATAATCATTTGATATGACTGCCCTGACCGATCTTTTCGCTATAGACCGTATTGCCTTAGCCAGCTCATCTAAAAACCGATCCGAGGTATTTGAGGCTGCAGGTGATTTATTTTCCAAACAAGTGGGGCTTGAAGCCGAAGCGATTGTTGGTTTCTTAAACGCCCGAGAAAACTTAGGCTCCACTGCCTTAGGGGCTGGCGTTGCGATTCCGCATGGCCGAGTTAAAGGGCTCAAGCACCCCATAGCAGCATTTATTACGCTTGGACAAGCGATTGAGTTTGCAGCCCCTGATGGTGCTGCAGTCTCTATTTTGATTTTTTTATTAGTCCCTGAAAAAGCCACTCAACAACACCTCGAAATTTTATCTTCGATTGCCCAACTATTATCAGATCCAGATGCAAGGCAATCACTGGCATCTGAAGATAATCCAGAAAAAGTCTGCCAACTACTCCAATCCTGGGTTCCTTCGGCATGACCCAACCCTTGCTCCTTGAGGGACTCACTGCCCAGCAGATCTTTGACGACAATGTTCCCGACCTAAAACTCTCTTGGATTGGCGGATTAGAAGGTGCAGATCGCACCTTTCCTTCAGAGGCAGTTAAGGTAGCAGCAGCAAGTTCTGATTTAGTCGGCCACTTAAACTTGATTCACCCCAGCCGAATTCAGATTTTCGGCGGGCAAGAGGTTTCTTATCATGCCCAACTAGAACCTAAGCAAAGACAAGAGCAAATTAATAATCTGATTTCGAAAATGCCGCCTTGCGTCATTGTGGCTGATGGTGAAATCGCTGATGCGGATTTACAGCTTTTCTGCCAAAGATCCTCTACGCCTTTATTTACAACGCCCATCTCTGCAGCAGAGGTCATTGACCATCTCCGTACCTACCTCACCAAAATGGGTGCTCCACAAATCACTATGCATGGTGTGTTTATGGATATTTTAGGATTAGGCGTTTTAATCACTGGTGAATCAGGTCTGGGGAAAAGTGAATTGGGCTTGGAACTGATTTCTCGGGGACATGGCTTAGTAGCGGATGATGCAGTCGATTTTTCTCGCCTTGGGCCAGATTATATTGAAGGTCGATGCCCAGTAATTTTGCGTAACCTGTTAGAGGTACGTGGATTAGGTTTATTAGACATTCGCACGATTTTTGGTGAAACTGCGGTACGTCGAAAGTTAAAGTTGCGCTTAATTGTGCAACTAGTCCGTCGTAATGAAGGAGAATTCGAGCGCCTACCGCTAGAGGCACAGCATATCGACGTTTTAGGTATTCCCATTAGAACTGTCAAAATTCAAGTAGCTGCAGGTCGTAACTTAGCAGTTTTAGTCGAAGCAGCCGTCCGTAATACTATTTTACAATTACGAGGCATCGATACGCTAAAAGAATTTATGGAACGTCAACGTTCCCAAATGAATAAAGAAGCAGACTCCTCTAAATCGCAAGGTCGTTTACTCTAATATGCAAATTAATCTGATTACCGGTATCTCGGGCTCAGGTAAATCAGTTGCACTGAGAGCTTTCGAAGATGCAGGCTATGACTGTGTTGATAACTTACCAGTTACTCTATTAGAAAGTCTGATTACTACACTAGAGGGTGAGAAAAGTGAGCAGGTCGCAGTTGCCATTGATGCACGACGTGGTCAATCGATTGCAGAATTACCAAAAATCCTAGAAAATCTGCGGCGCAAACATCAAGTGCGTATTGTTTTTCTCAACGCCGATACCAACACATTAGTGCAACGTTTTTCAGAAACGCGTAGACGGCACCCACTCTCTGGCAAGAACCAGCAAAGTCAGTCAGCTACGCTCATTGAAGCCATTGATAAAGAGCGAGAACTGTTAGAGCCACTACGTACTCAAGCGCATAGTATTGATACTAGTAATTTACCTGCCCATACCTTGCGCTCATGGATTCGGGATCTTTTACAAGATAAGCCTCTTGGGCTCACAGTCATCTTTGAATCTTTTGGATTTAAACAGGGTCTGCCAAGTGAGGCAGATCTGGTATTTGATGTGCGCTGCCTACCCAACCCGCATTACGATAAAGCTCTACGCCCCCTATCGGGCAAAGATCAGCCCGTCAGAGAATTTCTGGAAAAAATTCCTGAAGTAGTCAGTATGGAAACCGACATTATTCAGTTTATTGAAAAGTGGCTACCCCACTATATTGCTGATGGACGGAGCTACCTCACTGTAGCGATTGGATGTACCGGTGGTCAACACCGCTCGGTATATTTAGTGAGCCGCGTTAGTGAGCATTTTTTTGCCCAAAAAGATTTGACAGCGCTACAGATTAATTTTCTTAGTCGGGACCGCGAACTAGACTCAATCCCTGCAAAAGTAGTTTAATCGGCTGGGGCAAGCCATACTTGCCAAGCTGACGCAGCGAGACCCACCGAGTGTTTTGGCTAGAGAATATAATCTCCTGACCAATAGATGCATTCCAAACCTGAATCCATAAACGCCTATGGGTAAAAATATGCTTAATCTGAGGGCCCTGATCCAAAGAGATGCGCTTTAATGCAGTAGATATTTTTTCCTCTGACAATACCTGCGCTAGTAATTCTGGCAAGCTGATAGGAGGTTTACTGAAGGTGGTTTTAGCGCGCCAAGCAGATTCGGGTAGAGACCAGAGGCTACCCCAAATCGCTTTCTCTGGGCGCTTCTGTAATAGAACAGAATCACCATGACGCAATAACAGCATATCGCAATCAAATTCAGGAGATTTGGCTTTCACTACTTTACGAGGCAACTGCAACACCTGATCACTAAGATTGGCTTGGCATTGTTTTTCAAATGGGCAGCGTTCAATGCCAGTGATGCATGCCGGCTTGCGACTAGTACACCAAGTTGCACCAAAGTCCATGAGGGCCTGGGTATACACCGGCATATCCTGCGGATTTTTTGGCAATAGCTCTTGAGCTATATTCCACAACTGCTTATCGGTAGCCTTTTCTTGGAGCGCACCCTCAATACCAAAGAGACGCGCCAAAATACGTTTCACGTTCGCATCCAAAATCGGCGCTCGCTCATGAAATGCAAAAGCAGCAATCGCTCCTGCCGTAGATCGTCCAATGCCTTTTAATTGTTCTAGCAATATCGGGTCACTCGGAAACTTTCCAGCAAAGTCTGTCATGACTTGATTGGCACAAGCATGCAAATTACGCGCCCGTGAGTAATATCCCAAGCCCGCCCATTCTGCTAAGACATCATCTAAGGGAGCGGCAGCTAATTTTTTTACTGTCGGGAAACGCTTCATAAAGCGTGGATAACGCTCCAAGATAGTAGCGACTTGGGTTTGTTGCAACATAATCTCAGAAACCCACACCGCATAGGGGTCACGAACACCCTGCCATGGCAAGCCCTGCCGCCCATGCGCCCGATGCCAACTTAGCAAGGTTTGGGGGAAGCCTGTCTTTAACGCTTTTGACATTGCGGACAAAAATAAGTGGAGCGTTGACCCTGCACAATTTGCTTAATGGGTGTCTTACATACTTTGCAGGGCTGATCTTTACGATCATAGACTTTAGTTTGCATCATGAAATGCCCAGGATCACCTGCGCTGTTGACAAAGTCTTTCAAGGAACTCCCGCCCGCATCTATTGCTCGCTTCAGAATGACTCTCACTGCGTTAGCTAGTCGAGCACACTGAGGACGGGTTAATTTTCCAGCGGCTTTTATGGGATGTATGCCTGCCTCAAACAAACTTTCTGAGCAATAAATATTACCAACACCTACTACCGCTTGACCTGCCAATAAAAATTGCTTCACTGCTACGCTACGTTTACGCGAATGTTGATACAAGACATCTGTACCCAGATCACCTGCAAATTCTGGTAACAAAGGTTCCGCGCCCAATTTTTTCAGCAATGCATAGCCCTCAATCGGGCCTTTTGACTTGGGGTGCCATAAAACAGCGCCAAATTTGCGTGGGTCATGCAAACGCAAACTAAGCTTACCGAACTCTAGGGTCACGCGATCGTGGATCTTGAGGGCATCACTACTAGGCAGGACTCTGAGTGTGCCGGTCATGCCCAAGTGGATCAGTAAATAGCCTGTATCCATTTCTAGTAGCAGGTACTTGCCACGCCGCTGAATGCCCCAGACTTTCTGGCCTGGCAGCAATTTACCCAAATTACTAGGCACTGGCCAGCGTAAACGGCCATCCACAATCTGGACCGCAGTCACCTTACGCCCCTCTAGGTGGGGCTGGATACCCAGGCGGGTAACTTCGACTTCTGGGAGTTCTGGCATAAATGAATTGTAGATTCGCGGATTAGAATGTGCTTATGACCTCATTTTTATCAAAGTCACTCTTAAGAGCCTTTTTGCTACCCCTATTCATTGGACTGGGCTTTTTTAACAGCCAGGCTATGGCGCAGGCTAAAAACCTCGATAATGGTCAAGCTGTATTCGAGGTCCTAGCTTCTGAAATTGCCTTACAACGGGGCGAAGCAGGTCTTGCCTACAACACCTACTCAGAATTAGCTCGTCAACTTGATGATCCACGTCTGGCTCAACGTGCAATGGAAATTGCTATCGCCGCCGGATCGCCTGATTTAGCCTTACAAGCTGCTCAGACTTGGGATAGCTTGTCTGGTCCCAAGCAAACCAAACCTAAAGAAGTCCTCATCACCCTCCTGATCCTCAATCAACGTTGGTCAGATGCAGTCAAGCCTGCCATTGCGCTCATGAATCAGCAAACGCCAGCGCAGCGCGAAGTGACTTTGCAACAGATTCAAGCGCTTCTGTCCAAAGCCAAAGATGAGTCAGAAGCCTTGCGTGCTTTTTATGCCATGGTATCCCCTCTCAAACCAGCACCTTCAGATCCCAGCATTCTGTATACCTATGCCTTATCTGCAGAGAAGGTTGGCAATATGGAGATGATGGAAAAAGTCCTACGTGATATTTTGCGTAAAAATCCAAACGACATTAATAGTCTTAATGCATTGGGTTACTCATTAGCCGATCGAAATCAAAAATTACCTGAGGCTTTTCAGCTCATCAATAAAGCACATCAACTTTCCCCCAGAGATGGATTTATTTTGGATAGCTTAGGCTGGGTAAACTTTCGCATGGGTAAACTTGCGATCGCCTTAGAACAGCTCCAGCAGGCTTTCAATCTCAAACCTGAGGCTGACATTGCTGCCCATATTGGCGAAGTATTATGGGTCATGAATCGCCCGGCTGAATCTGAAGATATATGGCGTAAAGGCCAACAGTTAGACGCTAATAACGCTACGCTCAAAGAAACATTAAAACGTTTAAAACCCAATTGGTCCGTTGCAGATACTCCTCTTAAAGGTTCATGGGATGGTCGTTTCTCCGTGAAGGTCACAGGACTTACAGAAAGTAGTAATCAAGGTGGTTCTGGTGGATTTAGCTTGACGCAAGATGCACTAACCGATGTACTGGAGATACGTAACCCTGTTGGCGGATCGATTGCGAAGATTACGATTAATCCCGGTGAAGCTATTTTGGAGCGAGATGGAAAATTGACCACTGCGATTGATGCAGATACGCTGATTCAAAATACCTTGGGCTTACCACTGCCTGCTCGTGGACTTTCTGATTGGCTCAGAGGACAAACGCGTCCTGGTAGCACCGCTAGTGTTGAGCGAGATGCGCAAGGCCAAGTCAATAAGATTTCTCAAGACGGTTGGACATTAAATTACTCCTGGGGAAATTCTCAACGCCTAGAAAAACTGATGATGACACGTAGTTCTAATATTGGCTCGATAGATATTCGCCTGGTCTTTGATACGCCGAATGACTGAAGTACGTTTTACAAATACCCGCTTAGAGCTGCGCTGCCCAGCAAAGCTCAACCTCTTTCTGCATATTGTTGGACGCCGCACGGATGGCTATCATTTACTGCAATCTGTTTTCCAATTGATTGACTGGTGCGATGTCCTCACACTTACAGCCATTCCAGAAAATGAGATTCGACGTCTCAATCCTATTCCTGGAGTTGCCCCAGAGCATGATTTAGTGGTTCGTGCCACGCAGCTATTAAAAGATTTTTGCAATACGGATCAGGGCGTAATCATTGAACTCAATAAAAATATTCCTATAGGTGCGGGCTTGGGTGGTGGATCTTCTGATGCTGCTGCCACCCTCATTGGTTTAAATCAGCTCTGGAATCTGCAACTCGATATGGCTACCCTCAGCCAACTGGGCCTGAAACTTGGGGCGGATGTGCCTTTTTTTATCTTTGGTCAGAATGCCTTTGTGGAAGGCATTGGCGAAAAAATGCAGGCAGTCCCCCTAAAAAATCAAGACTTTGTAGTGATCTTTCCAAATCAAGGCATTGCGACTGTTCAGATTTTCCAAGACCCTCAATTGACCCGAGATCACGCTCCGATTACAATAGATCGCTTTCTTGCATCGCCAAGCGCATTTCAGTCCAATGATTGTGAAGCGGTAGCGATCAAGCAATGTCCTGAAGTGAAGCAAGCATTAGATTGGATTTGTCAGGCTGTGCCAGATTCGGCGCCCTGCATGTCTGGCTCTGGAAGTAGCGTATTTTCAGCCTTAGACCCTAAGACTGACACCGCAGCACTAGAAAATCTCCTGCAAAATCTTCCAAAAGGATGGGTAGGTCGAATTGTTCGAGGGTTAAATAACAATCCCGCTTACAATTTGATTTCTTCAGATTGAGCTGTAGGGGAATCGCCAAGCTGGTTAAGGCACTGGATTTTGATTCCAGCATGCGAAGGTTCGAATCCTTCTTCCCCTGCCACATTCTGTAGAGACGACTAAAAGACATCCACTCGACCCTACACAAAAAGCTCAATCGCCTATGTCCGCCTCCATTCATACAGATTTTCTGACTCTTTTTACAGGTAACGCAAATCCTGTCCTGGCACATGCAGTCGCCAAAGAGCTTAATCTCCCGATGGGGCAAGCATTTGTTGGCAGATTTTCAGATGGCGAGATTCAGGTAGAAATTCAAGAAAACGTCCGCGGCAAAAATGTCGTTGTGATTCAATCTACCTGCGCCCCCACTAACGATAGTTTGATGGAACTGATGATTATGATTGATGCCCTTAAACGGGCATCGGCAAGCCGTATCACCGCGGTAATCCCTTACTTTGGTTACGCCAGACAAGATCGTCGTCCACGCTCTGCGCGCGTGGCTATCTCTGCCAGAATCGTTGCCAACATGCTGCAATCGGTTGCGGGTATTGAGCGAGTGCTGACCATGGATCTGCATGCTGACCAAATCCAGGGCTTCTTTGATATCCCGGTTGACAATATTTATGCCTCGCCAGTATTACTAGCAGATTTGCAGGCGCAAAAAACCCAAAAAGACCTGATTATTGTTTCGCCAGATATTGGCGGTGTAGTGCGCGCCCGTGCCATGGCCAAACAATTAGGCACAGATTTAGCCATTATTGATAAACGCCGCCCCAAAGCCAATGTCTCAGAAGTCATGCACTTGATCGGCGAAGTAGAAGGCCGCCATTGCGTCATCATGGACGACATCATTGATACTGGTGGAACGCTATGTAAGGCTGCTGAGGCGCTTAAAGAGCGTGGCGCTAAGGGTGTTACGGCCTACTGTACCCATGCCGTCTTATCTGGTGGTGCAGTCGCCCGCATCGCCGCATCGCAATTAGATGAACTCGTGGTAACAGACACCATTCCCTTGACTCCAGAAGCCATGAAAGTGTCAAAAATTCGTCAATTGAGTGTTGCCCCAATTCTGGCTGAAACCCTTGCGCGCATCAGCAAAGGCGATTCAGTCATGTCTATGTTTGCCGAATAAGCAAAAAATACCGCTTCTAGGCTTGTTTTTGGCAAATTTAAGCTAAATCTAAGCAAAAACTGCTTTCCCCACGATATAATCAAAGGCTTTTCTGTTTGGTCGCGAACGGAAATTAACCTTAATTTTGGGAATTCAATATGAAAGTAGTAGCTTTTCAAAGAAGCGTACAGGGAACGGGTGCGAGCCGCCGTCTGCGCAACTCCGGTAAAACTCCGGGAATCATTTACGGCAGCAAAGATGCCGCCGTAGCCATTGAGTTGGATCACAACGCACTGTTTCATGCTCTCCGTAAGGAAGCATTCCACTCATCTATCTTAGATCTTGAAATCGATGGCAAGGCACAAAAAGTGTTGCTACGCGATTATCAAATGCATCCATTTCGTCCGTTGGTATTGCATATCGACTTCCAGCGCGTATCCGCGTCTGAGAAAATCCATATGCGCGTGCCATTGCACTTCATCAATGCAGACACTGCAGCTGCCGTGAAACTGCAAGGCGCTGTTATTAGCCATATCGTTACTGAATTGGAAGTATCTTGCTTACCAGCAGACTTGCCAGAGTTCCTAGAGGTTGATTTGGGAGCCATTGAAGTAGGCCATGGTATTCATGCAAAAGACATTGCATTGCCAAAAGGTGTTTCCTTGGTATTGCATGTCGGGCAAGAAAATCCTGTTTTAGCCAATGCACGTATTCCTTTAGTGAAATCAGCTGATACTGAAGCAGCACCTGCTGCAACAGCGGCTGCTCCTGCAGCGGAAGCTCCGAAAGATAAAGCCTAAGTATTCGGGTAATATCTTTGCGACAGAGAAGGCCCGCTTACAAGCGGGTTTTCTTTTTTGTGAAAATGCTTTTATGCTTAAGCCATCATCATGACTAAATTAATTGTTGGACTTGGAAACCCTGGCGACGAACACGTCGAAGATCGGCATAATGCTGGCTTCTGGTTTGTTGACGCCCTTGCAAAACAACTCAACGTACGCTTTGAGACTGAGAAACGCTTTCATGGAAAAGTAGCTAAAGCAAAATGGCATGATGAGGATCTCTTCTTATTGAAGCCTGGCACCTTTATGAACCTCAGTGGCCAGGCAGTAGGCGCACTGTGTCACTTTCATAAGATTGCGCCTCAAGATATATTAGTTGTCCAAGATGAGTTGGATCTTAAGCCCGGTACAGCTCGTATTAAGCTGGGTGGTGGCACTGGGGGTCACAATGGCTTGAAGGATATTCACGCCCACCTCGGGACGCCTGATTACTGGCGTCTTCGCCTAGGGATTGGTCATCCCCGTGATCTCGCTGCAGAGGGTGCGCGACCGATGGATGTTGCGGACTATGTTCTGAGAAGACCGTTACAGGAAGAACAGAAAAAAATTGATGCCAGCATTCAAAATAGTCTGCAGATATTGGACTTGTTTCTCAAGGGCGATACTCAGGCTGCCATGCTAGAGCTGCATTCAAAAGTAAATTAATACTGCTCTAGAAAGTATTTACTGAGCCAGTGCTTTTTTGGCAGCAGTTAACAGTTGATACTTCACCATGAGTTGGGGCTGGGTTTCGGAAACCTCTGGGTTCAGAGGAATGCAGTCCACCGGACAAACTTGTTGGCACTGCGGCGCATCGTAGTGGCCTACACATTCAGTACATTTATTGGGATCAATCTCGTAAATCTCGAGGCCCATGTAAATCGCATCATTGGGACATTCAGGCTCACATACATCGCAGTTGATGCATTCGTCCGTAATCATTAAGGCCATCTGATTGACTCGGCTGACTTATTCAGTCTTTTGCTTAGTGCTAGCAATCTTTTCTGCTAACCACTTTTCTACGGAGGGGAACACAAACTTACTCACATCTCCGCCCATCGACGCAATTTCTCGCACAAAAGTTCCAGAGATAAATTGATACTGATCTGATGGCGTGAGAAACAAGGTCTCTACATCAGGTAGGAGATAACGATTCATACCAGCCATCTGAAACTCGTACTCAAAGTCGGAGACTGCCCGCAAACCACGGACAATCACACGCGCTTGGTGCTCGCGCACTAAATCTTTTAAGAGTCCTGTAAAGCCAACAATCTTGACATTGGGATAGTGCCCCAAGACTTCCTTAGCGATCTTAATCCGCTCTTCTAAACTAAAAAATGGGTGCTTGCTGCGACTATCTGCCACACCCACAATCAATTCACCAAAAATAGTAGAGGCGCGGCGAACTAAGTCCTCATGACCTCGGGTAAAAGGATCAAATGTTCCAGGGTATACGGCAATCGTCATAATATTCCTTAGGCTTTAGCAGCAACAAGCAAGAGTGTAGCCCGTTTTTAGGCTGTTTTAGACCGAAATAGACAAGCTTTTACCTGACCAGCTTCTAGGTACTTGCGACACTCCCAGCCAGGTAATAGCGCCTCTACCTCTTCACTTGCCCGACTTGCAGGAAACTCTATATAAATTCCCCCGCCAGCGCTGTCATCGCAGATGCGGCCTGCTTCTACGATGACTTGATTAAATAAGTCCCCTTCAGCAAAAGGGGGATCAATAAAGATAAGGTTGAAAGAGTGATCTGCCTGTCGCTTTAAATACTCTAATCCATCTGCTTGCAAGATATGGACCCCTCCTTTTACAGGTGAAGATTGCAATAAAGCTAAGTTCTTAAGTAGATTAGCCGCAATCTTTTTATCTTTCTCGAGCAAGGTAACAGTACTAGCATGACGTGAGGCCGCTTCAAAACCCAAGACACCAGTGCCTGCGCAAATATCTAAACAATGGAGACCAGTTAAGTCTTGGCCAAGCCAATTAAATAAAGTCTCTCGCACACGATCAGTCGTAGGACGCAATCTCGGTAGATCTAATACGTTCAACAATCGACTGCGCCAAACTCCGCCAATAATGCGTATCTTTTGAGGAAGCTCCCTACGACTCGCTACGCTTGCAGGTTTCTTTATTTTTTTGCCCCAAGAATGACAATCTTCATACGATCCATCGCTAAATGTTTTTGAAAGGCGGTCTTCACTTGCTCCAAAGTCACTGCTTCTACTTGCTTTGTCCACGCTTCCATCGTATTTAAAGGTAAATCGTTCCAGACAATAGCAGACACGTTATCTAGTAACTTGCGATTGCTATCAATGCGTAATGGGTAACCATTGATCAAGTTTGATTTAGCAGCTTCCAACTCTACTGGTGTCGGACCAGTAGCAATAAATTGGGCAATCGTTGAACTCATAACCTCTAATGCTAAAGCGGCCTGGTCATTTTTAGTTTGCAGGCCAGCTCTAAAAATACCCGCATCCTTGCCAGGAGCAAAGTAACTAGAGACGCTATAGGCAAGACCTCTTTTTTCACGGACCTCTGACATCAGCCGGGATACAAACCCACCACCACCCAATACATAGTTCCCAACCAGCAAAGGGAAAAAATCTGGATTGTTGCGTGTAATAGCAGTCATTCCCATAGCTAAGTGTGCTTGCTGAGTATCAAAAGGAATATTAATTTCTCGCTGACTCAAGGACTCTACGGGTGAACGCTCAAATTCAGGGAGCTTGGATATAGCAGGACCAGACTGAGGAATTTTCTGCAGTACACTTTGTACGATCTCATTAGCTTCAGCTGGACTGACATCACCCACGATACTGATAATCATGCGCTCGCCACGATAAAACTGCTGATGAAATTGTTTTAAGTCAGCAGAGTTAATGGCAGTAATAGTTTGTACTGATGGTGAGTAGGCTAATGGGTAAGTTCCATAAATCGATTTTCTAAAGCGCTTATCTAATACAGCTTCGGGCTTTGTTTCTGACTCCAATAAAGCCGTAGTCATTCTTTGCTTCTCACGCCCAACAATTTTCGCGTCATAGATGGGGGCACTCAACATCGTAGCGGCCAAGATCACCGCCCGATCACGCAAATCTTTTCGACTCAGCGTGCGAATGCGCATGATCGCCCGCTCACCACCGACAGAAATTCCTAGGCTTGCACCCAGATCAGCAATCTCATCAGCAATTTGTGCTTCGGATAACACCCCTTTATCGGCTCTGGCTCCGAAGTTCATGAGTTGCCCAGTCATGGAGGCTAAACCACTTTTTGCTGCTGGATCATAGCGGTCACCGGCATCAATGCTGATCTCAATATCGACCATAGGCAAAGCTTTGGTTTGTACTAGATAAGCTTGAGCGCCTTTAAAAGAGGGTAGCTTTTCAATAGGCAAAATAGCATGCGCGTTTGAAAATACAGCGAGCAATACAGAAGTGAGCAGTGCTTGTCGGATGCATGTTCTCGCTAACATTACTGAACTCCTTTCTTCATCTCGCTAGACTTACGCTGCTGTGGATCCAAAACGCCAATCGTGAGACCGTCATCTACTAAATATTTTTTGGCTACTGCCTGAACCTGTGCAGGAGAAATGGTTTCCATCTTCTGCAACATTACATCAATATCCCGCCAAGAAAATCCTGCCATCTCCGTACTGCCAATCTCCATAGCCTGCCCAAAGATAGAGTCGCGCTTATAAATTTGATCCGATAAAATTCGAACCTTAATACGCTTTAATTCAGAATCCAAAATACCGTTTTTGGCAATCTCATTGAGCGCCTTGCGGATGCTGCTTTCAGCCTGCTCCACGGTTTTACCTTTAGCCATAGTGACGTTAATTAAAAAAAGTTCGGGCCCTCTAGAAATCATGTCATATCCAACGCCGACATCATTGACTACCCGCTGCTCTTTCACTAACGCACGATTAAGGCGGGCATTGTCATACCCATCCAAAACAGCCGCTAATAGCTCAAGTGCATATGGCTCTGGGTTATCTAATTTGCCGGGCTCTAATTTAGGCACTTTCCAGGCCATAGCCAATTGCGCATTTTCTGCTGGTGCTTTAACTTGTACCCGCTTTATCCCTTTTTGAATCGGCTCTAATTGGGGCTTACGCACTGGTAACGTTTTTGCGGACGCTACACCATAGTATTTTTCAACTGCTTGAAGGATTTTCTGAGGATCAACATCACCTGTGATTACAACCGTTGCATTATTGGGCGCATACCAACTGCGGTACCAATCGCGCGCATCGGAGGCCTGCATATTCTCAAGATCATTCATCCAACCAATCACGGGATAACGATAAGGAGAGCTCATGTATGCAGTTGCCATCAGAGATTCGTAAAGCAATCCGTTTGGATTATCTTCCGTACGTAAGCGGCGCTCTTCCATCACTACCTGAATCTCTTTTAAAAACTCAGCGTCATCAAAATTTAGATTGCTCATGCGATCTGCCTCTAACTTCATGACTTCATCTAATTTTGATTTTTCTACCTGCTGAAAATAAGCAGTGTAATCACGTGAGGTAAAGGCATTCTCGCGCCCACCTACTGCAGCAACCATACGAGAAAATTCTCCGGACTTTACCTTGTCCGTACCCTTAAACATCATGTGCTCAAGTACATGGGCTACCCCAGTACGACCGTTGACCTCATCAATAGAGCCAGCGCGATACCAAACCATATGCGCTACGGTAGGTGCCCGATTATCCTGACGGACGATCAACTTGAGCCCATTAGCGAGTTGATACTCGTGAGTGTTTGATGGATTATTTCCCGGGGTGGCCCAAGCAAACGGGCTACACATCAGGAAAAAGAAAGAAAATCGCAATAAAGTGGAGCGCATCTGTAAGATTATCCTATTCTCAGAATTAAATTGATAAGATCTAATCATTAAATTGTATCGACTATGTTCGGCTTACGTAAAACTCTCGGCTCCCTTTTCAAAACTAACCAGACTGATGAAGCCTGGTTTGATGCTTTAGAAGAATCACTCATTCTGAGTGATGTTGGCTTGCCCACTACCCAGCAACTCCTGACGACACTCCGCAAGGCAGCTAAATCTGAAAAAGTGAGCAGTGCTATAGATCTTCAGCAGCTTTTAGTCCAAGAAGTTGCGCATCTCCTTCAGCCTTTAGAGTCGATTTCAAACCCCCTTTATGTTCATGATGAAAAAACCACTCCGGAGGTATGGCTTATCGTCGGTGTGAATGGCGCCGGCAAGACCACCACCATTGGCAAACTCTGTCGCCTGTTTCAGTCTCAAGGAAAATCTGTCCTGCTGGCCGCTGGTGATACTTTTCGTGCCGCAGCTCGTAACCAGCTCTTGGAGTGGGGTGATCGCAATCAGGTTGATGTCATCACCCAAGAGAGTGGCGATGCTGCAGCAGTAGCCCATGATGCGATTCATGCGGCCATCTCCAGAAAGACCGATATTCTCATCATTGATACGGCTGGACGGCTTGCTACTCAAGACCATCTCATGGAAGAGTTGAAAAAGGTTAAGCGCGTGATTGGCAAAGCCCTTCCTGGGGCGCCACACCAGACTTTGCTCGTACTCGATGGCAACACAGGTCAAAATGGTTTAAGCCAAGTCAAAGCCTTTCATGCAGCCCTTGGCATTTCAGCGCTGATTGTGACGAAATTAGATGGAACCGCTAAAGGAGGGGTCATCTGTGCGCTTGCCCATACCTTTCAAGAGGAGGTCAGGCCGTCTGTTTTGGCGCTGGGTAAAGGGGAAGGGATTGATGATCTTGCGCCCTTCACAGCCACCCAGTATGCCTCTGAATTATTCAATTAAATCAAGCACTTAAAGATATTCAAAACCCTTAGCACTCTCTTGACAGGAGTGCTAAAATAGACTTCTATAGATACCTCAAGAGGGTAAAAAGATTATGACGCTAAAAAACGCTTACAAACCGCATTCGCACGTACGACAAACTATGCCAGCAACGCAGACTGCTGCGGCTCCGCTCGCCTTTCCAATGCTACCGTCCCTCGGAGTTGGCACATTAGATTCTTATATCTCCTACGTCAATCGTGTACCGATGCTCAGTGCTGCAGAAGAATTGCATCTGGCCCAATCATTTCGTCAAACTGAAAATGTAGATGCTGCTAAGACCTTAGTCCTTTCGCACCTACGCTTAGTAGTTTCCGTTGCGCGTCAATATCTGGGTTATGGCATTCCACATGCCGATTTGATTCAAGAAGGCAATATTGGTCTCATGAAAGCTGTGAAACGCTACGACCCCAATCAAGGTGCACGCTTAGTGTCTTATGCCATCCATTGGATCAAAGCGGAAATTCATGAGTACATTCTCAAAAATTGGCGCTTAGTCAAAATTGCTACAACCAAAGCACAGCGCAAACTCTTCTTTAATTTGCGCAGCAATAAACCCACGCTTAGTGCACTGACCCCAAATGAAGTCGCTGCGTTAGCAAAAGCACTCGATGTAAAAGGTGCTGATGTAAAAGAAATGGAAATACGCCTTGCTGGTGGTGATATTGCCTTAGAGGGCGATGATAGTGATGAGGAGTCTGCCTATGCCCCGATTCAGTGGCTAGCAGACAATACTCAAGAGCCTACTGAAAGAATGGCAGCGGCGGCAACAGATGCATTACATGGTCCCAAATTAGATCAAGCACTCATGGCTTTGGATGAGCGCAGTCGCGACATTGTTCAATCACGCTGGTTGGCAATGGATGCGGATGGCAATGGCACTAAAACATTGCATGATCTTGCTGGTGAATACGGCATCTCTGCAGAGCGTGTGCGTCAAATCGAAACTTCTGCGCTCAAAAAAATGCGTGGGATGTTGCAAGCACAAGCTGCTTAAATTACTTTAATAGCTCTTTCAGATCATGTGCCAAGGTCTCCGGACCTTGAGCATGCTTGATGTAAAGCCTTAAGCGCCCTTCCTTATCAAACACATAACTTCCTGCAGTGTGATCCATTGTGTATGAACCAGCACTCGTACCAGGTACTTTCTTGTAGTAGATCTTAAAGTCTTTACCTATCTTCTCCAGAGCAGCCTCATCTGCTGGCCGCAGCCCTAAGAAACGCGCATCAAATGCAGGTACATACTGCTTCAATATTTCTGGGGTATCTCTCTCTGGATCCACAGTCACAAACAATACTTGCACCTGATCTGCTTTAGGGCCTAATAAAGTCATGACTTGCTGCATCTCCGTCAAAGTAGTTGGACAGACATCAGGACACTGGGTGTAGCCAAAAAACATGAGCACTACCTTACCCTTAAAGTCCGCCAGCGTTCGCGTCTTACCGTCGGGATCAAGCAAACTAAAGTCTTTACCAAAGGCGGTACCGCCAGTGATATCAATATTTTTAAACTCGGGTTTTGGACTGCAAGCAGTCAGTGCAAATAAAAATATTGCAATCAAAGTACTACGTAAAAAAGGAATTTTCATCTTAATGAATGTAATGGTCTATTAAAAGAGCGACGAACAAAATCGATAAATAGGTAATTGAAAAGCGGAAGGTCTTCTTGGCAAGCGCATCACTATAGGATAGGAACAAGGCAATTACGTAAGCTAAGAAGATCAATCCGAGAATGATCGCTGAAATTAAATACACTAAACCACTCATGCCATAAATATAAGGAAGCAATGTGGCAGCTATCAAAATTAGGGTGTACAGCAGAATATTCAGAAGCGTAAAGCGCTCGCCATGAGTCACGGGCAACATCGGTAAACCAGATTGCACGTAATCATCACGACGATAGAGAGCCAGCGCCCAAAAGTGGGGTGGGGTCCACACAAAAATAATGAGCACCAAAAGCCAAGCTTCTGCTGATAGCGAATTCGTCACTGCAGCCCAACCAAGTGCAGGTGGCATGGCACCCGATAGTCCGCCAATCACAATATTTTGAGGGGTTGCTGGCTTGAGCAACCAGGTATAAATCACCGCGTAGCCCACAAAGGTAGCAAGGGTCAGCCACATCGTTAAGGGGTTACAGAAGTACCACAAGATGATCATGCCAAGCGCACCCAAGATGAGCGAAAAAATAACAATGTGTGATGCTGGAACCTCGCCCGTTGCGGAAGGTCGCCACGCCGTACGCTTCATCTTGGCATCGACTGCTTGTTCAATTAAACAGTTCATCGCAAACGCTGCGCCTGCAAGCAACCAAATACCAACAATGCCCCCAATCAGAATGGGGTAAGGCACCATACCAGGGGTTGCCAGAAACATCCCAATGACTGCGCAAAAAACCGCCAACTGGGTTACTCGGGGTTTCGTTAACACCCAGTATTGGCGCCAACGCGGCATGACAGCAGGAGTGAAAGATTGGGGCTCACTCATACTGCTTTACCCATCTTGAAGGGAGTAGACCAAGATGCCCATTGACTGAGTCTTACTAAACAAAATACGATGGCCGCTGAACCGGCTGTGTGCAGCAAGGCGGCCGCTAATGGCCACTGAAAAATGACATTAGAAATACCGGTGATTAACTGCAATACCAGCAGCGCTAACAATAGCTTTGCAGTGCCGCTAAGCCCTGGCAATCCAGCATGCGCTACCCTCAAGGCATGCACCCCTAATAAGCCGAGTACTAGTGAAGCAACAATGGCAAACACCCGATGCGCCCAATGAATCGTCTGCAATGCCACTGGAGAAATATACTCACCTTGAGCATTCATACCCAGTTCACGCCATAAAGAAAAGCCCTCTTGCCAAGCAGTCTCTGGCCACACTCTACCCATACACGTAGGGAAATCAGGGCATGCTAAAACAGCATAATTTGTGCTCACCCAAGCCCCTAGAAATACTTGCATCGCTAAGACGAAAAATGCAATTACCAATAGTTTTGCCGAGAGAGGACGCGCTGGCTGCTGAGGTATTGAGGAAGTATGACCTTCCCATGATTTCTGGGCATAAGCCGTTAAAAAGGAAAGTAATACTAAAGCGAGCATGAGATGGATGGTGACAATAATCGGTTGCAGTTTGAGAGTCACAGTCCAAGCACCGAAAGCACCTTGAATACAAACCAAAATGAGCAAACCCAAACTCGCAAATAAAGGAGTCTTACCTAAACTTTTTACCTTACTCCAAGCCAAGCCCACCTGAATCAAAATTAAAGCCCCAACCATCATGGCCAAGTAGCGATGAATCATTTCAATCCAAGCCTTCATCACGGTAACTGGGCCAGTAGGCATATTAGCCTCTGCTAACCTAATTTCTCCCATTGCGTGCCAGGGATTAGAAGTCCCATAACACCCTGGCCAATCAGGGCAACCGAGTCCAGAATCCGTTAGGCGGGTGAAGGCTCCAAACACAATAAGGTCAAAAGTCATGAAGACTAAAACCCAATTGAGCTTTTGAAATACGCTGAAACCCGGCCTTCGCCAAAGATAGAACAGGGGTATGCCAGCAAAAACAATAGCGATCGCTGCCAACTCCCCGAATAACAAAAAAGAATGCATTACAGGTTTTCACCCTTACGATTTAAGCGTAGCAACTTTGCTAAATCATTTTTGATACTGGCAAACTCCTTAGGAGAATTACTCACCGGAAAATACATCATCTTGGCAGCGCTAGGATCAAGTAACTGAATCTTTTGGCCAGCACCTTCACGATTGAGCCAATCTAAAAGTTGAGTTTTTAATTGAGGGTCTGCCGGCAGATTAACGACCTTAAATCCAGCGACTTTCTCATCATAGGCAAGCAATACTTCTGGATCTACTGGCTTGCCATCGGTATTTAACCAAACCAATTGCACTCGGTCACTTTCGCGGCCTACTCCAATACGCAGCTGTCTCATCAAAAACAAGGCCTCTAAGCAAGTCTCATTTTTGATGGTGCACTCCCCTGCAGGACGAGCCACCAATAAGGTCCATTTGCCTTTGAGTGGAGTATCTAACCAGGCAGGATTAGTATCTTGTGGGGGCTGAACAAAAGTTCCGAAGTTAGTCTTCCCACCCTCTGGTTTATAAACGTAATAAGCAAAGTAAGAGGCGATCACTGGAGAGGCGCAGGCAAGTAGTAAGAACAGCATTTGAATACGGCCACGTCGCGTTTGCGAGTGAATCGCCGCTGAATCTGTTTGCGATGCTGGAATTAATAATTCTTTATCAATCACTCTAATCTCCACACTCTTTCCGTAGACGTCGATACCCTATAAATCCATTAATAAACCAGAATAAGAATCCGCATAGTGCTAGCGCAAACCACTGGAATGCATAAGCATAATGGCGATCGACTCCATTCGTTGGGGAAGGCCAGTTTCTAACTAAACCATCATTTGTTGTAGGGTTCTCTTCTCGCAAGATCCAAGGCAACTGCTTCCATGGATGAGTCTGAGCCTCAACAGCCAAATCAAAATTTTGCTCGATGCGAGGCTTAGTTTCTGTAAGGCCTTTTTTGCCCAACTCAAAAACCCTTCCGGGATGAGGGAAAACGATTCCCTCAATAGTCACCACACCATCGGAAGTGCTGATGGGAGGCAACTCAAGGCGGTTCATATTATTACGTGGAGCCCATCCACGATTTACCCAAACCACCACATCCTGATCTACTAGTTTCAGAGGCATCATCACATAGAACCCAGCTTGTGCCGCACTACCGATACCACCCTCAGGAATCGGTCTAGGGCGGTTATCCAGCCACACAGCGTCATCAGGCAAAAAGTGTCCACGGGCAATCATGCGACGCTCCTGGGCCTGCTCTAAGCCGACACTAGTGATATTTGTATTGAGATTCGCATTAAGAACTGGCATTTGCAATCGAGAGGCTAAAGAGTTGGCCAGCGCTATCTTCTGTTCAGCTCGATTAAGCTGCCACATGCCTGCCGCACAGCCAATCGCTATCACCACTAAGGCTGATACAGTAGCAACTATGCGAGAAGTAATAAAAACAGAAAAAATATTCAAGTGAGGACTTTGAGATGAAGTGGGTAATTCCAATAGCACTGCTGTTTATCGTTGGGAGCTTAGGTTCTGCTCTTTACTTCATGATGAAAGGTAAGGGTAATAGTTCAAAAATGGTCCATTCCCTGACTTTACGAATTGGCTTATCCGTTCTACTCTTTTTAGGCATTCTGCTTGCCCACTATTTTGGCTATATTGAAGCGACTGGCATCCGTGTCGGAACAAACTAAGCTAAATAAAAAAAGCAGTACTACAAAACAAATCGGGGCTCAAAGCCCCGATGTCATGGATGCTCATTACATCCAATAAATCACGACGTACAGACCAAGCCACACCACGTCAACAAAGTGCCAATACCAAGCGGCGCCCTCAAAAGCAAAGTGGTTGTCAGCAGTAAAGTCGCCCCGAATCATCCGGCGCAACACAATGGCTAACATCAAACCACCCAAGAATACGTGGAAGCCATGAAAACCAGTAAGTAAGAAAAAGGTAGAGCCGTAAATACCTGAAGTCAGTTTCAGGTTCAGGTCATGGTATGCATGGTAATACTCATAGACCTGGAAACCCAAGAAGATCACACCCAAAGCCACGGTAGCTGCCAACCAAATACTGGCTTTCTTCATGTGGTTTTCTACAACGGCATGATGGGCAATCGTGATTGTCACACCAGAGCTAAGGAGCAATAAGGTATTGATCGTTGGAATAGGCCATGGGCCCATGGTGGTGAATTTCTCGACCAAACCTGCTGGACCATCATTAGGCCAAGCTGCTGTGAAATTCGGCCAAATTATTTTACTGTCTACATCCCCTAACCACGGTAAGGCAATACTGCGCGCATAAAACAACGCGGAGAAAAAGGCAGCAAAAAACATGATTTCAGAAAAGATGAACCAGGCCATAGACCAACGATAGGATACATCCACGTTGATACCATTCTTACCTGCATTCGCCTCAGCAATCGTATCGCCAAACCACTGGTAGAGCACAAATAAAACCCAGATAACGCCTACTGCAGTCACAGGGGCACCCCAAGAGGCTTGATTGACCCAGCCTGTCATTCCAAAACCAAAGGCCACTAAGCCAAGCGCTGCCATGGCTGGATGTCTAGATAGTCCAGGGACGTAATAGTATGGGGTTGAATTAGATGACATCTTATTCTCTCTGTTCAATCAAAAAATAATCAATGGGATACAACAAGTTTTACTATCACTATGAGGATAGACATAAAAATTAACGCACCTAAAACACCTGCAATGATGATGTGCACAAAACTCAGTGAAGCAACATCCTCTTTTAAGCCCGATTCTTTCCGCACTCCTAAGAAACCCCATAAAACGGCTTTCATAGACTGCAAAAAGCTACTGTTCTTTTTCACAGCGTCGCCTTAGATTTTGGGGTCGTTGCACCAGCTGGCTGCTGAGGAACGCCTAGCTCAAAGAAGGTATAGGACAGAGTAATCGTTTTGACATCCTTGGGCATGCCTGCGTCAATCACAAATAAGACTGGCATCTTCTTCATTTCATTTGCCGCTAAGGTTTGCTCCTGAAAACAAAAGCATTCCAGCTTAGTAAAAAATTCTGTGGAGCTCTTCGGGGCATAACTCGGAATAGCTTGGGCTTTGACTGGTCGACCTAAATTGTTAGTCACCTCATAAACAATTTCTGTCATCTCGCCTGGGTGCACTTCTAAAAAATTCTTGACGGGCTTAAAAGTAAATGGGCCACGAATATTGGAATCAAATTCAATGGTGACTGTGCGTGAGTAATCGACCTGAGTGTTCCCTACTTTGTTGGCGCTATAGGCACGTGTACCGTAGGCATTTTTAGAGGTGACTACATTAATGCCGGTTACCTCACACAAAGCCTTATACATCGGCACCAGCGCATAACCAAAACCAAACATCATCACTGATGCAATCAGTAACTTCAGCAGGATTTGTCGGTTAAGGGATTGAATGGCAGCCATTGTTTTTAGTGGGAGTTAACCCAACATACTTCGTTTGATCATGATGCCAATAAAGAAGATCAGCGCAACGCTTAAAAGGATGTAACCCAATCTACGATTACTCGCAGATTGGACAGCCTTGGTAGACGCTTTAGATTCCTGCGGCATGCAACTCTTTTTCATTTGGTGGGGTTTCAAAGGTATGGTGGGGTGCTGGTGAAGGCACAGTCCATTCCAAACCTTTGGCGCCATCCCATGGATTCATGGCCGCTTTAACTCCCTCGCCGCGATAAGCAGGCAGCACAACGAATACCAAGAAATAGACCTGGGATAAGCCAAATCCTAATGCACCTATAGAGGCGAGCATATTGAAATCGGCAAACTGCGTTGGATAGTCTGCATAACGACGTGGCATACCCGCTAAACCCAAGAAATGCATTGGGAAGAAGGTAATGTTGAAGAAAATCATGGAAGTCCAAAAGTGCACCTTGCCACGGAACTCATTGGCCATATAGCCAGTCCACTTTGGACACCAGTAGTAGAAACCACCAAACATTGCAAATAAAGAACCTGCAACCAAAACATAGTGGAAGTGGGCAACAACATAGTAGGTATCTTGCGCACCAATATCAATTGGCGCTAAAGCCAAAATCAGACCAGTAAAGCCACCCATAGTAAATACGAAAATAAATCCAACCGACCACAACATCGGGGTCTCAAAGGTCATAGACCCTTTCCACATCGTTGCAACCCAGTTAAAAATCTTCACGCCTGTTGGTACAGCAATCAACATCGTGGCATACATAAAAAACAGTTGGCCTGTTACGGGCATACCGGTTGCGAACATGTGATGCGCCCAAACGATAAATGACAAGATCGCAATCGATGATGTTGCATACACCATGGAGCTATAGCCAAACAATCTTTTTCTGGAAAACGCAGGAATGATTTCACTGACAATTCCGAACGCTGGAAGAATCATGATGTAAACCTCTGGATGACCGAAGAACCAGAAAATATGCTGGAACATGATGGGGTCACCACCACCTACTGCAGAGAAGAATGATGTACCGAAATGACGATCTGTCAGAACCATCGTGATCGCACCCGCCAACACGGGCATCACAGCAATCAACAAGTAAGCAGTAATCAGCCAAGTCCAACAGAACATAGGCATCTTCATGAGCGTCAAGCCAGGGGCGCGCATGTTCAAGATGGTCACGATAATATTAATTGAGCCCATGATGGAAGACGCACCTAATAAATGCAGGGCAAAAATAGCCATGTCTAAGCCTGGGCCCATTTGCAATGTTAATGGCGCATACAAAGTCCAACCACCAGCAGGTGCGCCACCAGGAGCTAAGAACGAACCAAACAACAAACATCCCGCTACCGGCAGAATCCAGAAACTAAAGTTATTCATGCGCGCAAAGGCCATATCCGATGCACCAATTTGTAGTGGCACCATCCAGTTCGCAAACCCAACAAAAGCAGGCATGATCGCGCCAAATACCATGATCAGTCCGTGCATCGTGGTGAGCTGATTAAAAAATTCCGGGCGTAAATATTGCAAACCAGGTTGGAATAATTCCAAACGAATTCCCAACGCCATTACACCGCCAGCTAATAAGCTCACGAATGAAAATATCAAATACATTGTCCCGATATCTTTATGGTTGGTCGCAAACAACCAGCGGCGCCAGCCATGGGGCATGTGATCGTCATGCGCATGATCGTGTGCGTGGTCGTGTTCGTGTGTAGTAGAGACTGTGCTCATGGATTACTCCGGTTTAATTTAATTTGTATTAGCTATAAAAAGAATTACTTACCTGCGCGGGACGTGACAATATCTTGGGTCTGAGTGACGTCACCCGTTTTATTACCCCATCCATTGCGGGTATAAGTCATCACTGCAGCAATATCCCCATCAGAAATCACGCCCGACCATTTCGGCATTGCGCCCTTACCGTTAAGCAGGATGTTGTATACCGCGTCTTTTGGTCCTTGCACTAGCTTGCTGCCATCTAAGGCCGGGAAGGCGCCGGCACCTTTTCCATTTGGTTGATGACATGCTGCGCAATTGGATGCATACACTTTTGCACCGCGCTCTTTTTGCTCGTCCAGGGCGTACACCTTAGACGGATCATCGGAAGCAGCAGCCATTTCTTTTTTCTTATCCTCTACCCACTTGGTGTAATCCTCAGGAGAAACAACGCGGACGACAATAGGCATAAAGGCATGTTGAGCGCCACACAACTCAGAACATTGGCCACGGAAAGTACCGATTTTGTCTGCACGGAACCAAGTATCACGAACAAATCCTGGGATCGCATCTTGCTTCACACCAAATGCGGGAATGGCCCAGGCATGAATCACGTCATTAGCGGTAGTAATTAAACGAATTTTCTTACCGACGGGTACCACCATCTCGTTATCTACTTCCATCAAATACGTATTTGATTTAGGCGCTAAGTTATTGATTGCTTCGCGAGAGGTGGACAAGGTGGATAAGAAATTGATCCCTTCGCCCTCACCCTTGATGTAGTCGTAACCCCATTTCCACTGATAGCCCGTGGTCTTAATGGTGATATCTGAATTTGTAGTGTCTTTCATCGCCACCACAGTCTTAGTTGCTGGCAATGCCATGCCAATTACGATAATCAATGGGATCACTGTCCAAATAATTTCAACCGTAGTACTTTCATGGAAAGAGGCAGATTTAGCCCCCAAGGACTTACGATGCTTTAGGATGGAATAGAACATCACCCCAAAAACACCCACAAAAATCACTGCACAAATAATCAACATCATCCAGTGCAACCAATGGATCTCTTGCATGATTTTTGTAGCTGGAGCAGCAAAATTCAGTTGATTTACAGCAGGGCCACCTGGCATATTCTCAGAGGCATATGCCATTGCGCTACCTAAAGCGCCAACGATGTAGAGCGAAGCCCCAGTGACTTTTCCAAATAAATTCATCTTATTCTCTGTTTATTGTCATGAACACTGCAGCAAAACTGCTCCAGATAGTCCAAAAATGCGGTTTCAAGCCAAAACTCACTGCCATAATTATAGGGTTATTTGCATTGAAGAACAAACACTCGAGGCTAGGGCAATCTCAATCTTGATCAAGCTTATATAGATAGTGATTACTCACACTCAATCAGAATCAATCCTTGTCTTGCGCTGAATTTGATTTGGGTCAATATAGGCAATGTGATCTTGGGGCTTAGCAAGGTGTTTACCTAGGGCCCAAGCATGCCCATAAATCACCTCTAGGGTCAGCATTTTTGGCAAATCAGGCGCTGATCTGGCACTCAGATCGCTCGCAGAAGTGAGTTTTAAGGCACGAGCATCTGCCAACATGAGTTCATCGGACTCGTAATCTAAATTCAGAAACTCCATATCCATGACGGGATCAGAAAAGCGCTCACCGAGAAGCGCATCACCCATATCGTGCATATCCCAAGGGCTCGCTAACTTTTGAATACCGACCGCTTGCCCAACACTCTCGAAACGAAGCTGCTTACCCGTATCAGGACCTAGATAGCTAAATGTCAGTAAGCCGCCTTCTTTTAAAACCCGCCAACATTCTTGTAGAAAGTGTTTTGGATCGTTTAAATCCTGGAGGAATAGGGTACTCAACACCAAATCTACTGAACTGTCTGGGAGAGAAATACGACCTGTTTTTTGATAATCATCGAGAGAAATGAGAGGCGCTCTTTTAAATCTGGAATGCCACAAACGAGAGATTTGCAACTTCAGTTGATTTAGCCCAGTTAAATCTTGGGCAGGGGCACTATAAAAATGAAGGCCAGGAAAACGCTTTGTCAGAATATGCGCATGATTGCCAAGAAAATCTGGAATCACTAAAACATCTTTTACTTGGAGCTTGACGATGTCTAATTTTTGCAACATCCGGTCTGCAATTTCATCTTGAAGCCATTTGATTGATTGGGTCATTGACTCAGTATACTCAGCGCCCCATGCCTGTATTCCAGAATATTTTCCAATCCATTTGTACGCACTTATTGCCAACTGCCTGTATATCCTGCGGGAATCATCAAGCACAAACCTTGTGTATAAATTGCAGTGGAATCATCATGTCAGAGCAACTTTTGCACTATGAATGCTGCCCACAATGCGGCATCACACTTGCGTCAGATGAGCTTGATCAAAAACGCTGTCAGGATTGCACCATCCATCCGCCTTACTTTGACAGAACCTATTGTCTGGATCGATATGATGGCAAGCTTCAAAGTGCCTTGCACCAACTCAAATATCAGCATCGGCTAGCAAGTGCATACGGACTCGCGTGCGTATGGAATCAACTGCTATCTGGATCCTTAAAGAAACTTGCGGCAGATTACCTTTTACCCGTTCCCTTGAGCGAAGAAAAGCTTCATGCTCGAGGTTTTAATCAAAGCTGGGAGCTGGCAAGACGCATTGAATGCGATGCCACCATCCAAAAAAATCCATACGCCTTGATGCGCCATCACCATTCCCAACATCAGGCTAATGAAAACCGCAGCAATCGCCATACAGCCGTTCAAAATATGTTTTACGTCAACCCCATTTATTGTGAGTCTTTCAGGGCTAAGACGGTCATCGTGTTTGATGATGTCATGACTAGCGGGGCCACCTTAAATGAAATTGCTCGCATTCTGAAGGACAATGGTGCATATAAGGTGATCAATTGGGTATTACTCAGAACGCTTCGCCCGATGAAGATGAATGAGCACAAGATCTAAATAAAGAACAAAGCATGTTTAATATCGTTTTATTCGAACCAGAAATTCCACCGAACACGGGCAATATTATTCGCCTGTGTGCGAATACGGGCGCTCAACTGCATCTGATTGAACCTCTGGGTTTTCCGATGGAGGATGCCAAGCTGCGCAGAGCGGGGCTCGACTATCACGAGTTTGCTAAGATAAAAATTCATCCAAGCTGGGCGCAGTTTCTTGCCAATGAACAACCCAAACCAGAACGTCTCTTTGCACTGACCACTAAAGGTTCGGGAAAATTTCATGAAGGCGCGTATTCACCCCAAGATTATTTTGTCTTTGGCTCCGAAACCAAAGGCATTACAGATGAAGTCAGAAGCTCCATTCCAGCTCCCAATCAGATGCGCTTAGCGATGCAAAATGCTAGCCGTAGCCTTAATCTCTCAAATACGGTAGCGATTGTGGTGTATGAAGCTTGGCGCCAAAACGGGCTTACTGGTGGAAGCTAATCCAGCCTAAACTTCAAGCTTGGGGTCGCGGCTCATCAGTTTTTTTAGTGCCTCTTGTGCGGATAATTTTCCCGATAGGACCGCACCCATCATCATCGTGATCGGCATCTCAACACTAAGGCGATTGGCAAGATCAGCAACAGCGGAAGCGCACAACACTCCTTCTGCAACATGTCCTAAATTATTTAAAATCTCTGGAAGCGGTGTGCCTGCTGCAAGTGCAAGACCAACGCGACGGTTTCTGGAAAGATCACCCGTTGCCGTCAAAATCAAGTCTCCAACACCAGTCAATCCCATACAGGTCTCCGGTCTACCACCAGCAGCTTTGACTAAACGCATCATTTCTGAAAGTCCACGTGTTAATACGGCGGCTCGTGCATTAAGCCCCAGATTGAGGCCATCACCAATACCAGCAGCAATGGCTAAGATATTTTTAACTGCTCCGCCAAGCTCAACGCCAATCAAATCATCGCTCGCGTAAACACGCATATTCCCATGATGAAAGGCCATCTGAACAATATCGCATAAGGCATTCGACTTGCTCGCTATCGTCAATGCACACGGCATTTCATTACCGACCTCTTGTGCAAAACTAGGTCCTGACAGGGCGCCATAAGCATGACGCAAACCATGGCTATGCTCAAGATCTTCGCGCTCTACCACTTGATGCGGCAATAGGGCAGTACCTGGTTCTAAACCCTTACACAACCAAATAATATTGAGCGGCTGTTTAGCAATGCGCAAGACCTGCGCCACGGTTTCCGATAAACCGGACATCGGGGTAGCAACCACTAAAAGATCGTTCTGAGAAAGACGCGCAATAGCACGCTCAAGATGGGGCTCTAATTCAAGCCCTGAGGGGAGGGTAATTCCGGGCAAATACCCACGGTTTTCACCTGACTGCTTAATCTCTTCTAACTGCTGTGCATTACGGGACCATAAGCAGACATCGCCTGGCGGAAGATGGCGGGCTGCTTGCGCAGCCATAGCAGTACCCCAAGATCCCGCTCCAAGCAGTGTCACTTTCATGAACTGTGAGCCCTTAAGGCATCTTAGTGAGGCAAAACAATTTTACTTTCAGCAGGGCTTTCTTTTTCAGCCGCTTGCTGCGCTAGCATCATGCGATGCTCATACATACCGTGAAAGTTAATTTCATTTAAGTGAATTGGCTGGAAGCCTGCACGACTAATCAGGTCAGCAATATTTGAGCGCAAATAAGGATACAAAATAGTGGGGCAAGCAATTCCTAACATCGGATCAATTTGCTCAGGTGGAATATTGTTAAATTCAAAAATACCCGCTTGCTTTGCCTCTACCAAAAAGAGTGCCTTGTTATCCACTTTAGAAGTCACGGTGGCAATTAAGGTCACTTCGAAAATCTCTTCTCCTAGGCGAGTAACAGCAACATCTACCTCTACCTCAACTTGAGGCTCTGTTGCAACCAACAAAATTTGGGGTGCATGAGGCTGCTCTAAAGAGACATCTTTGAGGTAAATACGCTGGATACGAAACCCTGGCTCTTTAGAGTTATCAGCGTTATCTGGAGTGGGAATGGTTTGGTCTGTCATAGCAAACTTTCTTGTTAAATGTTTTAAGCCAATAGTGGATCAAGTTGGCCAGCGCGATCTAAGGCAACCAGATCGTCATAGCCGCCAACATGGGTTTCACCAATATAGATTTGGGGAACTGTGCGGCGCCCTGTCCGAGTCATCATGATGTCTCGTTGAGCTGGGTCGCGATCAATCAGAATTTTTTCTAAGTTGGCAACACCCTTCTTTTGCAAAAACTTCTCTGCCATCACGCAGTAAGGGCAGACTTGGGTGCTATACATCGTTACGGAAGGCATATCAATGACCCTTCTCTTTATTTAACAAGTGGCAGCGCGGCATCTTGCCAAGCCATCACGCCACCATCTAAAACGCCCACCTCAGCAAAGCCCATATTTTTAATTTTGGAAGCTGCCTTGCGTGAGCTCATGCCGGTTTCGCAAACCAATATCAGCGGGTTCTTGCGATCTAACTTCAGCTTTTCAAAACCTGCAGGCACTTGATCAGCAGGTAGATGTTTTGCACCTGGTAAATGACCCGCCTTAAATGCAGCTTCCGGACGTAAGTCCACGACGGCTGCTTTACGACGGTTCATCCAAATGGTCGCTTCGGTGGTAGATAAGCCTTTTCCGCTCATAAGCGTAGATAATGTAGGCATGAAAAGCGCTGCACCCGAAACTATTAAGAGGGCGATTAGCGCTAAATTGTCGATTTGTGTAAGAAAGTTCATCCCCGGATTATAGAATGGCTCTATGAAACAACTTGTCCTTATTCGTCATGGTGAATCCACCTGGAACCTTGAAAACCGCTTTACTGGCTGGGCAGATGTAGACTTAACCCCAAAAGGCACTCAACAAGCCATTACTGCGGGAGAAAACCTGCGTAAAGCAGGGTATGAATTTGATATCGCCTATACCTCTGTATTGAGGCGAGCCATCAGGACGCTTTGGCACATTCAAGATGCCATGGACTTAATGTGGCTGCCGGTAGTGCATAGCTGGCGATTAAATGAACGGCATTATGGCGCTCTCACCGGCCTCAATAAAGCCGAAACCGCTATTCAATACGGAGATGCGCAAGTGCATATTTGGCGTCGCTCTTATGATGTGCGTCCGCCCTTATTGGAGGCGGTAGATGAGCGGAATGTCCAAAATGATCAGCGTTACGCTAAGCTCAAGCCTACGGATATTCCCCTAGGGGAGTGCCTGAAGGACAATGTCGAGCGTGTTTTACCGCTGTGGAATGAGTCTATTGCCCCTGCTCTGAAGGCAGGCAAGCGGGTTTTGCTGGTTGCGCACGGCAATAGTATTCGCTCCCTTATTAAGTATTTAGACCAGGTTTCAGATGAAGACATTATGAAAATTAATGTCCCTAATGGGGTACCCTTGGTTTATGAGCTCGATGATGAACTCAAGCCCATTCAACATTTTTATCTAGATTAGAGTAAAAAAGAGTATGCGTAAATTTCTGAAAAACTTTACCCTCATTGCTGTCGGTCTCATAGCCGGTATTGCTGCAACGATTCAATTCTCGGCAACTGCACAGCAGAATACTACCCTGCCGCTAGATGAGTTACGTACTCTTTCTAATGTCTTCGCTCAAATTAAGCGAGAGTATGTTGAGCCCATTGAAGATAAACAATTGCTCACCGATGCCGTCAAAGGAATGGTGAGCAGTCTGGATCCGCACTCCACTTATTTAGACAAAAAAGACTTTTCAGAAATGCAAGAACAAACCAGCGGGAAGTTCGCTGGTCTCGGCATTGAAATTACATCTGAAGATGGCTTGGTTAAAGTGCTCAACCCCATTGAAGATAGCCCCGCTGCAAAGGCAGGTCTCCAAGCTGGTGATCTCATCACGCGCTTAGATGACAAGCCCGTTCGCGGTATGTCACTGGATAAAGCAGTTCGCACCATGCGTGGAACGCCAGGTACAAAAATTACCTTAACGGTATTTCGTAAGAGTGAAGAACGTAGCTTTCCAGTAACAATTACTCGTGCCGAAATCAAAGTGCAGTCGATCAAAGCAAAGATCGTAGATAACAATATTGCTTGGGTAAGAATTACTAGCTTTCAAGAACGTACGATTCCTGATCTCGCTAAAAAGTTAACAGAGCTTGCAGCCCAAGACCCAAAACTAAAAGGCATCATCCTTGACCTCAGAAATAATGGTGGTGGCTTACTTCAGGGCGCAGTCGGTGTCGCAGCCGCTTTCTTGCCGCCAGATGCCGTCATTGTTTCTACTAAAGGTCAAACACCCGATTCCAAGCAAGTGTTTAATGCCACGCCCTCTATGTACCGATTAAGTGAAGCGGGTGATCCTTTGGCCGGAGTGCCAGCGATATTTAAGAAACTACCTATGGTAGTTTTAGTCAATGCCTACTCAGCATCTGCCTCTGAAATTGTTGCTGGTGCATTACAAGATTACAAGCGCGCAACCATTATCGGTAAAACAACTTTTGGTAAAGGGTCTGTACAAACAGTACGTCCACTCACTAATGATTCAGCACTCAAGATTACTACTGCTTACTATTACACTCCTAGCGGTAAATCCATTCAGGCATTTGGTGTTCGGCCCGATATCGCAGTAGACCAAAATAAAGATGGCGATCCGGACGATGTATTAATCACCCGTGAGATCGATAGTGAAAAGCATTTACGTAATAAACAATCTCCTGAAGAAATGTTAGTAAAAGATAGAGAAAAACGTCGCCTCGAAGAGCTACAGCGTATTGAAGAAAAGAATGCTAAGAAAACGCCTGAAGAAAAAGAAAAAGATAAATCTAAGAAGCCCATAGAACTCGGTAGTGCTGATGATTTCATGCTGTCTCAGGCAGTGGCATTTATCAATGGCGCACCCGTTAAACGCTCTGCTTCCAAGCTCGAATAACTCATATCTGATCTTTAGCTGATTTATGAATGACGAGCAGTTACTTCGCTACTCAAGGCACTTACTGCTTGAGGAAATCGATGTAGCTGGGCAAGAAAAGTTACTCGACTCGCACGCCCTCATCATCGGGGCAGGTGGTTTAGGTTGTGCAGCCGCACCCTATCTTGCGGCTGCTGGTGTGGGCAAGATCACACTGCTTGACCATGACATAGTCGAGCTCACGAATTTACAGCGCCAAATTATGCATACCCAACATTCTATTGGGCAAAGCAAGGTGGCTTCAGGGAAAACATTTTTACAAAATACTAATCCCACCATTACCATCGATGCAGTTCAAGAAAAAGCAACAGAATCCTTGCTTGATAAGCTACTTCCAAGCACTAATATCGTTTTAGATTGCACTGATAATTTTGCTACTCGCCAACTGATAAATGCTGCAAACTTTAAGCATCAAAAGCCCCTAGTCTCAGGATCAGCATTAAAGTTTGACGGGCAACTGAGCGTCTTTGATGCGCGCAATCCTCAATCACCTTGCTATGCCTGCCTCTTTTCTCCAGATGAGAAATTTACTGAAGTCAGTTGTGCCAGCATGGGCATCTTCTCCCCTTTGGTAGGCATTATTGGTGCCATGCAAGCAGCGCAAGCCTTACAAGTACTGATTGGATTTGGGCAACCTTTAGTCGGAAGAATGCTGCTGTGGAATGGACTCAACACCCAGATAGATGAAATGCGAATTACTAGAAATCCAGATTGCCTCGTTTGCGGCAAAGCCCACTAGGCCATCAGTTTTTCTAAAGCCTGAGCTTGATCCTCTGGCTCAATAGCTTGCAATACGGCCATCACTCGGGACTTTAATAAACCAACATCTGCTTTCAGAATCTCGCGTTTAACCAATAAGAGCTGACTGAAGTGCATTGAAAAATCAGTTAATCCCAAACCTAATAGCAATTTAGTCATCGTGGGATCTCCCGCCATCTCACCACAAACTGCCACTGGAATATTTGCCCGCTTTGCCTGATCAATAATGCTAAATAACAAGTTCAGAATGGCCGGATGTAATGGGTCATATAGATGCGCAACCGCATGGTCTGCGCGGTCAATCGCTAAGGTATATTGAATTAAATCATTCGTACCAATAGAGAGGTAATCAAAACGATTGATAAACAAAGGAAGCACTAAGGCAGCCGCCGGAACTTCAATCATGGCACCCACTTGAATATTCGGATTAAATGCCTGTCCGCGTTGATGTAACTGCTGCTTTGCTTTTTCAATTAAGCGTAAAGTCTCATCAATCTCTCTGACATGCGCGAGCATGGGGATCATAATGCGCGCCTGTCCATGGGCTGAAGCTCTTAATATCGCCCGTAGTTGCGTTAAGAAAATTTCTGGCTCTGTTAAGGACCAACGAATTGCCCGCAAACCTAATGGAGACGTCCCGGTTTGAGATACATCAGCGCTAGCGCCTAAGGCCTTATCTGCGCCTACATCAATAGTGCGAATATTCACTGGCAAGCCATGCATTAAATCGACCACACGACGATATTCTTGATACTGCTGCTCTTCATCTGGCAGAGCTTGATGACGATCCATGAATAAAAATTCAGAGCGGAATAAGCCAACCCCAATCGCGCCCAAATCGATCGCTTGTGTCGCATCTTCTGGTAACTCAATATTAGCCAGCAATTCAATGGCTACCTGATCGACAGTAGCTGTTGGTGAATACTTGAGCTCCAAGAGCTTATGTGTTTCTTGGATAGCTTTCGCTTGGAGCAAGCGATACTGAGCCAATAACTGCTCATCCGGTGAAACTACCACCACACCGTGCACACCATCAATTACCAACCAATCGCCGTGGCGAATCATTTCACTAGCATGGCGAACGCCTACTACTGCAGGAATCTCCATACTGCGCGCAACAATAGCAGTATGTGAGGTCTTACCACCCAAGTCAGTAACAAAGCCCGTAAAGGCGTGCTCTTTAAAGCGCAACATATCGTGCGGAGCAATATCGTGCGCCACAATAATGGCGTCTACCCCAACTCCACTAGGAGAAAATAAATCCGACTCATTTAAGGTATTTTTTTGTTGCACACTGAGCGCCTTCAGAACGCGCTCCGCAACCTGACGGATATCATTGGCACGCTCTTTAAGATACGCATCTTCAATCTCAGAAAATTGCTCTAGAAGATCGTTGAGCTCTGTCGTTAATGCCCATGCGGCATTGAGGCGTTGGGTGCGTATCAGCTTGAGTGGCTTTTCAGTCAAAGCAGGGTCTGCCAGAATCATCCCATGCACATCTAAAAATGCCGCCATCTCTTGAGGAGCATCTTTTGGTAAGCCTTGACGCAATTTCGTAAGCTCTTGGCGTACTTGCTCAAAAGCATCTAATAATCTTTTAGCTTCTACTTCTTCCTTACCAAGCTCTACTAGGTGATGACTTACCTCTAGTGCTGCACGAGAAATCAGTACTGCCTTACCAATCGCAATACCATTGGATACGGGAATGCCATGTAGAGCAAAAGTCATCGCTATTCGCCTTCGCCAAAGCGATTCTGAATGAGCACTGTAATAGCTTGCAAAGCCTCATCCGCTTGCTCACCAACAGTTTCTAGCGTGATCGTGCTACCTATACCGGCAGCGAGCATCATGACGCCCATAATGCTTTTTGCATTAATTTGACGGCCATTGCGTGACAGCAATACTTCGCAAGGAAATTCTGCAGCAAGCTGTGACAGCTTTGCTGATGCCCGCGCATGTAGCCCTAGCTTGTTGATAATTTTAATTTCTGCTACTGGCATCGCTGACCTTATTTATCTGTCACTTCTTGTTGAGCTTTGGAGCCCAAACGTAATATGCCATTTTGACCGCCTTGTAAGGCTTTTTGAGCCAACTCTTCTAGCCCCTCTCCACGATGAGAAATGCATCGCATCAGCATGGGTAAATTCAATCCTGTTAAAACAACCACTGCAGAATTCAGTCCCGACAAAGGGCCTAGAGCCTCTAATTTAGAAGCCACATTGGCAGGCGTTGCCCCCATTACATCAGTCAGTATCAAGACACCGCTATCAGTACTCACGCCATAGGCAGCCTTGAGAACACGATCAAAACTTACCTTGGTATCTTCATATGGTGGAATATCCACCGCTCTAACACCTTCAGGTAATACGCCGAAGGCATGCTCAGCAAAACCGAGCATGGCACTGGCTACTGGGGTGTGGGCAACAATCACAATTCCAACCATCTCTATACCAGTTTCTTTTCGAGGGCTTTTAACCAATATTGCGCAACATCAAATCCGCTCTGCTCTGTAATTTCAACAAAACAGGTTGGGCTCGTTACATTAATTTCAGTGACGTAAGCACCAATCAAATCCAATCCTACTATGAATAAACCGCGTTCATTCAAAATGGGGGCTAAAAGTTCTGCTACACGCTTTTCAGCAGCAGTCAGTGGCATAGCGACACCCTTGCCGCCAGCAGCTAAATTACCGCGAATCTCATTGCCTTGAGGAATGCGAGCCAAAGCAAATGGTACTACTTCACCACCAATCAACAACACGCGCTTATCCCCTTCTGAGATCTCCGATAAAAAGCGTTGTGCCATTAAGGTTCGGGCGCCATTCTCACCTAAAGTTTCTACGATGCTTGCTAAATTTAAGCCGTCTGGGCCCACTCTAAATACGCCCATACCTCCCATGCCATCCAAGGGCTTAATCACAATATCGCGATGCTCTTGATGAAATGCTTTAATCGCACTCAGTTCACAAGTGATCAAAGTAGGCGGGATGAATTCTGGAAACTCAGTAATGGAAATCTTTTCTGAATGCTCCCGAATTGCCATGGGATCATTGAACACCCTAGCGCCTTGACGGACTGCAGCCGATAACAACCAAGTGGTATTTAAATACTCAATATCAAACGGGGGGTCAGTGCGCATGAAGACTGCTGTAAAGGCATTTAAGGCACGACCTTCAATACTGCCCAACTCAAACCAAGATGTACTACTGGGTTTTATCGCTAAAGTCTGACAATCTGCAACGACTGTATTTCCTCTCCAGAGAATATTGCGGCTCTGACAGAACCAAAGTTTGTGACCTGCTGCTTGTGCGACTCGCATCATTGCTAAGGTGGAGTCTTTCTCAATCTTAAAAGACTCTAACGGATCAGCAATAAAAAGAAGATCCATATTTATCTATGTGCGGGAATAAATAAATTAGGCTGCTTCAGCATTAGGATCAGAACGCTCAAGCTCTAAAGAGGCTGCTAGCAAAGCCAAACGCGCCACTACACCATAGAGATAAAAGCGATTGGGTGGCGCACTACCAGGCTTAGCACCTAGATCCGGAATAGAGTTTTGCTCAAATGCCAAGGGAACAAAATGCATGCCAGGTGAATTGAGGTTCTCATCAGGACCACGATCCGTATGTACGCGATAGAAGCCACCAATCACATAACGATCAATCATGTAGACCACAGGCTCAGCCACCGCTTCATTGACCTTCTCAAAGGTATACACACCCTCTTGAACTAATACATCACTCACCTCAAGACCTTCTTTAACCACACTCATTTTATTGCGCTCTTTGCGGTTCAAATCTTTGAGTTGGGCGGGGTCATTGACTACCATGATGCCCATACCATAGGTACCTGCATCGGCTTTTACGACCACATAGGGCTTCTCTTTGATGCCGTACTCACGGTATTTCTTAGCCGTCTTCTTGAGGATCTGCTCAACCGCTGTTTGCAATTCATCTTCACCTTTACGCTCATGAAAATTAACATTTGAGCAACTCGTGAAATAAGGGTTAATCATCCAGGGATCAATATTGACTAACTTCGCAAACTTTTTCGCAACCTCTTCATACGCTGCAAAGTGAGCAGACTTACGACGAACATGCCAGCCAGCATGCAAACCAGGTAAGAGATATTGCTCATGCAGATTTTCCAGGATCGGTGGAATCCCTGCAGATAAATCATTGTTCAACAAAATAGAACAGGGATCAAAATCTTTAAGTCCCAGACGCTGTTTCTTTAAACCAAGGCGAGATAAAGGCTCCATCAAAAGACGATTGCCATCGGGCAAATCAATCCAAGTGGGCTTTTTAATTTCATCAGACAAGGTGCCTAAGCGAACATGGAGTCCAGACTGACGCAGGATAGAGGCCAAACGAGCAATATTTTGCAAATAGAAAGTATTGCGAGTATGCCGCTCTGGAATCAGGAGTAAATTTTTTGCTTCCGGGCAGATTTTCTCAATCGCTGCCATGGCTGCTTGTACTGCCAGGGGCAACATTTGCGGTGAGAGATTATTAAAGCCGCCCGGGAAGAGGTTGGTATCTACGGGTGCCAGCTTAAATCCGGCATTACGCAAATCGACTGAACAATAAAATGGCGGGGTGTGTTCTTGCCATTCCAGCCGAAACCAGCGTTCGATAGTAGGAGTTGCTTCTAAAACCTTCGACTCGAGATCGAGAAGGGGGCCGCTCAGGGCGGTAATGAGATGTGGAACCATTCCACCATTGTAAGATTTTTAAAAGAAAGACGCGAAATCCAAGGATCTCGCGCTTAAAAACTGGGCAGCCATGCTAGGCCGCCCAGTGAGGGGTAAAACAGGCTAATTAAGACTCGTAAGCAGTCTCACCATGTGAACTAATGTCCAAACCTTCACGTTCTTGATCTTCTTTAACACGTAAACCAATCACAATATCGACTAATTTAAAGGCTATAAAAGAAACTACGCCAGACCAAATCAAGGTGGTAATCACACCTTGGCTCTGAATCCATACTTGGCTGGAAATAGAGTATTCAGCAGAAGCAGCATTAGCAACGTAATCCCAAATACCAGAACCACCCAAAGCAGGATCAGCGAATACGCCGGTTAACAAGGCACCCAAAATACCACCTACTCCATGGATACCAAATACGTCCAAGCTGTCGTCTGAGCCTAAAAGTTTCTTCAGGCCACTAACACCCCAAAGGCAAATCACACCAGCAGCAACACCGATGATTAATGCACCCATTGGACCGACAAAACCAGCAGCAGGAGTAATGGCAACCAAGCCAGCTACGCAACCAGATGCACCACCCAACATAGAAGGCTTACCTTTAATAAGCCACTCAGCACATGACCAACCCAATACAGCAGCGGCCGTTGCCAGTAATGTGTTCACGAATGCTAAGGCTGCACTACCATTTGCTTCAAGAGCAGAACCGGCATTAAAACCAAACCAACCGAACCACAAGAGTGATGCGCCAATCATGACAAACACGAGGTTATGTGGCTTCATTGCTTCTTTGCCATAGCCCAAACGCTTACCAACCATGAATGAACCTACTAGGCCAGCCATCGCAGCGTTGATATGAACTACTGTTCCGCCAGCAAAGTCGAGAACACCCTTCTGCCACAACCAACCAGCACGAGCAGTAATAGCTTCAAGTGATGCAGCATCTTTGATGTCATCCGGACCAGGCCAGAACCAAACCATGTGCGCAATTGGCAAGTAGCTAAATGTAAACCAGAGAACCATAAACAAAACGATCGCAGAAAACTTTGCGCGCTCTGCAAATGAACCAATGATCAGGCAGCAAGTAATCGTTGCAAACGCTGCTTGGAATGACATAAAGACAAACTCAGGAATCACAACGCCCTTACTAAAGGTTGCTGCTACAGAGTCTGGCGTTATACCAGCCAAGAACAAACGATCAAAGCCCCCAATAAATGCACTGCCTTCAGTAAATGCAAGACTGTAACCATATAGTGCCCACAGCACCGTGATCAAAGAGAAGCCAAACATGCACTGTACGAGTACAGAAAGAATGTTCTTACTACGGGTTAAGCCACCATAGAACAAAGCCAAACCAGGCAGTGTCATCAAGATAACTAATGCAGTACACATTAGTAACCATGCTGTATCAGCCTTATCAGGAACCAATGCAGGTGCGGCAGGAGCAGCTGCCGTCACTGCTGCCGCAGCAGAAGCTGCAACTGCCTTAGCTTCCTCAGCAGCAAAAGCTGGGGAAGCTACCATCACACTAGTCGCCCCAATGGCCAAAGCCATTGCGCTTCCAGCTAGGAGTCGTTTCATCCAAATTAACATTTTGAACCTCTCTTTAAAGTGCTGACGTACCGGTTTCACCGGTACGAATGCGAATGACGTGTTCAACTGAGGAGACAAAAATCTTGCCATCGCCAATCTTGCCAGTACGAGCTGATTTTTCAATTGCTTCAATCGCTCGCTCCAAGATGCCATCTTCAACAGCAGCTTCAACTTTTACTTTAGGTAAAAAATCCACTACATACTCAGCACCGCGATACAACTCGGTGTGACCTTTTTGACGACCAAAGCCTTTAACTTCAGTAACGGTAATGCCCGAAACTCCCACTTCCGAGAGAGCTTCGCGCACTTCGTCAAGCTTGAAGGGCTTGATGATTGCGGTAATTAATTTCATACGTTTCTCCGTTCAGAGGAAAGGAATTAGAAAGTTTTGGTGAGGGAAACAATGCCAGTTGAACCAGCTAAATTCTTAGAGCCTTGATTTGTTGGGCCTACATATGCATAAGTGCTACCACTCTTAGCAGCGGTTGTCCCAATATAAGCTGCTGCTAAAGATAAACCTCCACCGAAATCTTTGGTTAAGCCTAACTTGAAATCGGTATAGTTGAGTGTTGGAGTGCCAGCAACAACTTGTTGCCCAGCTATATATTGATAACCGACGTGCGCATTAACGGCTAAACCCCACATACCTGTATCGTAATTAACTGTTAAATCTGGATAGTAAGATCCTGCACTCTTTGCATTACCGAATAACGGGGTAACCGCGTAGGAAAACTTAACAAAACCAGTTAAGGGTCCGAATGTGAAATTCTGAGCTGCATATAGTTCCGTTGTATTCGGATTCACTATTGGTCCGGCAGTAGTGGAAGCTGAGTAAGCTCCACGAGATGGATATACGTATTGCAAGACTCCAACATCAGATGCAAAACCTTCGCCGATTAATTCCTTTTTAAATCCGCCATAGAAGTCCATTTCGATCGGTGCGGTTACACCAGAGTTACCATCTCCAATCCAGCTAATAGAGCTATTCCAGTTACCAAGATACAGACCGCTTTCATGAGCGTAGTCAAAGCCGCCTTGTATGGCCGGCTTCATATTTGACTGTGAAATACCACGATAGCGATAGTCACTGACAACTGTAACGTTCGCTGTAATTGGGCTAGGCTCTGGCGCTGCAGGTGCAGTCTGGGCAAATGCTGCTGATGCCAAGAGGCTTGAAGCTGCTAAAGCGATAGCTGTTTTTTTAATAGTTTTCATGTGTAACTCCTTGCTGTTTGAATTAAAAAGTTGAATGCTTTAATGCATGTAGCGATGATGAGGGGAGGCCATTTGGGCGCTTTGGTGGTATTCACCTAAATAATGCATATGCACTACTTTGGTGCTATTAATGGCACTCATTTAGTGAATTTTGGCTAAATTCCCTGTTTTTAGCCCTTCTCAAGCCCTTTTTGGCCTAACAACTTAAAATGTCTTCTGTGACTTTTATGCAACTCTTTATAGATCGGCGATCCCTATCATGCAAAAACCAGGCGAAATCCTAGAGCAAATTCAGCGTATTGCTGGCGAAATGCAGAACAAAGTGGGTGAGGCTATTCGGAATTCACCAGCGCAAGAAATTGAAAAGAATGTCCGCGCGATGATGAACCAAGGTTTTCAGAAGATGGACTTGGTGACGCGTGAAGAGTTTGAGCTGCAATCTAAGGTGCTATCAAAAACGAGAGAGAAATTAGAAATGCTCGAAGCTAAGGTAGCTGCCCTAGAAAAATCTTCATAACATCTGAGGATTCATTAGAGATTAATTGATGTCTTACTCTGGACGAAACTCATCAAAGAAATTGGCATACGCCTCTTCAGCAAAAAACTTTTTAGCATCTACCCGCGCTGGCGCGGTATGTAATACAGACAGTTGATAGATCCAAGCGCCGCTATCTGGTCTAACTCTCACAATCCACCGCACACGCATCGCGGTCTCGACTGCACCCGTAGAGGGAAACTCTAAAAAGTAATCTTTAGCAGCAGCACGTTGACGAGCGGCGGTTTGATACACCACATCTGCACTAGCAGCGCTTTCTGCATTAACGCTCGCTCGATTAAAAAGATTGCTTTGTATCTGCTCTATTAATTTTGGTAACAGTGGGAGCTGCTCCTTGTTCAAATAAGTAGAGCTTACTGAATAAATATCATCGTCTATTTTTACTGCCTCTAATACTTGCGCTATTTTTTGGTCTTGATATGGCAGTACTCTATCGATCTTTTCAGGCTTACCAGGAAATAATGCTGTGTAGCCCTCTTGCGGGGATTGCACTGTACGCCAATCCAATTTGGGACTACAGGCAGTTATTAAGAAAGCTGTTATGAGTAAAGCTAAGGTCTTACTAAAAGAGTAACTAGACAACACCCGCCTCATGCGCTTGTTGATCGGCGTGATAACTAGAACGCACCATCGCGCCCACAGCCGCATGCGAGAAGCCCATAGCTTTAGCCTCTTCTTCGAAATGCTTAAATACATCCGGATGAACATAGCGTCGCACTGGCAGATGATGTCCAGATGGAGATAAATACTGGCCAATAGTGAGCATATCGATATTGTGCTCACGCATATCGCGCATCACTTCTAATATCTCCTCATCCGTTTCACCTAGACCAACCATCAAACCGCTCTTGGTTGGAATATGTGGGAAACGCTCCTTAAAGTCTTTGAGTAACTTTAAAGAGTGGGCATAGTCTGCGCCGGGTCGCGCTTCTTTATACAAGCGTGGCACAGTTTCTAAATTGTGATTCATCACATCAGGTAATCCGGTAGCTGCGTGAGCACTAAACACATCTAGGGCTTTATCCAGTCGTCCTCGAAAATCGGGCACGAGTACCTCAATACGCGTATGCGGTGACAAGGCTTTAGATTGGGAAATGCAATCCACAAAATGCATGGCACCACCATCACGTAAATCATCACGATCTACGCTGGTGATCACAACATAATTCAGTTTTAAGGCAGCAATAGTGCGAGCTAAATTAGCGGGCTCTTTGGTATCTAGCGGATCTGGCCTACCGTGACCAACATCACAAAACGGACAACGCCGCGTACATTTATCCCCCATGATCATGAAGGTTGCAGTGCCCTTTCCAAAACATTCACCAATATTGGGGCAACTCGCTTCTTCACACACTGTGACCAATTCATTCTCGCGCAATATTTTTTTAATCTCATTAAATCGCGAGTTTCCAGAGGCTGCTTTTACCCGAATCCAATCGGGCTTCTTCAACACTTCATGCAATGGAATAATTTTGATCGGAATGCGCGCAGTCTTCTCGCTCGACTTTTGCTTACGCGAAGCATCGTAGTTAAGATCCTGCCGAACATTTATCGGGGAATCGAGATCTAACTTACTGGTGGTCATGATGTCATCAATTGCTTTTGCAAATGCCCTAAGAGGGTTTGGCTAATAATGTCTATATTGTCCTTGATCCCCAAAGTTTGCATGTCCAAGGTTCTTAAGCCCTCATAGCCGCAAGGGTGGATTCGGGCAAAAGCACTTAAATCTGTGGCTACATTGAGTGCAAGACCATGGTAAGAGCAACCTTTAGAGACCTTTAGGCCTAAAGCAGCCATTTTGGCACCTCGATAGTCTGGCGCTATACCAGGATCCTGTGAAAGATAAATACCAGGCGCCCCAGGTTGTCTCTCTGCCTGAATACCAAAGTCTGCCAAAGTATCAATCAATGATTGCTCGATCCGCACAACCAACTCTTTTACAAAAATACCTAGGCGCCGAAGATCCAAGAGGAGATACACCACAATTTGACCGGGGCCATGATAGGTAATCTCTCCACCGCGATCCACTTGTACTAAGGGAATTGCTTGACTAGGAGAATGCAAATTACCGGCATCACCTGCAAGCCCTAAAGTAAAAACGGGGGGATGCTCTAGCACCCAAATTTCATCAGGTGTATCAGTAGTTCTTTGTTGGGTAAACGCACGCATGGCCTGATACGTTGTCTCGTAATCAGCAACTCCTAAATGTTTTACTAGGATGCTCATCTCAAGGTGTTACAGAACAACGCTCACCAATGGGTGGGTGGACAAGGTGCGATAAAGCTCATCTAACTGCTCGCGACTCGTAGCGGTGATGGGTAAAGTAATCCCCAAATAATTCCCATCCTTTGATGGCCTTTGCTCGACCTTACTCTCATCAAAAGTAGGATCAAATTGATGGGCAATATGTAAGATGGCGGGCAAGTAATCCGGGTTCACTTTTCCCATGACCTTAATCGGAAATTCAGATGGGTACTCAATCAAGGATTTTTGTTCAGTCATATTTATCTCTAGTCTAGTGAATGGTTTCGATGATCGGGCATACCCAACCAAGCACTCGTAATGATGTTACGAATGCAATGTAAGCGACGGTGGAAAAAATGATCGGCACCTGGAACTACTTGAACCGTTAACTCTTGTGGGCGCGCCCAATCTAAAACAGCACTCAAGGTAATGGTTTCATCTACCTCACCATGAATCAAAATCGTATCTGCTGGCACAGGGGCTAATTCCCACTTACCAGCTGCACTGCCCACCATTACTAGCCGCTCTGCAGGGCGGCCCAGCTCAATCAGCCTTTGTATCAGATGCGTACCGACAAAACTTCCAAAAGAAAATCCAGAAACAACTAAGGGCAAAGTATTTGCCCCAGAAGTCCAACTCTGAGATGTAGTGAGCTCCAGTGCACTCCAGCTCGATGGGGTCCGCATCCAATCAGTGACGTAGAGTAAATCTTCTATCTCACCAATACCATCATCATAAGCACCAGCAGTAGCGCCTACACCACGAAAGTTTGGCCGCACACTCACATAACCCAATTGATTAAAAGCACGCGCCATGGTTTGTGCAACCTTGTTATCCATCGTACCGCCCATTAGGGGATGCGGATGCGCCACCAAGGCTAAACCTCTAATAGAAAAATTGGGATTGCTTTTTAATTCATCAGGTAAGTCGATGGACATTTCTATCTGACCGACTACCCCTTCAATCTGAATGACTTTTGTACGGCTATTCATGAACTGAACTTTCTGAAATCTCTCAAGCTAACTGCAAACGCTCGACCGGGCGTCCTTGAATTAAATGCGATTGGATAATTTCCTCGACATCTTCGGTATCAATAAAGGTATACCAAACTCCTTCTGGATAGACGACCATCACGGGGCCTTCAGAACAGCGATCCAAACACCCTGCTTTATTGACCCGAATTTTTCCAGGGCCAGAGAGCCCGAGTTCTTTTACTCGTTTTTTGGCATAGTCAAATAATGCAAATGCGTTGTGCTGATCGCAACACTCATTGCCGTTATCACGTTTATTAAGACAGAAAAAGAGATGGTGCTGAAAGCTCATAAAAAATATCTATCAAGGTTTTAATTTAAAGGTTAATTTATTTCGAATAAGCCAAAATAAGGCTAGTGGCAACCATACCACTGAAACCCACTGCATGAGTTCATTAAAGTGCAATAGTCGCCCTTGGTGCCAGTGTCTTAGGGTCATGATGAAATAAGGATTATCAGGTAATAAATTAATCGCAACCGTAGCGCTAATTAAAGAGATCAGCGCAATCCAAAACTTCGTTCCAGCTGAACGATTGAGCGCGAACCATAATAAAACGCTGCCCAGCATCATTCCCCAAATAGCACCAGCGGTTAACCAAAGCAAACTAAATTCCACCCCAAATTGCAAAGTTGTAAAAATCACTTTAGTAAATAGAGTCAAGCAAAGAAGGCTATTGAGTATTCTCCACTGGGGTGCCTTGCTACGCATTCCTAGCGATAGTAATAATGCCGCGCCCAGCCAACAGAGTGCGGTAATGACTGATTCTTGTACAACGTGATTCATCACCATGGTGCCCCAGTCAACTGGAGCAAATATGGCATGCCCCCATACCCCGGTGCCTAACCAAGAACTCTGCGGATAAATTTGTGACCAGGGAAATAAGAGAAATAAGGCGCAAGCTGCCCAATTCAAACCAAACCATTGATCAAATTGACGGCGGATCACGCTACCGGATAGCCACTTTGGACCCAAGGGAATAGCCAGCAAACCACCCAAAAGACCTCCTAAGACATTGGCCCACCAATCCATCAAACTTGGAATACGCGTTGGCAACCAAGTTTGCAAGGATTCCACACTAAACGCCAGAATGGCGCTTAAACCCAATGCCATAGCCAGGGCAACGAGATGACGCCAGCGGGGATAAGCGGCAAATACCAATAAAAAGCCGAGGGGGATATAGGCCAAGATATTGACCGACACATCAAATAACGTAATAAAACGAGGGGAAGGCGCAAATAACCATGCCCACGCAGCTACGCCATTCTGGAGGTTGAAATCAAAGGGATTGAGGCTGACATAGACGATTAAAAGCCCGTAACCCAAACTGATAGCTCGAGCTAAAGGCATGGCTTGTAGAGGCCAATCAAACTTGCGTGGGCGCTGCTCTTCGTGATCCATTCCCCAATTCTAGGTCAGACCTTTCTACAATAGAGAAATGAGCTGGAATTGCATCCTAGAGCGTGTCCCCAAAACCCAATCCACCAATGATGATTTATTGGTTCGCTGGCGTGCTGGGCAATTAATTGACCCTGTAGCCAGGATTGCCCATGAACAAACCGCAGGTAAAGGTAGGGCGGGTAGAGTCTGGCTTGCTCAGCCTAACGACACCCTGTGCTTCTCTTTAGCCTACCCCTTTCCATGCCGCCCCAATGAGTTAAGCGGCCTGAGTCTGGTAGTTGGCCTGGCCCTTATTACCGGCATTTCCACAGCCCTGAATATTCCTGAGAATGTCCTTTACAGTCAGGGATTAAGACTTAAGTGGCCGAATGATCTGCTACTAAATAATGCCAAGCTTGGTGGGATTCTGATTGAGGGTGGTCAAACTACACTCAGCGACCCCAGCTGGATGATTATTGGTGTTGGACTGAACTTGCGTTGCGCTGATCACATTGCTCAACGCTTAGGATCTCAGTCTTCGTTTGAGCTTGGTGCACTTGACCAACTCATCCCTGCGAAAAATGCTTTACCTGATATGGAATTTATCTGGCTCCAATTACTGGCGTCTTTTGAAAAATATCTTACTGAGTTTAAGCAATTTGGTTTCAGCCACTTTCAAAAAACTTGGGCACAGTGGGATGCATTTGATGGTCAAGCAGTGCGCATTTCCGGTGGTGGTGCTGAGCCCCTCTTAGGCATATCCACTGGGGTAGATCCATCTGGCGCATTACTTCTAAACCAAAATAACACCATCATCCCTATTCATGCGGGTGATGTTTCCTTACGAGTGCAATCATGAGTCTGTATCTTTTATTTGATGTTGGCAATACGCGCCTAAAGTGGGCCGCTGTTGAATCGACCCAAAATACTGCCGACCGCAATAAAAAACTGTGGGCTTACTCTGGCTCTATTAGCAGTAAATCATTTCAGTCGGCAGAGCTTCGTGCGGAGCTCTCCGACTACATTGCTAAAACTTTACCTAAGCCCGATGCTATCGCCTTTGCCTGCGTTGCTGGCGACGAGGTCATTGCCCATCTGCAATCTCTCTTTCCACAATGGAGTGATATTAGTTGGCATCAGTTGACTGGTGATAGCCCCTATCATGGCATGCGTACCCTCTATCAAGACCCTAGCAAACTCGGAGCCGACAGATGGGCCGCCCTGATTGGCGCAAGAGCGCTCTCGAATACCAATACTTTAATCATCAATGCCGGGACTGCCACGACGATTGATCTTTTGGGCGGTAATGGCGTGCATTATGGTGGCTGGATTTTGCCAGGACTGAGCCTCATGCAGGAGAGTCTGCAAAGCAACACCGCGCGACTTCCATTAGTCAATCGCCATGCACATCTTGCGGCGAATACTACTTCTACAAATTCAGTCCCACAAACTAGTCTTGGAGTCAGTACAGATGAGGCGATTATTGGGGGATGTGATGCCGCACAATTAGGTGCCATATTGCGTGCAGCTTACCTAGCAAAAGAGATGAATCACCCTGTTGAACGCATCTGGCTTGATGGCGGTAATGCTGCAGTGTTAGCCAATGAGATCAAGCAATTTCCTGAATTAGCCAGGCTACCCGTAGAGCCTATTGAGGGACTTGTGCTCCGCGGTCTTTGGGCTTGGTTGCTGCAGAAAATCTAAGATCGGATCAACTACTTAGCTTCTATTGAGCGCGGATCTTCCCTAATAAGGTTGTAGTCGAACGCTCATATAAAAAAGGGATCGCAAATGCTTTGCCGCCCCAAGTTTTCACTAAGCGGGTTTCTTCTAAAGTATCGATTTCATAATCGCCACCCTTGATATAAATATCCGGCCGAATTCGGGCAATTAAATTTACTGGCGTCTGCTCAGTAAAAAGTACCGTTAAATCTACGCTAGCAAGCGCAGCAAGAAGGGCCTGACGATCTGCCTCTGTATTAATCGGCCGATCATTCCCTTTGCCCAGCAGCTTGACAGAAGTATCTGAATTCACGCCAATGACTAGACTTGCCCCAAATTCTCGGGCTTGCGCCAGATAAGTGGCATGTCCCCGATGAAGAATATCGAATACCCCGTTGGTAAACACCAATGGCCTTGGAAGGGCTGCAATACGGGCATCGAGCTGTGTCAAAGAGCAGACTTTTGATTCAAAAGAAGGTAAAGGCAAAAGAGTCATATTGCAATATTAATGGCATTACGGAATGCCCAACGATATTTGCCAGAATGTCTTAGACTTACGTATCTCATTATCCTAGCTCATCTACAAGGTTCAGCATGACTCGTTATATGGCACGGTGGGCATTAGCGCTACTTTTTCTGATGCCCACAATCACATTTGCTCAAACAGCGCCACCAACAACACCCAAGTGCAGCCCCTTGTTATCGCATACCTTTCCCAGGCTGCAGGATGAAGCCCCACAGAATCTATGTCAATACCAAGGTAAGGTAGTGCTCGTGGTCAACACAGCCAGCTTTTGTGGCTTTACTGATCAATATGAGGATCTAGAGAAGCTGTACGCAAAGTACAAAAATCGCGGCCTCGTTGTTCTCGGATTTCCGACCAACGATTTTGGTAAGCAAGAGCCTGGCACTAATAAGGAAATTGCTGATTTTTGTAAAAATACCTATGACGTTAAATTCCCTATGTTTGCTAAAAGCACAATTAGTGGAAGTAATGCAAACCCCCTCTTTAAAATGTTGATTGCAAAAACAGGGACAAGTCCCAAATGGAATTTTTATAAGTATCTGATTGATCGGAATGGCAATGTCGTAGACTCTTATGGGAGCCTTACCAAACCAACCAGTAGCAGCATAACTAAAGAGCTTGAAAAGCTCCTTGGAGAAAAAATTTAGTGAGTAAGAAAAAAGTAGCCATTATTGGCGCTGGTATATCTGGTCTGGGCTGTGCTTATGCTTTAAGAAAACATCCAGACTTAGACATTACGATCTTTGAGGGCGGTAATCATATTGGTGGTCATAGCAATACGGTTGATTTTTCTCTAAAAACTAATCAAGGCGACATTAACTATGGAATTGATACTGGATTTTTAGTATTCAATCGTAAAACATATCCTCGCTTAGTCCGTCTATTTGAGGAAATCAAAGTTCCTATTGCGCCATCTGAAATGTCTTTTTCAGTATCGATTGATACCAAGGCAAAAGATGGTCATCACAAAAATATTGAATGGGCAGGGAATGATCTCAATTCTTTTTTTGGGCAAAGATCAAACTTACTCTCCCCCTCTTTCTGGAGAATGGCATATGACATCCTGCGCTTCAATCGTATGGCAACTCGGCTAGCGGAAGAACAGATTGCGGCAGATCTTGATTACGCTGAACCCGATGAGCGCATCAAAGATTTTTTAGACCGTAATCGTTTTAGCACTAGCTTTAGAGAAAACTATTTCCTACCAATGATTGGTGCCATCTGGTCTTGCTCCGTTGATCAAATGCTCGAGTTTCCGATTCAAACGATGGTGCGCTTCTGTCATAACCATGGCCTCCTTCAGATTCAGAATCGCCCGCAATGGCTTACGGTACAAGGTGGCTCTAGAGAATACGTCAAACTTCTCGTCGCCGCACTTGAAAAACAGGGCGTCAAGATCGTACGTGAATCAGTTAGCCGTGTGAATGCCAGTCAGGTAGATAAAGCGCCAGTGGAGGTCATTACCCCCTCTGGTAATCAATGGTTTGATGAAGTGATTATGGCCTGTCACAGCGATCAGTCATTAGAGCTGGTGCACGGTATCAACCAGGATGCACGAAATATTTTGGCCTCTATTCCTTATCAAAAGAATCGAGCTATTTTGCACACCGATCAACACTTCCTACCCAAGAATCAGCGCTGTTGGGCGGCTTGGAACTACACGGCAAAATCTGGTATCTCTCCCACCGCACAACAACATGTCAGCGTTAATTACTTAATTAATCGCTTGCAACCATTACCTGAGGCACTACAGAGCACTCAAATTATTGTGAGTCTCAATCCACTCACTGATCCAGATCCGAATCTGGTGCATGAGGAAATTCATTACTCTCATCCTGTCTTTGATATGCGCGCTGCTCAAGCACAAAAAGAATTGCCGCTTATTCAAGGGAATAGTTCCATTTGGTATTGCGGTGCATGGACAGGTTTTGGCTTTCATGAAGATGGTCTACGCTCTGGCGAACTCGTTGCCAAAGATCTCTTAGAAAGTATTTCTCATCCCATTCATTCTGACTCCGTTCAAGATAGCCAATAAATGCAGGTAGCAACCATTAATTTTGGTGCGGTCAAGCATCGGCGCTTTCGTCCTGCTAAAAACGCGTTTGGTTATGGGGTCTTTACTATCTCTATTCCAATGCGTGCCCGCAATGCAGATAAAACCTTACTGAGTAAGCATGGCTTAGGAGATAAGCAATTTAGGCTTTTTTCATTCTTTGACCAAGATCATGGCCTTGGTCATGCCGATAGTCTTGCCTGGGTCGAGCAGATTCTTAAAGAAAACAATATTCCTCATATTGATGGGGAGATCTGGTTGCATACTTTTCCCCGAGTACTAGGCTATGTCTTTAATCCGGTCAGCTTTTGGATTTGCACCAGGGCAGATGGTCAAGTCCAAGCCGTACTTGCTGAGGTCAACAATACCTTTGGGGAGCGCCATTGCTATCTCATCCATCAAGACTCTGGAGCAGTCTTGCGGTCCGGCGAAACCTTTGTGAGTAAAAAAGTATTTCATGTCTCCCCCTTTTGCGATGTCAGTGGGGAATACCATTTCCGCTTCCTATTTCCAAGTGACAGCCAATCGAAAAACAATATCGTCTGTCGTATTGAGTTACATGAGGATGGCCAACCCCTGATTAATACTAGTATTAGCGGCGTAGCACAGCCTTTAAGCAGGGCAGCACTGTATCTCGCTTTTCTGCGTTATCCCCTCATGAGCTTGGGTGTTATTGGACGGATTCATTGGCAGGCATTAAGATTGTGGATTAAAGGCGTTCCTTTTCACTCAAAGCCAAAACCACCCGAACTTGAAGTAACTCGATGAATCGCCCTGGTCAATCCCTTCTCTCACGCTTAATTTTTTCTCGTCAACCACAACGAGAATCTAAAGCTCAAGAGTACCGTCTAAGCACTAAAACAGTACTGAACTTGTTATCCCAGTTACGTAGTGGCCATCTTGTGGTTACCTTGCCTAATAACGAGACCAAAGAGTTTGGTAATCGCGATGATAGTTTGCATGCAGAAATCCAAATTTTGGACTGGTCTGTCTTTAAACACATTCTGTCTCATGGCGATATTGGCTTTGCAGAAAGCTATATTCGTGGACAGTGGAATACACCAGATCTCAAAGCCATTCTTGAGCTTGCTATTCGTAATCGCACTATTTTAGAAAAAGCGATCTATGGCAGTTGGTTTGGTTCCATCATGTACCGCTTAAAGCATTGGCTGAGAGATAACTCAAAAGCAGGCAGTCGTAAAAATATTCATGCGCACTATGACTTAGGAAATGCTTTTTATACCTTATGGTTAGATCCAAGCATGAGTTACTCCAGCGCTTGGTTCTCTGAGGGCGGTAAGGAGTCTTTGATTGAGGCTCAACGCGCGAAGATTAAACGAATTCTAGACTCCATCAATACTAAGCCTGGCGATCATCTCCTCGAGGTGGGTTGTGGCTGGGGCGGCTTTATGGAAGAAGCTTTACGAGATGGCCATCGTGTTACAGGCTTAACTTTATCCACTGAACAAAAAGCATTTGCAGAAGCGCGCTTAAAACAGGTTCAATCTGAAACAGAACAAGCGCAAAACTTTGAAGTTCGCCTTCAAGATTATCGTGACTGCAAAGAAAAATTTGACGGTATTGCTTCTATAGAAATGTTTGAAGCCGTTGGAGAGAATCATTGGGGTGAATATTTTCAGACTATTGCCTCACGGCTTAAAGCAGGCGGTAAAGCATGTATTCAAACTATTGTGATTGCCGAGGAGTTATTCGAACGCTATCGTCACAGCACAGACTTTATTCAACAGTATGTTTTTCCAGGGGGCATGTTGCCATCGCCCTCAAAGTTCAAAGCGGCTGCAGCTCAAGCAGGGCTAGAGGTCGAGTCTGAATTTTCTTTTGGTATTGACTATGCCAAGACCTTATGTATTTGGCGCGATAGCTTTAATCAAAAGGTAGAAGATATTTATCACTTAGGATTTGACGAGACCTTTGTCCGCCTTTGGAACTTCTATCTCATGTATTGCGCGGCTGGGTTTTCTGAAAAGAATATTGATGTTGTTCAGTTCACGCTTAAACATCAATCCACATCCATCCCACAGCCTACCTAGAGGTCGATTACCCCATGAAACAAAAAGGAATTGATAGCTTTGTAAATCAGCGTATCTGGGTAATTGGCGCCTCGAGCGGCATTGGTGAGGCATGTGCCCGGGCGCTATTGAAGGCAGGCAGCAAAGTAGCGCTTTCTAGTCGTCGTGTTGAGCGCTTAAATACATTGGCAGAATCGGCACAAGGGATGGCCTTAGTGCTGCCCTTAGATATCACCCATAAAGATCAAATCGATACCGCCTATCAAACCATCTTGGATAGCTGGGGCGGCTTGGATTTACTGCTGTTTGTTTCAGGGGTATACACCCCCATGCGTGCTGATCAGTTTGACTTTGAGATTGCACAAAAAACGATTGATGCCAATCTTTTAGGCCCGATGCGCGCTGTTGCTGCGGTATTACCTCAAATGATTACAGAACACTCAGGGCATATCGCCATTGTGGGCAGTGTAGCGGGCTATAGTGGCCTCCCCAAAGCGCTTGCTTATGGTCCAAGTAAAGCAGGGATTATCAATTTCTGTGAAACCTTGTATTACGACTTACTCCCTCAAGGAGTCAGTGTGCATATGATCTCTCCAGGATTTGTAGCGACAGAGGCTACTGCACAAAATGATTTTGAAATGCCTGCCCTGATTACTGCTGAAGAGGCAGCTACAGAAATACTGAACGGCATGCAAGCTGGCAAGTTTGACATTCACTTCCCAAAGCGGTTTTCGGGCTTCTTAAAGTTCCTCAGAATCTTGCCCTATCCCGTGTACTTCTGGATTGTGCAACGCTTCGTTAAGATCTAGGCTACATAAAAGCAAGGATACTGCGCTCGCTAATAGGGATTACTTGTATTTGTCCTTACGGATTTTTTGTTCTAAGAATTCCATTACGCTAATCGCTTTAGCCTTGTTACCAGCAATCGATGGCGAGGTCATATAACGGCCTTGCATCACAATCGTGGGTACGCCATCAATCCGATAGGCCTCTGCCATTTGTCTAGCGGCACGCGCCTTAGAAACCACTGCAAAAGAACGATACGTTGCCAAGAATGCATTGCGATCAACGCCTTGTGATGCCACCCAATCAGCAATCTCATTTTCAGTCATGAGGCGCTTATTTTCTTTATGCATCGCAAACATCACTTTGTCATTAAGCGCATCTCCTTTGCCCATAGATTCGAGGGCATAAAACAGTTGGCTGTGTGGCATCAAATCATCTCGAAATGCGACCGGCACCTTTCGAAATACGACATCATTTGGCTTACGCTTCAGCCATGCATTTAACTCTGGCTCAAAGTCATAGCAGTGTGGACAGCCGTACCAAAAAAACTCAATCACCTCAACCTTGCCCTTGGTATCTAGAGGCTGAGCTACTGGCAGAATGCGGTAGTCAAATCCCTCTTCTATCTTAGAGTTTTGAGCGCTTGCCATACCCGAAACAGCAATGGCCAAAATTGCCGTAGTAAACGAGAGAAACATCCGCTTAGATAGTGACATCATAATTTTCCAGATTTAATAATGGTTGGTTTAATGCCAATAGCATTTAATTTATCACGTACTGGGCTAGTATCTTCAACACTATTAAATGGTCCAATACGAACACGCCATAAGGTATTGCCGTCACTACTGATCTCACTTAATTGAGACTGAATTCCCTGAATAGCTAAACTAGCTTTTTGTGCATCCGCCTCCGCACGCTTGTTAAAGGCGCCCACCTGTAAGAAAAAAACCACGTCCGGTTTAATGGTAGGTGCTGGTACTGGGCTTGCCTCAGGCGGCTTCTTACCGGTAGCGAGATCGCCAATAGGATCTGGGGTGCTAATAGCAGGTGCGGCTGATTTACCTTGCAGTGGTTTGTTCAGATCCACAGGCTCGGTTACGGTCTCTTCAGTCTCTGCTGAGGTAGGTCCAGACTTGATCGCAAAAGGAAGATTGGGCGCTCTGACACCAGGGCGCTCCTGGGGTGTATTTTTTGAAAGATAAAAAGCAATCACAAAGGCAATACCTAAACCAACCCCAAGACCCAAAATAAAACCTAGGATCGTACCGCCATATTCGGAGCTAGATGCGCTAGCTCGAGAAGTGAGACTTGCTGGTTGATTGATCTTTTTCATAGCTGCTTAACCCTTGATTTTCACCATTTGATCATTACTTCTGATCTTAGACTGCATACGGATAACTTACATCTTAGCGGGTGCAGATACACCCAGTACTTTTAAGCCATTTTCAATCACCTGGCGAGTGGCTAAGAGCAAGGCTAAACGGGCCAGTTTTAAGGCTTGGTCATCCACTAAAACACGATCAGCATTATAAAAAGTATGGAAATCCCCCGCAAGATCACGTAAATAAAATGCTAAGGCATGGGGTGCCAAGTCTGCTGCAGCATCCGTTAGCACCTCTGGATACTCTGCTAAACGGCGTAATAGATGGTCAGCGGCTTTGCTCGACAACAGGGATAACTCTGCAGACTGGAGTTCAGATAACTGCCCACCCCATTGGGTCAAGATAGAGCAGATCCGTGCATGAGCATATTGCACATAAAACACGGGGTTCTCATCATTTTGCTGCAAAGCCAAATCGATATCAAACACAAACTCAGTATCCGCTTTGCGAGATATCAAGAAGAAACGTACGGCATCGCGTCCCCGTTGTAATGCTACCTCGCGCTCATCCGCTGTCATCTCAGGCGTAATGCCACCCGACCACTCCACCAGATCTCGCACAGTGACATAAGATCCCGCACGTTTGGAAATTTTGACTTCCTCACCATTGCGCATCACCGTCACCATCTTGTGCAAAATATAGTCAGGATAGGTTTTGGGAATATCCCACCCGCGCTTTAGGGCCACACCCTGCAGGCCAGATCGTACACGGGCAATAGTGCCATGGTGATCACTGCCTTGCACATTAATCACTTTCTGAAAGCCCCGATTCCATTTACTGGCGTGATAGGCGACATCTGGTACGAAATACGTAAAGCTCCCATCAGATTTGCGCATGACGCGATCTTTATCATCGCCATCATCCGTTGTTTTTAACCAAAGCGCGCCCTCAGCCTCATACGTCTTCCCTATGCTTTGTAAGTCTTGAACAATTTGCGCGACACTGCCATCGGTATAGAGGGAAGACTCTAAGTAGTAACAATCAAATTTGACGCCAAAGATTTGTAAATCTAGATCTTGCTCATGACGCAAGTAAGCGACTGCAAATTGACGAATGGCTTCAATCCTAGCTTCCTCTGATAAATCATGGCGATACTTAGGGTCTGCTTTATAGGCTGCCGCAATCTCAGCAATGTACTCCCCGTTATACGCTTGTTCTGGCCACTCAGCATCCCCTGACTTATGACCATCTAAACGGGCCTGTACAGAAAGTGCCAAATTTGCAATCTGTACACCAGCATCGTTGTAATAAAACTCACGATGGACTTTGACGCCTTGCGTTGCCAGCAAGTTAGCAAGCGCATCTCCCAAGGCTGCTTGGCGCCCATGGCCCACATGCAATGGGCCTGTGGGATTAGCAGAGACAAACTCAATCATAGCGCTGGAGACCGATGCTGCGCTGGGTGCAAGCTGCCCAAACTGCGATCCGGTTAGTAAAATCTCTTGCACAACAGCTGCCTTAGCGGATGGGCTCAAGCGAAAGTTAATAAATCCTGGGCCCGCAATTTCTGTAGAGGCAATCAGATCGGCGTAAGTTGGTTGTTGTTGTAAACGTTCAACCAAACTTTGAGCCAGTTCTTTTGGATTGAGCTTCCAGGCCTTAGAAATCTGGAGTGCAATATTGCAAGCAACATCTCCGTGATCAACGGCCTTAGGACGCTCTAAACGAGGCTGTGGGGCCTCGTCAAAGCCGCGCTCCAGCGCCAAACCTTGCAAGGCTGTCCTGAGCATCTCAATTAAATGATTTTTATGGGTTAACAACATAGATTATGGAGTTTATCAGGTGGTAAGCTATAGAAATGATCTATCAATTTCACTCTAAAGCAGGTGCAGACGTCATCATGCTGGCTGACTTAAGCCAAAGAATATTTGACCTTTTGGCTCGTCCACTAGAGGCAAGGGGGATTTTCACAACCGAGCAATTACCGGCCCTGATTACCGCCTTAGAAACAGCCATTCTTAAAGATCTCGAAGAGCGGGCCAAACATCATCAAGATGGTCCGGATAAGGCAAAGCTAGCCGATCGACTGGGTCAGCGCGCCTACCCTTTCTTAGAACTCATGAAACAAGCTCATGCTAAAGGCGAACCAGTAATGTGGGGCGTATAAACCTAGGCTGACCTAGGCCACCCCCACCATTAATCTATTGAGCTAGAAAGCTGGCGACGCACATCCTCAACTGTTTCACCGCGACGTTGAGCCATATCCTCAATTTGATCAGCAGAGATTTTGCCCACATTAAAGTAACGCGCATCTGGATGAGCTAAATAAAACCCACTCACACTAGAGGCTGGGTTCATAGCCATCGATTCTGTTAAGGTCATGCCAATATCTTCGGATCCAATCACACGCAACAAATCTTTTTTGACTTCATGCGCAGGGCAGGCTGGGTAACCAGGAGCGGGACGAATACCTCGGTACTCCTCATGGATCATCTGCTCATTCGTCAACAACTCATCCGTCGCATATCCCCAAAGATCGGTTCGAACGCGGTGATGCATGAGCTCTGCAAAAGCTTCCGCCAAGCGATCCGCTAATGCCTTCAACATAATGGCACTGTAATCATCATGCTTGGCCTGAAACTCAGCCACTTTCTTCTCAACGCCATGGCCTGTTGTGACTGCAAAACAACCCAAGTAATCTGCCACACCCGTATCTTTAGGCGCAACATAATCAGCTAATGAGCGATTAGGTCGACGCACACCATCAACCACTGGCCGCTCAGCTTGTTGACGCAAGTTATGCCAAACAAATAATGGGTGCTCACGCTTCTCATCACTGTATAAAACAATATCGTCACCAACAGTATTAGATGGATAGAACGCTACTACGGCATCGGCCTGAATCCACTGACCCTTAATCAATTTATCGAGCAAGGCCTTGGCATCCTCGAATACTTTGCTTGCCTCAATACCAACCACTTCATCTTCTAAGATTGCGGGAAACTTCCCTGCTAAATCCCAAGTCTGAAAGAAGGGCGTCCAGTCAATGTACTTGGCAATATCACTCAGAGCGAAATTCTTAAAGAGGCGGCGACCAATAAATTTGGGCCTCTCTGGAACATAAGTAGACCAGTCAATCAGCTCGCGATTTTTGCGAGCAGCTTCTAAAGAAATTGTGGGTGAGGCTTTTTTATTTGCATGCTGTTCACGAATACGGACATAGTCATCGCGCAATTCTTGAATAAATTTCTTAGCGCCTTCATCGGAGAGTAGGCTAGATGCGACTGATACAGAACGGGACGCATCGGGCACGTAGACCACAGGACCATCGTAATGGGGCGCAATCTTGACTGCAGTATGAACGCGTGATGTCGTAGCACCACCAATCATCAATGGAATTTGACGCTCGCGGAAATAGTCGTCACGCTGCATTTCTTGTGCGACATAGGTCATCTCTTCTAGCGAGGGTGTAATTAAACCTGACAAGCCTACGATATCTGCCTTCTCTTCCTTGGCACGCTTCAAGATTTCAGCACAAGGAACCATCACACCCATATTGGCTACTTCAAAGTTATTACATTGCAACACCACCGTCACAATATTCTTACCAATGTCATGGACATCGCCCTTAACAGTAGCCATCACAATTTTGCCTTTGGCTTTGGCTTCGCCACCAGCTGCAATATGCAAACGTTTTTCTTCTTCGATATAGGGAATCAATAAAGCCACAGCCTGTTTCATGACACGGGCACTCTTGACTACCTGCGGCAAAAACATCTTGCCCTCGCCGAATAAATCACCGACCACATTCATGCCGTCCATTAATGGGCCTTCAATCACTTCAATAGGTCTACCGCCTGAACCCATAATTTGCGCACGCAACTCTTCAGTATCTTCTTCGATAAATGTCGTGTTGCCATGGACTAGGGCGTGGGTTAAGCGTTCACGTACTGACGCTTCACGCCAAACCAGATTCTCTACCTGCTTAACACCACCACCTTTAAATTGATCAGCAATATCAAGTAACCGTTCTGTAGGTGTCTTGCCTTCTTTTTCCTTAAAACGATTAAGGACCACATCCTCAACCCGCTCTCGTAACTCTGGATCTAAATCAGCATACACCCCGAGTTGACCAGCATTCACGATGCCCATGTCCATGCCTGCTTGAATGGCGTGATACAAAAACACTGTGTGGATGGCTTCGCGAACACGATCGTTGCCACGGAAAGAGAAACTCACATTCGATACGCCACCGCTTATTTTGGCTGCAGGTAAGTTTTCTTTGATCCAACGCGTCGCATTAATAAAGTCAACAGCGTAGTTGTCATGCTCCTCAATACCGGTAGCAATCGCAAAAATATTGGGATCAAAAATAATATCTTCAGCAGGAAAATCGAGTTCGTTCACCAGCATCTCATAGGAGCGCTGACAAATTTCGGTCTTACGCTTAAAAGTATCAGCCTGCCCTAACTCATCAAAAGCCATCACGACAGTGGCAGCGCCATAACGACGAATGAGTTTGGCTTGTTTTCTGAAAGAATCTTCCCCTTCTTTGAGGGAAATAGAGTTCACAATCGGCTTGCCCTGAATACACTTCAAACCTGCCTCGATCACACTCCACTTAGATGAGTCAATCATGATAGGCACACGCGCAATATCTGGCTCAGAGGCAATCAAATTTAAGAAGCGCACCATCGCCGCCTCAGAATCCAACATTGCTTCATCCATATTGATGTCGATAATTCGGGCGCCACTCTCCACTTGCTGTCTTGCTACGGCCAATGCCTCATCAAATTGATTATTCAAAATCATGCGGGAGAATGCTTTTGAACCGGTGACGTTAGTTCGCTCACCGATATTGACGAAACCAACAATGGGGGTAACGTTATAAGACTCAAGCCCGGAGAGCTTCATCACTGGTAAGTTCGTCTGCTTTTCTTTATTACTCATGCGGACTCCTCCGCACTCTCGCGGTAGAAAGCACGAGGCCTGCGCTTAGCAACAGCCTCAGCTATTGCTCGAATGTGATCGGGCGTGGTACCGCAACAACCACCTACAAGATTGACTAAACCATCTTTAGCAAAACCATCTACTAAGCTCGAAGTAATGTCTGGGGTCTCATCAAAACCTGTATCACTCATCGGATTGGGTAATCCAGCATTCGGGTAGCAAGATACTGCAGTGTCACAAATACGAGCAAGCTCAGCAATGTAAGGGCGCATGAGGGCTGCGCCCAAGGCACAGTTCAAGCCAAAAGTAAGTGGCTTGATATGACGCAAACTATTCCAAAATGCTTCTACTGTTTGGCCTGAAAGAATACGGCCAGAGGCATCGGTTACCGTTCCTGAAATCATGACGGGTAGACGCTCGCCCGTCTCTTCAAAGAATTCATCGAGCGCAAATAACGCCGCCTTGGCATTGAGCGTATCAAAAATAGTTTCTACTAAAAATAAGTCAACACCACCAGCAAAAAGACCTTCAATCTGTTCTCGATAAGAAAGGCGCAGGGTATCAAAGGTCACATTGCGCGCGCCCGGATCGTTGACATCCGGAGAGATACTCGCCGTCTTCGGAGTAGGTCCGATTGCTCCTGCAGCAAAACGGGGCTTATCAGGGGTGCTATATTTTTCACAAGCGGCGCGCGCTAATCTAGCAGAGACTTCATTCATCTCCCGCGCCAAGCCCGCCATGTTGTAGTCTTCTTGCGCAACAGAAGTAGCACCAAAGGTATTGGTTTCAATAATGTCTGCGCCAGCATCTAAGTACTGCTCATGAATCTTGCTAATAATGTCGGGTTGCGTGAGCACCAACAGCTCATTGTTACCTTTAACGTCGCTTGGATGGGCTTCAAATCGCTTGTTAGCAGGCAGCCCACGATAATCTGCCTCAGACAGTTTGTACTGCTGAATCATCGTGCCCATAGCGCCATCCAAAATGAGGATGCGCTGCTTTAGAAGCTCTGGAAGTGCCTGACCGCGGGTATAAAGCAGGGATAAACCATTAGATTGCATTGAATGACCGGGATTAATCTCTAGAATCTCTTATTCTATTGGTAAACGCCACTTTTATCTTACCCGGAGCCTCTATGTTTGGAACTATCCCAGAATTCAATCAAAGCCTTGAAATGCTGAAAACCATGTGGGGCCAAGCTGCGCCCGGGCAGGCTGGTCAATTCCCCTTCAGTAGTGATGGTTCGAAGGGCGCAGGGGGCTTTGGCTCAGCCTTTCCAGGCATCGATACCGATGAGCTAGAAAAGCGCATCAAAGACCTTAAAAGTGTCGAAAATTGGCTCAATCTCAATCTGAATGTCTTGAAATCCACTATTCAAGGCTTAGAGGTACAGCATGCCACTATGATGGCGCTCAAGTCCTTTGGTGATGCGGTTTCTGCTACAGCTGCAGCCGCTACAGGAAGCAGTTCGGCATCCGAAACTAAAGCAAGCTCTGCAAGCAAGTCGCCTAAGCCACGGAAAACCGCAACACGCCGTCCTCGCAAAGCTGGCGACGCAACACACCTCGACGAAGTAGGTAGTTAAGGTGGGCAATGGCCTCGCCCATCGCAAATGTCATCTGGTGAATATCTAATTCTCGTTTGAATAACACGGGAATAATGTCGCGCGCAGTGGCTGGCTTTTGACATGCGCTGATGGTTTCTGCCAGACGATCATCGTGATGCGCTTTTAATTGCGCCACCCGTAACTTCATTCCTGTAAATGGTTTGCCATGAGACGGTAGTACCAGAGTGTCATCCGGCAAAGGTAAATAGCGATCAAGCGAGCTGAGATACAGGCCCAAAGGATCAGCGTCGGGGTCGGCATCATAGACACTGACATTGGTAGAGATGCGGGGCAAGAGCATATCCCCAGCAATCAAGACTCCGAGTGCTCGACAAAATAAAGAAGCATGTTCCGGCGCATGGCCAAAGCCCATGATGACTTGCCACTCATGACCACCAATCAAAATCATTTCACCTTCAATGATGCGACGATACTGACGTGGAACACCAGGCACCATATTGCTATAGTAATTAGAACGTCCTCGAATTTTTTCCAAATCTTCAGGGGCATTCAATCCATGCTTTTGAAAATGGTCTGCAGAACCGCCGCCACCTGCTCGTGCACCTACTGCAGCACCGCCTTCTTTGTGACTCAACCATTGGGCCGTTAAATAATCCGTCATGGAGATCCATAAAGGTACTTGCCATTTCTCACATAACCACTGGGCCAGGCCAATATGGTCTGGATGCATATGCGTGACAATGACTCTCAATACTGGCAAACCCCCAAGCTCATTGGTAAAAATCTGCTCCCAAGATGCTTTAGTTTCATCATTGGCAATCCCGCAATCTACAATTGTCCAACCCTCAACACCCTCAAAGACATCTCGCAAAAGCCATAAATTAATGTGGTCTAAAGCAAAGGGCAGCCGCATACGCAACCACCGTACACCCGGCGCAAGCTCAAGCGTGCTACCCACATCCGGCAAAGCATCTGCTAGGGGATAATGAAGAGTCTCTGTTTTAGTTGCATGATGGGCTGTGCTAGATGGATCTGATTTTTTCATGGTCTGAAGTAAGTTGATTTCTTTTAATATACTTTTTTAATTGCTGGAAAAACTGTGTCTACTGTTCCATCGCCATGCGTTAACTGGTGCGATATCAACCCAGAAAATGGGTACTGTCGCGGCTGCTATCGCACCCTCACTGAAATTGCTAAATGGTCTGCACTCTCTGATCCTGAAAAGCGGAAGGTCTGCGCCAATTTAGAAACACGCAAACCTCCAGGAGATCTTTAAGCTTATCGGTTGACATCCACAATTAAGCGGCCGCGAACATTTCCGGCCATCAACTCAGCAGCATACTTTACCGAATCTTCTAAACTAATTTCGTGAGAGATCTCCTCTAAAGTCTTGAGATCTACGAGCTTACTCAGTTGCTCATAAGCAGCTATTCGTTTAGCGCGGGGCACAGTCACACTATTAATGCCATATAAGGTTACGCCGCGCAAAATAAATGGGGCAACACTCGATGGAAAATCCATACCCTGAGCCAGACCACAAGCAGCAACTGCACCGTCACTCTTAGTTTGCGCGCAGGCATTCGCTAAAGTATGACTACCAACACTATCAACCACTGCAGCCCAGCGCTCTTTAGCCAATGGCTTTCCGGGAGCAGACAATACAGCGCGATCGATCACTTCAGCAGCCCCTAATTTCTTCAAGTAATCTGCCTCTGCCATCCGACCTGTACTCGCAATCACGGTAAAGCCTAACTGGCTCAATAGCGTAATGGCAAAGCTACCGACCCCGCCCGCCGCACCCGTTACTAGCACCTCGCCATCACTGGGTTTTAGACCATGTTTTTGTAATGCCATGACGCACAGCATGGCCGTATAGCCTGCTGTTCCGATCGCTAAGGCTTGCTTTGCAGTGAAGCCCTGAGGCAAAGGTATTAGCCATTCCGCTTTCACACGTGCCTGCTGAGCCAAGCCACCCCAATGCCCTTCACCAACACCCCAGCCATTCAAGAGCACCATATCGCCCACCTTAAAGTCAGGGCTACTGCTTTCTAGAACTTGACCTGCAAAATCAATCCCCGGCACCATTGGGAAGCTACGCACTACAGGACCCTTACCCGTAATAGCCAGTCCATCCTTGTAATTCAATGTGGAGTACAGGACTTTTACTTTGACATCTCCTGCTGGCAGGCTCGACTCGTCTATATCAGAGAGCTCAGCCCGATAGCCTTGATCATCCTTATTTACCAAAATCCCTCTAAACATGTCTCTTCCTTTTAAATACGCTGTTTTCTCCACAGCAAATGGGTAATAGGTTTATCCTAACGAGCATTGCTGATTATGGAGGTTTCCATGAAAAAAATTCTACTATTAACTACGATATCTGGCTTAACTTTGATTGGGTGCTCCTCAAGCCAAATTAATATGTCTATGGGCAATATGCGCTTAATCAGCTCTAGCGCTGCACCTCAAGAGGTGATGAACTTTGCCAATACTGCCTGTATGAACGATTTTTATCAGGGGGCAAGCTTTCTGTCTAAGGCGGGCACTGAATACCGCTTTAAATGTGTGAAAGCAGAAGAGAATGAAATCTTGACACCGATTCCTGGCACTTCAATTCCAGTTGCAGTGACTGGAAATAAATAACTCTATCTATCATTGAATATGACGCCATTTAACTCACAAGAACTACGCAAAGGATTTTCATCCTTTGCCACTGGGGTTACGGTCATTACTTGCCTAGATGCCGACCAAACACCTTTTGGTGTCACCATCAGCTCTTTTAATACCGTCTCTTTAGAGCCGCCATTGGTTCTCTGGAGCCTCAAGCAACGCTCGCACTTGATGCCCTATTTTGAAGTTGGTCATAAACAACTGATTCATGTTTTAGAAAGATCTCAAGAATCGATCGCGATGCATTTTGCTACCGTCAAAGAAAATCAGTTTGTAAACATCCCGCACACAAGTACTTTGAGTGGTCTCGCCCACATTGATGGCTGCGTTGCTTATTACGAATGTGAAACAGTTTCCATACATACTGGCGGAGATCACAATATTATTGTGGCTAAAGTACTCGGCTTAAAAAATCATCCCGAGCGTGAGCCCCTTATTTTTTCTCGTAGTCAGTTTGTTGGGCTAGATGTCGCCGAAGAAAAAACTATTTAATATATTGCCATCCCAATTGAAGGAAATCTCATGATGCGTTTATGGGGTAGAAAAAGTTCTATCAATGTTCAAAAAGTTTTATGGTGCCTCGCTGAGCTTGGGCTCGAAGAAGGAAAAGATTTTGAACGCATTGATGCAGGACTTCACTTTGGGAAAAATCGCACCCCAGAGTTCTTGAAGCTCAATCCCAATGGCTTAGTACCCACATTGGAAGATGGTGATCTTGTCCTGTGGGAATCGAATACCATCTTGCGCTATCTAATTCGTCAATATGACCAAAACAAGCGCTTTCCAACAGATACCGCTAGTCAATACCGTTCGGAGAAGTGGATGGATTGGCAAGTAGGGACGATGTGGCCAGTATTACGGATCGCTTTTCTGGGGCTCACTCGCACACCCGAGCCCGAACGCAATCATGAGAGTATTCGAAAATCATTTGAAGATACTACTCAACTACTCACCTTACTAGATCAAGATCTGGCCTTACAAAAATATTGCTCCGGAAATATTTTTCACATTGGCGATATTTCCCTGGCGCTGTGCGTCAGTCGCTGGTTTCTCTTACATCAAACCTTTCCAGATCAGACTGGGCCGCGTACGCCATTAAAAAATATTGATGCTTGGATGAAAAGGCTAGAAGACCATACGCAATATGCTGTCGTAGCCGAATCCCAACTCAATATTATTAAGTAAATTTAAGCGTAGCTTACTTCGGGTTACTTACTTAGAGTTGCTAACTGAGGTTTGCTAACTTACTGCTGCTTAAATTTCTTTTGCTGATGGTCAGCCCCAATAAATAAATACATTGCGGGCACAACAAACAGGGTGAAGAGCGTACCAATTGAGAGTCCCGTGAAAATCACGATGCCCATGGACTGACGTCCTGCAGCGCCTGCACCAGAAGCAATGACTAAGGGAACAACCCCAAGCACCATCGCCGCAGTAGTCATCAAGATAGGGCGTAGACGCACACTACTTGCTTCTACAATCGCATCCAACTTACTACGCCCCGCTTCTTGCAGTTCATTAGCAAATTCGACAATCAAAATACCGTGCTTACTAATGAGACCCATGAGCGTGACAAGTCCCACTTGGGTATAGACGTTTAAGGTCGTGAACCCTAGATTAATAAAAATGAGGGCGCCAAATAAAGCCAGCGGCACCGAAACCAAAATCACAATCGGATCTCGGAAACTTTCAAACTGCGCTGCCAGCACTAAGAAGACGATCAAAATCGCGAAGAACATAGTGACTAAAAAACCGCCAGACTCTGCCATAAATTGACGGGAAGGTCCCGCATAGTCTATGTTGTAACCCCCACCAGGAGCTACCTCTTTCAATGCTTGACGCATAAATTCTAAAAGATCTGCTTGAGATATAAAGGGGGTGCTAACCCCACCAATCGTCGCCGAGTTTAATTGCTGGAAGTGATTAATTGACTGAGGTACCACTTTTTTCTCAATCGTTGCAATCGTACGCGCCTGAATCATCTGCCCACTAGGCGTGCGAATGTAATAGTCAAGGATCTGATCAGAGTTCAAGCGATCCGTTTGCTTTACTTGTGGAATCACCCGATAAGAACGACCTGCTACAGAAAAGTAGTTAACAAACCCACCTCCTAAAGCAGCAGACAGTGCACTACCCACTTGTTGCTGAGTCATGCCTAAAGCAGCTACCTTTTCTCGATCAATCACGAGCAAGTCCTGTGGCTTATCAATCTTCAAATCTGTATCGACGTAGAAAAAATGGCCACTCTTGCGAGCTTTATCTAGAACAGCCTGAGAAACCTCATTTAACTGTTCATAAGATTCAGTAGTATTAATGACTACCTGCACGGGGAAGCCTTGCGCACCCGGTAAGGCAGGAAATTGAAAGGCTGCTACACGGGCGCCAGCAATTGTGTTCCATTTATTTTGCATATCCTGCTGAAACTTGGTCGCATTACGACTGCGCTCCTCCCAGTCTTTGAGCAGAACACCGCCAAAGCTACTTGTTGGACTGGTGATTTGAAACATTTGTTCATATTCAGGCTCTGCACTCGATATTTGATAAATCTGATCGGCATAGGTTTGCATCTGATTCACCGTGCTATTGGGAGGGCCTGAAGCCTGCATTAGTACGATCCCTTGATCTTCTGTTGGGGCTAATTCAGCATGCGCAGTGGCATACAGATATGCTACGCCACCAAGCAAAATGACCCCCATCACAATAATGACCTGCCAGGTGCTTAATAAGTCACGCAAGGTTTTTTGATAGCTATCGTGAACCTTATCAAAGATTCGATCAATTTTTTGCACGAAAGGAGAGGCTTCTTGCTCCTCAGTAAAAATACGGGAGCACATCATGGGCGACAACGTTAAAGCAATTAAACCGGAGACTGCTACAGCACTAGCCAAGGTAAATGCAAACTCTGTAAAGAGTGCCCCCGTTAATCCACCCTGAAATCCAATAGGAATATAGACAGCAATCAATACAACCGTCATCGCCAAAATAGGGCCGCCTAACTCACGAGCTGCAATCAAAGATGCCTCTAGGGGAGACTTCCCTTCTTTCATATGGCGATCCACGTTCTCGACCACAATAATGGCATCGTCTACAACTAAGCCAATAGCGAGAACCAAGGCTAGTAAAGTCAATAAATTAATGGAATAACCCAAAATCTGCATGAGGAAAAAAGTGCCAATTAATGACAAGGGCATCGCAATCACCGGGACCGCAACGGCGCGCGCACTTCCCAAGAATAAATAGATCACCACAGTCACAATCAATAGTGCTTCTAATAGCGTCATGACGACTTCATCGATAGAGCTCGTGATGAACTTGGTAGAGTCATAGACCACCTTACCAGTCATGCCAACAGGTAATTGCTTCTGAATATCTGGCACTGCAGCACGAACGCGTGCTGCTACATCCAACAAATTAGCCTGTGGTGCCACCTTGATAGCTATAAATACTGAACGTTTGCCACTAAACGCTACATTGGTGTTGTAGTCCTCTGAGCCCATATTGACAGTCGCAACTTGGTCCAAATAGACAATGTTGACACCATCTTTTTTAACGACCAATTTTTGAAACTCTTCAAGGGTATGCAAATCCGTACCGGCTACGAGGCCAACGGTGACCATATCGCCTTTAGTACTACCGACTGCCGAAAGAAAATTATTTGCGGCCATTGCGTTATACACATCATCAGCACCTACGCCTAAGCCTGCCATCTTCTCGCGGTCTAACCAGGCACGTAAGGCAAATTTTCTACCACCAGTGATCTCGGCATTCTGAACGCCTTCAATAGAATCTAACTTGGGCTTAACTACCCGCAGCAAATAATCGGTAATCGCGTTATTCGGAATGTCATCGCTATAAAACCCCATATACATGGCAGCGGTAGACTGACCAATCTGCACCGTCAGAATAGGTTGTTGAGCTTGCGGGGGTAGCTGATTCTTCACCGAACTAATCTGTGTCTGAATCTGCGTCAAAGCCGCATTAGAGTCATAGTTCAGTTTCAGGGTAGCGATGATGGTCGATAGGCCACTCACGCTTGTAGAAGATAAATAATCTATACCTTGAGCCTGCGCGATTGCAGTCTCTAGCGGTTGGGTAATGAAACCCGCAATGGTTTCAGGATCTGCGCCAAAGTAAGCCGTAGTGATGGTGACCAATGCATTTTGGGTTTGCGGGTATTGATTAACCGGCAAGGAACCTACTGCCTTTAAACCAAACACCAAGACAAGCGCACTCACAACGAGTGATAACACGGGCCTACGAATGAAGATGTCCGTCCAATTCATTTTGGACTTACTCCTGGGGCTGTGGGTTTGGTGCGTTAGCAGGCTGCACCTTGTTATTCACAATCAAGGGAGTGCCATTCTTGAGCTTAAGTTGACCACTTGTTACCACCGTCATACCCTCATCAACTCCTTTTAAGATAGCCACTTGATCGCCACGGGTAGGACCTGTGGTGACAAAGACCTGCTGTGCCTCTAATCCAGGATTGCCTTGTTTGTCTTTCTTACCGGTTGCCTTAGCAATAAAAATAGTTGAGCCATAAGGGTTATAGGTAATCGCTGTTTGAGGAAGAGTAAGTAGCTTTACTTCATCTCCTAACTTCACATTTACATTGGCAAACATGCCTGGCAATATTTTTTTATCCGGATTAGCCAGCCGTGCCTCAATCTGAATATTGCGAGTATTGGTATCCACCTTAGGGCTGACTGCCGTCACTTTGCCCACAAAACTGTCATCCTTAAACGCATCGGTCGTGACAGTAATCTCTTGTCCAACCTGAATTTGTGAGGCATTACTCTGCGGTAAATTAAAGTCCACAAAAATAGGATCTAAAGTTTGTAAGGTAAGTAACTTATCGCCAGAGTTGACATACTGTCCGGGGTTCATCATTACTATGCCCACTCGTCCGCTAAATGGTGCTTTTAAATTCTTCTTGGCAACCAAGGCGATTTGCTGTTCTACCTGAGCTTGCTTCGAAGCGGCATCTGCTTTGCTAGTATCAAATACATTTTTACTAATAGCCTGAATATCAAGCTGCTGTTTATCTCGCTCATTAATAACTTTAGCTAAATCTGCGAGTGCCTTCAAAGAATTCAGTTGGGCAACGTCAGAATTGTCATTGAGCTTAATGAGTAACTCACCCTCCTTGACATCCATGCCAGATTTAACGGGGACTGATTGCACAAGACCACCAATTTCAGTACTGAGATCTACCCCTCTAAATGCACGTACATTTCCCACGCTAGTGAGTTTTGGCTGCCACTCACTCGTACTAATTACCATGGTTGAAACCGTTGCGGGAGGTAGGCCCATGCCTCCAATGAAGTACTTGATCATCGCAATCTTGAGCTGGTTAAAGCCAAAAATTAAGCCGAGCAATAGCAACACGCCACAAAGCATGATGGTCATACGACGGCGTAATGGAGTCATAGCCTGCAATTTTGCATAGGCCTTGGTATTCATAAAACGCTCACGTGGCCGTAAAGTATTTCCAATACCCGCCCATAGAGAAATGATGCGATTACGTAAATGCCATTCTGCTTCCTTGGCGCAGATCCAAGTCCACATTGCCAATATCGCCGTTGTTACTTTTGTTTTAATTATTTCCAGAAGTTTCATTTTGATCTTTGTTCGCTATGTCTTTTGGTTGAAAGGCTGGGCCACTTCGATTCCACCAGCCTCCGCCTAATGCTGCAAATAATGCTGCCGTATCAGAGAAGCGAGTGGCTTGTGCAGATACGGATTTCACTTTAGCCAATTGATATTGATTTTGGTAATACAGCACAGCTAAGTAACTTGCTGTACCTAACTTATATTGCTGCTGTACTAAATCTAAAGTTTCACCGGCATAACGCTCTGCATCGGATGCGGACTTCAAAGCCTGTGCACCCGTCTCGAGCGCACGCAATGCATCCGCTACTTCTTGAAAGGCTTTAAGTACAGTAGCTTGATACTGGAAAACAGCTTGATCATAATTTGCGAGAGCGCCACGTCGCTGAGCTAAAAGGCGTCCGCCCTGAAACAGAGGCTGCAAAATACCGCCCGCAATCGACCATAATGCGGAATTAGGGCCAAATAACGCATCACTCGTTAATGCGGCTGAGCCAATGGCACCAGTAATAGTAAATTGTGGCAATAAATTTGCAGTCGCTACTCCCACAAAAGCATTCGTTGCCTTTAATTGTGCTTCTGCTGCACGGACATCAGGCCGCTGACGCACTAAGCTAGAGGGTACAGAGAGTGGTAGCTTCTGCGGTAAGTGTAAGGTGCCTAAATCAAACTTCGTCAGGTTGGCATTGCTCGGCAGTTCACCCACCAGTACAGCGAGTTGATTGCGCGCAAAAGCAAGATTACGTTCGTAATTAAATAAATCCACTTGTGAACTAGATACGAGGGTTCTTTGGGATGTCACATCCACTTTAGAAACGGTACCGATTACAAGCTGCTTCTCAGTAACCTCAGCTAAATTTGTTTGTGCTTTCAGAATTTCTTCCGTAGCTTGCATCTGTGCACGCAGTGCAGCTTCACGTACTGCCCCAGTCACAATATTGGCTGTTAAAGATAAGTAAGCACCTTCTAACTGAAACTGCGCAATTTCCGCTTGGGCTCTAGCGCCCTCTACTGTTCGCCGCGCCCTACCAAAGACATCTAGGCTATAAGTGACATTGACAGATGCGTTGTATAGGTTGTAGGTGTCTGAGCCATAAGGCAGGCCATAAATTGCAGAGGGTTGTAGTTGCCTATTCACCCCTCCACCCAAACCAATTGCGGGAAAATACTGCCCACCAACTTGGGCACTGACATTGGCTTGACTGGCGCGCAAGGCAGCATCGGCAGCACCTAAGTTTGGATTTTGTTGCAGGGCTTTTTTGATTAAGGCATCAAGTTCAGGAGATTTAAATAAAGCCCACCACTGCGCCTCAATATCGGCTCCTTCTAGAAATTCTTGCTCGGTACCACCGGGCACACCGGGTGCAGTCGCTAATGTTTTAGAAAGCGTACTCTCAGTATAGGTAGTAGTCTTTGGTGCATCCGGCTGCTTAAAATCGGGGCCCACTGCACACGCAGAGAGAAGCCCTGCAAAGAGCAGCGGAGATAAGCGCGCAAGAGAACAATCTATTGAAGCAAACATGAACTGTGACAAATATCCTTTTCTACAAACAATATTTGAACACACTTTTATAAATCTAATAATCTAACACCTTGATTTGAATAATGTTTTTTGTTCACAAGAAGCGGTATAAGTCAAATAGAAATTTTTACCAGTGATTTTTAAATTAAGTAATCTTCCCAAAACTACCGCTATTAAAGTCATGTATGGCTTGAGCGATTTCTGCTTGAGAATTCATCACAAACGGGCCGTATCCAACAATCGGCTCATCAATCGGCTCACCACTTAGAAGTAAGGCTCTTGAATCCTCTAACACATCAAGCTCAATACCCTGTCCATCATGACTAAACATCAGCATTTGGGCATCTTTAGCGGGCAGACTCTCACCAGACGTAACGGCTCCTGTTAGCACCACCAGAGAAGTATTCCAACCATCAGGTGCCTCAATCGTGGCCATTCCCTTCTTGAGATGAAGGTCAATTACCTGCATTGGCGTAAAGGTATGGGCAGGGCCGATTATCCCCTGAAATTTTCCAGCAATGATGCGTGCGCTCCCACCTACATTCTGGAGGTCGACAGAAGGTATCTGTTTATCCAAAATAGCTTGGTAAGCAGGCTGAGTCATCTTATCTTTTGCAGGTAGATTTATCCAAAGCTGCACCATTCTCAATATGCCGCCGCGCTTAGCAAAACTTTCTGCATGAAATTCTTCATGCAAGATACCCGAACCAGCAGTCATCCACTGCACATCACCGGGGCCAATTACACCGCCTTGGCCTGTGGAGTCTTTATGCGCTACTTCACCATCGTAAACAATCGTCACTGTTTCAAAACCACGATGGGGGTGAGAGCCCACTCCTTTGCGCTCCGTCGTTGGCAAAAATTCTGCTGGGCCTGCGTAGTCCAGCATCAAGAATGGACTCATTTGTTTTCCTAGGTTCTGATAGAAAAACAAAGTGCGAACCGGAAAACCATCGCCTACCCAATGTCCTTGATCGTTACCTTGTATGCCAATGAGTTTTTTCATGTATTCCAGTGGCCTCGAACTACTGTTCAGATTTACTCTACCGTGACGCTCTTCGCTAAATTACGTGGCTTGTCTACATCTGTGCCCAAGGCGCAGGCCGTGTGATACGCCAGGAGTTGCAAAGGCACTACATGCAAGATCGGGGAGAGGTCGCCATAGTGTTCTGGCAAGCGAATGACATTGATGCCTTCGCTACTAGTGATCTCCGTATCTTGATCCGCAAATACATATAGCTTGCCACCACGGGCTTTAACTTCTTGCATATTCGACTTCAGCTTTTCTAATAGCTCATCTTTAGGTGCTACGGTGACTACTGGCATCTTTTCAGTCACTAGAGCAAGAGGACCGTGCTTGAGTTCCCCGGCTGGATAAGCCTCAGCATGAATATAAGAAATCTCTTTTAATTTAAGTGCGCCCTCTAGTGCAATTGGGTAATGCATACCACGGCCCAAGAAGAGCGCATTTTCACATTTAGCAAATGCATCGCTCCAGGCAATAATTTGTGGCTCTAGCGCTAAGACCGCTTGTAAGGCTTTAGGTAAATGGCGCAACTCCCGAAGTATTTCTTTTTCACGCTCAGGCAATATTCTGCCAGCACGCTTAGCTAGGGATACTGCTAAAAGATAGAGTGCGACTAGTTGAGTCGTAAATGCTTTTGTAGAGGCGACTCCGATTTCAGTACCGGCCTTGGTTAAAAAACTCCATTTAGTTTCTCGCACCATGGCACTACTGCCCACATTACAAATAGACAGCGTATAGGGATGCCCCAAAGCTTGCGCATGCCGCAAAGCCGCTAAAGTATCCGCTGTTTCACCAGACTGAGATACCACCACAATCAGCGCATTGGGATTGGGAACTGTCGTGCGATAACGATACTCGCTAGCAATCTCTACTTGGGTTGGTACACCCGCTAAATCTTCTAACCAATACTTGGCAACACAGGCAGAGTAATAGCTGGTGCCACAAGCCAAAATCAAAATATGATCAAACTTCTTCCACTCTTCTGGATCCGCATGAAATAGTTCCGGGCCAAAACTAGCGATGTTGGCCAGCGTATCTCCTATAGCCCTAGGCTGCTCAAAGATTTCTTTTTGCATATAGTGCTGATAGGGACCCAGATCTACAGACTCCGCTTGCGCAGGCATTGGCTTTAACTCTCTTTGCACTAACTGGCCAGCGCGATCCATCACTTCAACTGAATCTGCTTTCAAAATAGCAATATCGCCTTCCTCCAAATACATCATGGATTGCGCCTTACCTGCCAGTGCTAAAGCATCCGAAGCTAGAAAGTGTTCATGCTCACCATGGGCTACTACGAGTGGCGAACCTGCACGCGCACCTACTAAAGTTTTGGGGCTATCTTGTGCAATTACCCCAATCGCATACGCACCATGCAACTTTGGCAATACAGCCTTCACCGCTAAAGCCAAATTCTTTTGACCGTCAGCGACATACTGCTGATGAACTAAATGGGCAATGACCTCGGTATCGGTTTCTGAAGTGAAGACATAAGCTGCAGCCTGCAATTGAGCACGCAAAGTCTCGTAGTTCTCAATAATGCCGTTATGTACGACAGCGATTAAGCCATTCGAGATATGGGGATGGGCATTTTGCGTATCCGGCTTACCATGTGTTGCCCAACGGGTATGGGCAATACCTAGTGTTCCATGAAAATCTTTACTTTGCTCTGCTAACTCAGCAACGCGTGCCGTGGTCCGCGCTCTTTCAATGGGATGCTTGGCATCAGCGCCATCAATCACAGCAAAGCCACAAGAGTCATAGCCGCGATACTCGAGACGGCGCAAACCCTCCACCAACACATCTACGATATTTTTATTAGAGATTGCCCCAACAATGCCACACATTATTTTTTACCCTTAGCTACAACCTTCTTGGCAACTTTCTTCTTGGCAGAAACTTTTGAAGCAGCTACTTTTTTCTCTTGCTTTATCGGACGCTCCCAAGGAAGAGAAATTTGTTTCGCACGGGATACCGTTAACTGGTTAGGAGGTGCATCTTTTGTCAAAGTAGTGCCAGCACCTAAGGTAGCGCCTCGCCCAACTCGCACTGGGGCAACGAGCTGAGTATCTGAACCAATAAAGACATCGTCCTCAATAATAGTCTGGTGCTTATTAACACCATCGTAATTACAAGTGATCGTACCTGCACCAATATTGACGCGTGCACCCACAATTGAATCACCTACATAAGCTAAATGATTCGCCTTACTATTTGCAGCAATCCGACTATTTTTTACTTCGACAAAGTTACCGATATGAACATCATTAGCTAAGTCAGCACCAGGACGTAAGCGTGCATATGGGCCAATGACAGAAGCAGCACCCACCTTTGCGCCATCAAGATGACTAAAAGCATGAATGGCAACCTGTTTACCAATCGTACTATTGCGAATAATGCTGTAAGGGCCAATCCGTGTTCCAGAGCCTAATGTGACATCGCCTTCAAATACACAGCCTACGTCAATGAAGACATCTGTCCCGCACTCAAGAGTACCGCGGACATCAATACGCGCAGGATCTGCAAGCGATACACCGGCATCCATTAATTGCGTAGCAATATGCTGTTGATGCACACGCTCAAGAGCAGCCAACTGATCACGACTATTGACGCCTACCGTTTCATATTCAGCATCGGCTTGTGTAGTGCGAATAGGTACGCCATCCTTAACCGCCATCGCAATCACATCAGTTAAATAATATTCGCCCTGAGCATTGCTGGCACGCAAGGCCTTTAACCATTTCTTTAAGGAATTGCTTGGCAGCACCATAATGCCGGTATTAATTTCTTGAATTTTCTTCTGAGTAGAGGTGGCATCTTTTTCTTCTACGATCTCTTGCACTGAGCCATCGATATCACGCACAATCCGACCATAGCCACTAGGATTGCTTAGGCTTTGCGTCAGGAGCGCCAAAGCACAATCCTGTCTACGCACACCATCAGCCAAGGTCACTAATTTAGCCAGTGTCTTCTTGCTAGTCAGTGGTACGTCGCCATATAGAACCAAAGTAGGCTCGTTGAGATCTAGCTTAGGTAATGCTTGTAAGACAGCGTGGCCTGTGCCTTTTTGCTCCGCCTGAATAGCAGTGCTCACTTTGCCATAGCGAGGATCTTGCTTAACGGCATTAAGAAGAAATGCTTTGACATCGGCAGCACCATGACCAATCACTACGATCGGGCCATTTTTTGTATTCTTAGTTTGTAATTCCAGGGCTGTGTTAAGAACATATTGCAGTAATGGTTTGCCAGCCAAGGTTTGAAGAACCTTGGGTAAGGCAGATTTCATCCGCTTTCCCTGCCCAGCAGCCAAAATAACGATGTTCATAGAGAGGGATTATAAGACCCCTGAATCACCGTACCGCAAGCTAATTCATCGATTTCTGCCTCGTCAATCGCCTTATCGCCCGCCGACCTTGCGGCAATGCCTGAAAGCTCCGTAGAAATCTCTAAATTCTGAAAATCAAATGCCTCACTATCCATCAAATGAGAAGGGACGATATGGTGCATAGAACGAAATAAATTCTCCACCCGGCCTGGGTATTTCTTTTCCCAATCCCGCAGCATCTCTTTCATCGCACCCCGTTGCAAATTCGGCTGACTGCCACACAAATTGCAAGGAATAATAGGGAAGTCCATATCGACTGCATAACGCTCAAGCAACTTTTCAGGAACATAAGCTAAGGGGCGAATCACAATGTGTTTACCGTCATCAGAGCGCAATTTCGGTGGCATGCCCTTAAGCTTGCCAGCAAAAAACATATTCAACATTAAGGTTTCCAAGATGTCGTCTCGATGATGACCCAGCGCAATTTTGGTCGCACCCAACTCATCTGCTACACGATACAAAATGCCTCGCCGTAAGCGTGAACATAAACCACAGGTTGTCTTCCCCTCAGTAATGACGCGCTTAACAATGCTATAGGTGTCCTGATTCTCAATATGAAACGGTACGCCCAAAGCAGTTAGGTAGTTCGGCAAAATTTCTTCTGAAAACCCAGGTTGTTTTTGATCTAAATTGACAGCAACAATCTCAAAATGAATGGGGGCACGCTCGCGTAACTTTAAGAGAATGTCGAGCATGGCATAGCTATCTTTACCGCCTGAAACACACACCATGACTTTATCGCCATCTTCAATCATGCCGAAGTCACCAATAGCTTGCCCAACTAGACGACATAATTTTTTCTCAAGCTTATTCTCTTCAAGCACCGCTTTACGAGTATCGCCCGTCATAACTGAATGCTTTTCAGCTTGCATTAGCTTGACTTCATCCGAAAGACTTCGACACCGACTGAATGGCAATCTGGATACACATCCGGCTTGGCGGTACTGACACAGGCAGCAATCACCTTAGGGTGCTGCAGCATCGCAGCCACAATATCATCGCAAAAAGTTTCCTGCAAATGAATATGCCCCCTAGAAGACAATCTCTTAATGGTTTCACGCATAAAGTCATAATCTACTACTTCATCTAATTGGTCATTGGACGGCGTATTGACATTGAGGGGTACATATAAATCAACATTCAGAATGACACGTTGCTCACCCTGCTTCTCAAAATCGTGAACCCCAATATTAATGTTGACTTCATAGTCGCGCAAAAATAAACGGCGGCATTCCATAAGCGCTGGATGAGAAAGAGTAGCTTGCATAATTTTCTTTATTTTTATTTTAATGTTTCATTCGTTTTAAACATGACGTCGCGTGAAGAAGGCGCTAAGTGCTGTCCCCCATCTACATATAAGGTGGTACCAGTTATCGCTGTCGCATTGGCTAAAAAAACAGCTGCTTGAGCAACATCCTTAGGTGTTGACGATTTACCCAAAGGCGTCATCTGATGTGCTTTAGTAAAACCAGCTTCTGTTTGATCACCTGAGAGCAAGGTAATTCCCGGAGCCAAGCCGACCACTCTTAAATGGGGTGCAAAATCAAAGGCCAATATTTCAACGGAATTTAATAGCGCCACTTTTGATAAGGTGTAGGACAGGTGATCTGGATTGAGATTAATTAACTTCTGATCGAGCAATTGAATCACTGAGGGAATGGCAGATCCCGATGTATATTTTTTTTCTAAGATACTTTTTTGATATTCGAACATACACTGTGACAACAAAATCGGTGCAGTCAAATTAACCTGCATATGGTCTTGCAAGTTTTTAGATGTCAGAGGTGTATTTGAATTAGCTCGATCATATTCAAAGATCGAAGCGCTATTAACCAAGCACTGTAGGTTTTCAAACTCAGAGGTGACGGCGCTAAATAAGGCTTTCACTTCAGCTTCTTTAGCCAGGTCCGCTTTAAATGCTGTGGCTTTGCGCCCAAGTGTTTGAATTTCAGCTACGGTTGCCTGTGCTTCCGCCTCTGAATGTCCATAATGGACTGCAATATCCCAACCTTGACGGGCAAATTCCAAAGCAATCTCTCGCCCTAGGCGCTTAGCTGCACCGGTCACTAAAACCGCTTTATTTGGCTGGGATGAGGTGTTTGAACTCAAGTTCACTGAAATTCTCTTAGACTAGCGAGCTATGGATATTACCTTGACCAGCCTAGAAACGGCTCATACCGAGCTGCTTCAGCAACAAATAATGGCTGAAATAGCTTCCCAAGGGGGCAAAATCCCATTCTCTAAGTACATGGAGATGGCTTTATATGCCCCAGGAATGGGTTATTACAGCGCTGGCGCCCATAAATTAGGATCAGGTGGAGATTTCACAACAGCTCCTGAGATCAGTCCGCTCTTTGGGGCTGCAATCGTTTCTACCTTGTTACCTATCCTGCGGGGCCTGCAATCTCAAGGCTTGCCTACCCAAATTCTGGAGTTTGGCGCCGGTACGGGCAAGCTTGCTGAATCTATTTTGACGCGGCTGCATGAGCTTGGGTTTGCTCTTGATCGTTACGACATTATTGAAATTTCCCCAGACCTTGCCCAAAGACAAGTGGCGCGCTTGCAGACGCTTTCTCAAAAGCTCAGCCTATCTACGCAATGCCATTGGCTTAGCGCCCTGCCAAGTCAATTCAAAGGGATCATTCTGGCAAATGAGGTGATGGATGCTATCCCCTGTGATGCCATTATTTATCACGATGGTTTTTGGCATTGGCATGATGTCACTACAGTCAATGAAAAATTAAATTGGATAGTAGGAAGGCCTGTTCAACAAGATTTACTTCCTGAAGCTTTACTCACGGGTCATTTCTCGGAAGGCTATCTCACTGAATTACATCCGCAAGCCAACGCTTGGGCTGGACAAATTGCCAAGCAATTACATACTGGCTTATTTCTGACTTTTGATTATGGCTTTCCGGAGACCGAGTACTACCATCCTCAGCGTTCTACTGGAACGCTCATGGCACATCATCGCCATCATGCCATTCAAGATCCTTTTTATCTTCCAGGACTTTGTGATATCACTACGCATATTGCATGGACTCAGATAGCGCGTAGTGTATTAAATAAAACCGTAGACGATGTCTATCTGAGCAATCAAGCAGGGTATTTACTCGATGCCGGCATTGGGGATATTGCGCTAGAAATCGGTGACCCCAGCAATCCAAAAACTTTCTTACCGATTTCTAATGCATTACAAAAACTGTTATCAGAAGCTGAAATGGGTGAGCTCTTTAAGGTCTTTGCTTTTTCGAAGAACCTCAACGCTGCTCTACCCGATGTACTCCACTACACCTTAGAAGACTTGCCAGGGCTGCGAGGCAGAAACCGTCTCTCGTCTTGCTAGTTTTTAAGCGCCACTGTCACAGCAGCAAGTCTTGCCGCATCGACTGCGCTTCGAATGACCTCACCATTAGCGCGATTCTCTGAGGGAATACTAGCGATCACCGCTGCGGTATTCAGCGCTTGGGTTTGTTGCAAACTCGTCATCAAGGGTTGAATTGACAAACTAATACTTTGAGCTAACCCTAGTAAGTCTAGTGTGCGCTCAGGCTTACGCCACGCATCTGCGCGGTTAAACCAAGTCAACACATCAACGGGTTCATATACCCCAGCAGCTGCACTAGCGGTCTTTTCTATCAGTTGATACAACTTACTAAAGATCTCGCAAAAATCTCGCACCTCCTTAGGCATGCGCACACACTCTGCCCAAGAACGAATAAGCTCACTAGGCAGGTGCATGAGTACTACAGCGCAGCGATACTCGAGCAGAGCATGGATTGAATGTAAACGCACAATCAATTCTTCGCGGGCAAGCTCTTGAGTTAACTGCAATGTGAGCGCTGATGGCAAAAGGGTTTTAGCAGCGCCCGTATCTAACAGAACCTGAAACATTCGCATTGGCTTCTCAGCCATCAATCCTCTAGCCAACTCTTGCCAAATACGTTCTGCAGATAGTGCGGCTAATTCATTCGATTGCACAATGGCTTGTAAAGCCTTCATAGTTTGCGCTGCTATCGTAAATGTAGGGAAACGTGCTGCAAAACGCGCAATGCGTAAAAGTCGCAAAGGATCTTCGGCAAAAGCATCAGATACATGACGAAATACTTTAGCTGCTAAATCCTGTTGGCCATTGTAGGGATCCAAAATAGGTCCCACCCTATTACACTCTTGATCGACTTCTTGAGCCATTGCATTGATCGTGAGGTCTCGACGCTCTAAGTCTTGCTCTAAGGTGACAGTAGGGTCGGCATAAAACATAAACCCTTTATAGCCCTTGCCAGTTTTTCGTTCTGTTCGCGCAAGCGCATACTCTGCCTGAGTATCTGGATGCAGGAATACGGGGAAATCTTTCCCTACCGGCCGATAGCCCTTAGCGATCATCTCTTCGACGTTGGAACCCACCACGACATAATCAATGTCATGTACTGGTAAACCCATAAGGGTATCCCGAATAGCGCCACCGACTGCATAGATCTTCATTAACTTATTTCATACCTTCAAGCGTACGCCGACTCATTCCAAATACTTGAGTCAGTGCATCTAGACCGCCAATCGGCAAAATATTTGGCACCTGCATAGAAGCAATATTGTCTCGTGACATCAAAGTTGAAACAGGTAGGTACTCAAAAGCCAGTGCTTGCAAATACCCCACAAAGTCTGGAACAGGAATAACGGCACATCGAGTGTCTACTTTGCGTGCTGCCAGTTCGACAATCTCTCGCATGGTGTAAACCGTTGTTCCAACAAGGTCATATGTCTGGCCAATAGTAGCCGGCATCTTTAGAGACTTAGTAAAGGCCCCAGCTACATCATCCACGCTGACAGGCTGAAACTTGGCAGTGGAATTAGCCAAAGGCATCGCTGGAAAAATCTTGGTTAATTTTGCAAATAAATTAATGAATTGATCTTGGGCGCCAAAAATCACAGAAGGTCTAAAAATAGTCCAATCTAGACTACTGGCTTTTACAGCTGCTTCGCCATCACCTTTACTGCGCTGATACATAGAAGGACCCTTTGAGTCAGCTCCTAAAGCACTCATATGTAAATAACGCTTCAGGCCGTTGAGTTGCATAGCAGTAATAATATTTTTTGGTAGATCCACATGGGCTGCTTTAAACACTGCACCATAAGGTAATGCTGGCTTGTCATGTAAGACGCCTACTAAATTAATCACAGCACCGTTAGCTTGGATGCGTGAGCACAGATTTTGCAAGGTATCAAACTCGTGAACATCAGCATCTTCTATGTGAACCTTAGGTAGCATGCGTAATTCACTAGCTGCTGCTAAGTGCCGCGTAGGCAGTAACACGGAATATCCCTCAGCTTGCAATTGCGCCGCTAAGACCCTGCCTACAAAGCCATTACCACCAATCAGCAAAATGTCATATTTCATAAAAAATCCGATTTCATTAAAGGTTTAAGGTAATTCAGATGCGAGGGCTACCTTAGGTGTAATTACACCTAGGCGTTGCTTCAAAGAAGTCGTCTGACCATTCATAACTGAGGAATAGTAAATCGAATTGGCAAGCACATTCTTGACGTAAGTCCGTGTCTCTAAGAACGGAATCGTTTCCGCAAAAATGGCGCCCTCAGTTGGACTTGTGAGTTTTTCACGCCACGCTTTAGAGCGTGAGGGGCCTGCGTTATACGCTGCAGATGCAAGTACCCAGGATCCATCCAAATCGACTAAGACCATATTTAAATAATTACTGCCCAAAGTTAAATTAATATTGGTATCGCTCAGTTTGTCATTGGTATAGTTCGTCATACCAATTTTCTTAGCGACATACTTTCCAGTATTGGGCATGACTTGCATCAGGCCAGAGGCGCCTACTGATGAAGAGGCATTCATGATAAAACGAGATTCTTGACGAATCAGCCCATATGCCCAAGCTAAGTTCAAATCAATTTGCTTGGCAATCGGCGTCAACTCCTCACGAAATGGCGTTGGATAACGAAGACTAAAGTCATGCTCTTGTTTTGTACGGTCAGCCGTATTGACTACGCGGTCATAGAGGGCGATGCGTTTTGCATACTCAGCAGCAGCCAATAGCTGTTTGTCGCTCATATTGCGCAACTCCCAGTTCCATTCACGATTTCCTTCGAAACGTAAATTCATGGCATAAAACCGTTCGCCCCTAAGAAATCCTTTACGACTCGCCATGGTTTCTATATCTGCATCATTTACTTTCGTACGGGCTGGTGGATGATTTGATTTACCTAAATCTTCACGTGCCAACTGCCCATAAAAATTAAATTGCTCACTGACTAACTCTAAATTCTCACGGGCTTTTTCATGCTGGCCTTCGGCCTTCAGTGCACGTGCATACCAGTAGGTCCATGCGGGATCTTTACTGCGTACTGCAGGATTCATACCCTCGATCGCATTCTTGACTAGCAGCCAGTCTTTCGCACGCAAGCCTGCACGTACTTTCCACTCCTGTCCTTCAGTGGATAAGAGTTCATTAAAACCCAGATCCTGTTGCAAGCGATAAGCATCATCTGCCCTAGGGTCTAATTTTTTAGCCAGAAACTGCCCAATGACTCCCCAGGCTACCGCTTGATTTTCTTTACTATAGCGAGGAGCATTTTGTGAGAAATCCTTAAATGCTTTTGCAGGATCTGCTCTGGCGGCCTTCACAATTTCAGCGATGGGATCTTCACCGCCAAGACGGCGAGACATTGTCTCAAAACCAAGCTCACCAGCAGCCCGACCCAAGGCCTTTGCCTCACTCGGCGTCATTCCACCAGCCCCCACTAAAGCAGGGACGAGCTCTTGGCAAGCTAAGCCAAAAAAGCGAGGATCAAGCAACACGGCACGTGCATCCATCGCTAACTTCATAGGGTTCTCACCTTGTATCAACTTAGATTGCAGCGCATAGCATTTCAACTGCGTATCGTCATCCAAAGCAAACTTGGGATATTCCATATCAAAGCGTGACCAATCTTTGCGCTTACCCAAGACCAGCAACCAATCATTACGCATCCGATCTGCTAGAGCGGTACCCTGATATTGGTTTAAGAAAGCCAGTACCTGCGCATCTGCATTCGTATCTGCACGAGCTACACCAGCATTATCAAATAACTGCGGCTTGATACGGAAATAGGCTACGTAGTCTTCATAGGGGTAATTGGCCAGACTTGCAGCAAGTGTTTGTGTGCGAGCAACATCATTTTTTCTAGCGGCATCACGTAACTCAATAAAAGTACGATCAGCATCCGTCATTTCAAATGTAGAGGCCTTACTTTCTTTAGGCTGAATTGCTTTTTTTGCTTTCTCTGCAGCGAGTACGGGCGTACAAACTAGCAAGGTGAGCGATAGCAGCAAGCCTAAGGTTTTATGCAAAATACTTAAATCGTTGAACTTCTTTTCCACTATATGGCCTTATCGATTTACTATATTTCTCAATTTTCGCCTGATAATGGTTGATATGCACGGCAATTCTCCAAAAACACTACGGCAGGACTTACTCGCCCAAAGAAAACAATTTGTGGCAAGCGCCCGCTATGACGCAGCAAGAGCAGCGCTTTTCAGCGGGCTAGCGGAGTTTCTTGCGGAATCAGAAGCCCAGATTCGCTCGGTTGCTCTATATTGCCCGATTCAGTCTGAAATTGATGTCCGCCCGACCCTGTTGGACTGGGCTGACCAGTCACCTGAACGAATCCTTTGTCTACCTTTTGCGCGCCCTGATAAACATCTGGATTTTTATGCCTGGCATAGGGATGACATCCTGATACCTAGCCAGCATGGTGTTCCAGAACCCGACCCCAATAATTTTCTAAGGCCTCAAGTCATTCCAGACTGTATTTTGATCCCCTGCGTGGGGTGGTCTCAATCGAGTGATGTGATAAGTACAAGTGCCATAAACCATTACTGGCGTCTGGGTTATGGCGGTGGCTATTTTGACCGCACCTTAGCGCAGCTACGCAAAACTAAACCAGATCTCATTTGTATCGGCCTTGGTTTTGATTGGCAGAAACTCAATGATGCCCAGTGGCAGGCTCAAACTCATGATGAGCCCTTAGATGGAATGTTGACCGAGTCAGGCTTACTTGGCTAAGCTCTTGATCGTGATTATTGTCTTATTTGCCTAGGCAGTCTGTCTAGGCTTAAATTATCAGCAATGGCTAAAACAGCATCTGCTTGGTTCAGAGAATAGAAGTGCAAACCAGGTGCACCGGCAGTTAATAGCTGATCGCATAGATCGGTCACTACCTCTTCACCAAAAGCTCGGATAGAAGCAACGTCATCGCCATAGGATTGAAGTCTGAGACGAATCCACCGCGGAATCTCTGCACCACACGCATCTGAAAAACGCAGCAACTGGGTGCTATTGTTGATCGGCATAATGCCTGCAATTACCGGCTGAGTAACACCTAATTCATAAGCCTCATCAACGAAACGGAAGTACGCATCGCTGTTATAAAAGTATTGTGTGACTGCAGAGTTAGCGCCTGCCTTCATCTTCTGTACAAAAAAATCAATATCGGTTGCCGGCGATCTAGCCTGCGGATGGGTTTCTGGATAAGCAGCCACATCAATATGAAACCAATCACCCGTTTCTGTACGAATAAACTCCACCAACTCATTAGCATGATGAAACTCACCATACTGACCCATACCAGAAGGTAAATCACCACGCAAAGCAACAATGCGTTTAACGCCTAGAGCTTGGTATTGCTTGAGCATTTCACGTACGCTCTCACGTGAGCTACCCACACAAGATAAATGCGGAGCAACTGCTGCACCAGTAGCATGAATATCACTGACTACTTTTAATGTGCCAGACTGGGTAGAGCCACCGGCACCAAAAGTCACAGAATAGAACGCGGGCTTGAGTGACTCACTCAAACGCTCGCGTACGAGATGCAACTTACTCTCACCTTCCGGTGTTTTAGGAGGAAAGAATTCGACGCTTAATTCCATGATCTTGGGCCTATGTATCTATTAAATAATATCTGCTACTACCTGCTATTTTTTAATAACGATAGTGTTCGGTCTTGTAAGGGCCTTCCTTCGTTACACCAATATACGTTGCTTGCTGATCAGACAAGACAGTAAGCTGTGCATTCAATGTCTTGAGCTGTAAGCGGGCTACCTTCTCATCCAAATGCTTCGGCAAAGTGTAAACACCGACTGGGTATTTATCTGTGCCGACTGCATTCCATAATTCGATCTGGGCGATCACTTGGTTTGCAAATGAAGAGCTCATAACGTATGAAGGATGACCGGTACCGCAACCGAGGTTCACTAAGCGACCTTTAGCCAAAATGATGATGCGCTTCTCTGGCTTGCCATTGGCTGCAGGGAAAATCACATGGTCAACTTGGGGTTTAATTTCTTCCCACTTATATTTTTCAATACCTGCAACATCAATCTCATTATCAAAGTGACCAATGTTGCAAACGATGGCTTGGTTTTTCATCTTCGCCATATGGTCATGCGTGATTACGTGATAGTTACCTGTTGCCGATACAAAAATATCTGCTTTATCCGCAGCGTAGTCCATAGTAACTACACGATAGCCTTCCATGGCTGCTTGCAATGCACAAATAGGATCAACTTCAGTGACCCAAACTTGGGCAGACAAGGCACGCAATGCTTGGGCTGAGCCTTTACCCACATCGCCGTAACCACACACCACGGCAACCTTACCAGCCACCATCACGTCCGTAGCACGCTTGATTGCATCGACTAATGACTCACGGCAACCGTAGAGATTATCGAACTTACTCTTCGTCACAGAATCATTCACATTGATCGCTGGGAACTTCAGTTCACCTTTAGCAAACATTTGATACAAGCGATGTACACCAGTAGTTGTCTCTTCAGTAACGCCTTTAACTTTATCTAAGCGAGTGGAGTACCAAGTTGGATCGATTGCTAATTTCTTTTTAATCGTTGCAAATAAAATGGTTTCTTCTTCACTTGTTGGATGACCAATACAAGCCTGATCTTTTTCAGCACGTGCACCGAGATGCAGCAAAAGGGTAGCATCGCCACCATCATCCAAAATCATATTCGTAAAGCCGCCATCAGCCCACTCGAAAATACGGTGGGTATAGTCCCAATATTGCTCTAGGGTCTCACCTTTAATAGCAAACACGGGAGTGCCGTTTGCAGCAATCGCCGCAGCAGCATGATCTTGCGTTGAGAAAATATTGCAAGAAGCCCATTGCACCGCTGCACCAAGCGCCTCTAAAGTTTCAATCAACACTGCAGTTTGAATGGTCATGTGCAATGAGCCTGTAATACGGGCACCGCGCAAGGGCTGCTGAGCAGCAAACTCATCACGAATGGCGATTAAGCCAGGCATCTCCGTTTCAGCAATCGCGATTTCTTTACGGCCAAAATCAGCCAAAGTGATATCGGCAATCGCGCAACGGTTTACAACGAAATTATTTAAATCAGTAACGGTATTCATTCATGCTCCAGCTAAATACGATTCAATGCTGGAGTAGAAACTCGCTAGCCATTGAATCATGGGTTAGCGAGCGCGGTTGCAATTAGCGAATCCCGTTTAAGGACTTGCTCCCTTCAAGCCTGGGGAAGCACTGGTTCTCAGTGTTCCTTGCAACGCTCCTTAAAGGTATGGCGAAATTGTAATCAATTTCGCCATATTTGGCATCAATACTACAAATTCATGCTTACAGGCCTGCGGCGGCACGCAATACAGGTGCCTTATCGCACTGCTCCCAGGTGAATTCTGGTTCTTCACGACCAAAGTGGCCGTAAGCAGCTGTCTTGCGATAAATCGGGCGCAAGAGGTTCAGCATCTTCACAATCCCTTTAGGACGTAGGTCAAAGTGCTCTGATACCAATTGGGCAATCTTTTCATCAGAAATCTTGCCAGTACCAAAGGTGCTGACCATCACTGAAGTAGGCTTAGCCACACCAATCGCGTAAGAGATCTGAATCAAGCACTTACTAGCTAAACCAGCAGCAACCACGTTTTTAGCAACGTAACGACCAGCGTACGCAGCAGAGCGGTCAACCTTAGAGGGATCCTTACCAGAGAAGGCACCACCACCGTGAGGGGCTGCACCACCGTAGGTATCCACAATAATTTTGCGTCCAGTTAATCCACAATCACCTTGCGGACCGCCAATCACAAATCGGCCAGTAGGGTTCACTAAGAAATTGATTGCGCCTTTAATAAGATGCTTTGGCAATACGGGTTTGATGATTTCTTCAATCACCGCTTCACGCAATTTCTCAAGAGAAATTGCTTCATCATGCTGAGTCGATAGCACTACGGTATCAATAGAGTCAGGTTTGCCATCTACATAGCGTAAGGTCACTTGTGACTTTGCGTCTGGGCGCAACCAATTGAGGCGGCCATCACGGCGCAATTGAGATTGACGCTCTACCAAGCGATGTGACAAATGAATCGGTAAAGGCATCAGCTCTGCGGTCTCATCACAGGCATAACCGAACATCAAACCCTGGTCGCCAGCGCCTTGATCTAATCCGTCATCATGCGCCTTGTCTACGCCCTGAGCAATGTCTGGACTCTGCTTGTCGTAGGCCACTAGGACTGCGCAACCTCTGTAGTCAATACCGTAGTCCGTATTGTCATAACCAATTTCACGCAAAGTATTGCGTGCTACTTGAATGTAATCCACATTCGCAGTGGTAGTGATTTCACCGGCAAGTACTACTAAGCCGGTATTACACAAGGTTTCTGCCGCAACACGGGCGGTTGGGTCTTGAGCCAAAATAGCATCTAAGATCGCATCTGAAATTTGATCTGCTACTTTATCGGGGTGACCTTCAGAAACGGATTCTGAGGTGAAGAAGTAATCATTTGCCATTGCATATTCCTTTAAAAAATTAACACGATCAGTTGGACAACTCGACGTGCCAGGAACCACAACGGCGACGCTTTAGCAGAATTTTTAATCGCCCTGCAAGTTGTCTTAACTCAGCGATATTTCAATTCTATCCGAAAACTGCCAGATTGATGTTGGGAAGTGAAAAATTTGGCCCTCTAGCCCTTATTGAATATCATAGATAGGTGCGTAAACTACTTCTCAATTTGATACTCAATACGATAGCCGTATTGCCGCTATGCCTAGTTCAAGTCATGGGGGCTGTTTTAGGGATGCTAGCCTACGTGGGTTCTGCACAATATCGAGCACTTTTTCGGACTCAATACGAGGCGGTAGTGAAGCAATATCACCTGCCCCACCAAATCTGGAGGGCTAGCGCTGCTTCTGGGCAACTCTTCTCAGATAGCCTATGGATATGGCGCAACCCGAAAAAAGCATTAGATCTGGTCGAGATACAAGACTGGCATCTGGTTGAAGAGGCGATTGGTGAGGGTCATGGCCTCGTGATGCTGACACCCCATTTAGGCGGTTTTGAAATTATTCCCCGAGTACTGGCGCAGCACTTTCCTGCAACCATTCTCTATCGCCCCTCACGGCAAGCTTGGCTCAACGATATCGTTGAAGCAGGACGTGCCTATCCTAATATGCATTTCGTGCCTACTAATCTGCACGGTGTTCGCCAAATGACTCGCGCCTTAACGCGTGGTGAAGCAATTGGCATTCTTCCCGATCAAGTGCCTAGTGGCGGTGAAGGTGTTTGGGTGCCGTTCTTTAGGCGGCCCGCATACACCACTCCACTACCAGCACGATTGGCTAATCGCAATCACACGCCAGTGGTGATGTTTACTGCAATACGTAAAGGCCTAGGTAAGGGTTGGTTAATGCAGGCCAAAAGATTAGCGCAACTTTCGGATGACTCGACAATCGCAGCTAGTGAGATTAACGCTGCTATCGAACAGGCTATTTTGCTTGCGCCCAATCAATTTATCTGGGCTTATAACCGCTATAAACATCCTAGTGGTGCTGAGTTGCCTCCAGACCCATCCTGAGTTCAGTAGCCCGCTTGTCTCCAAAAGATCGGCAAGGTAACATGCATGACGTAGAGAGTAAATACGAGAGTAAGCATCAATAAAGAATTGGAAATCTTTTGAGTACGAATTTCAGTAAAGCTTCACGTAAGTTGCGCTTCACCAAAATGCATGGTGCTGGTAATGATTTCATTGTGCTCAATGGTATTGATCAAGACCTTAGCAATATCACACGTGAGCAATGGCAAAGACTGGCGCATCGCCAATTTGGTATCGGTGCAGATCAAATTTTATTGGTAGAAAAAGCAACGCGTCCAGATGCTGATTTTCGATATCGTATTTTCAATGCGGATGGTGGTGAAGTTGAGCAGTGTGGCAACGGCTCACGCTGCTTTGTTCGTTTTGTGATTGACCAAGGACTATCCGATAAAAATCCATTGCGTGTTGAAGTAGCGCACACTGTTCTGATCTTGCACGCCCATCCCGATGGTCAAGTAGAAGTGAATATGGGTGCGCCGATTTTTGAACATAGCCAAATTCCGTTTGATGCAAGTGGCTTAGCAAGCAAGCAAGAGTTTCATGAAATGCTCTATGCCCTTCCTATTCAAACCCCAGCACCGCACGATAGCTGGGTTGGCGTGCTCTCGATGGGCAATCCCCATGCTGTTCAAGTAGTCGGTGATATTAATAGCGCGCCTGTTTTAGAGGAGGGGGCATCTATTGAGTGTCATCCCGCTTTTCCGAAGAAGGTCAATGCAGGGTATATGCAAGTTTTGAATCGCCAGGAGATTCAATTGCGCGTCTTTGAGCGTGGTGCTGGTGAAACACTGGCTTGCGGTACTGGTGCATGTGCCGCAATAGTGTCAGGTATTCGTCGTGGCTTATTGGATTCACCTGTCACGGTCCATACTCGAGGTGGTGATCTCCAGATTGCTTGGGGTGGACTGGTCAATGAAGTCGCTCAAAGCGTCATCATGACGGGTCCTGCAACTACGGTGTTTGAGGGCGAGACCGAACTAGTGGAGTCTTAAATGCCGTACTTTTCGCGGTAAGCTTTCACAGCAGGTAAATAATTGCTTAACTGAGTATCACTCGAGGCTGCTAAGAAAGTCATTAAGTCTGTAAGGTTAGCAATCGCTACTACAGGCAATCCAAACTCTTGCTCAACCGCTTGCACTGCTGATTGATTACCGATCTCCGTTGCCGTGCCTGATTTTTCCATCCGATCAAGTGCAATGAGTACTGCTGCTGGCTCTGCTCCTGCAGCCCGAATCAAAGCAACTGACTCTCGCACTGAAGTCCCAGCAGAAATCACATCGTCAATGATGACGACTCTGCCTTTGACTGGGGCGCCCACCAAAGAACCGCCCTCACCATGATCCTTGGCTTCTTTACGGTTGTATGCGTATGGCACGCTCCGACCGCTATCGGCCAAAGCAATCACTGTTGCCGCCGCCAAAGCAATCCCTTTATAGGCCGGTCCGTAGAGCATGTCATATTGAATATTGGATTCTTGTAAGGCTTTAGCGTAGTAACGCCCCAAGGCACTTAAACGAACGCCATCATTAAATTGGCCTGCATTAAAAAAATAAGGGGAAAGTCGCCCCGCTTTGGTTTTAAACTCCCCAAACGACAAAACATTTGCCTCTAAGGCAAAACGAATAAAGTTATCTTGATTAGAATTTTTTGAGCTCATAGGCCTATATGTTACGCATCATTTCTGCCAACCTCAACGGTATCCGCTCTGCGGTCAAAAAAGGGTTTTTACCTTGGGTCATTCAGCAGCAGGCTGATTTCGTATGTATGCAGGAGTTAAAAGCCCAACGAGACGATCTGGAGGAGGCCATCCTCAATCCTAATGGCCTGCATGGCTTCTTCCACCATGCGGAGAAAAAAGGCTATAGCGGCTGTGGAATCTATACTCCCCATAAACCCGACGACGTTCTGTATGGCTATGGCAATACAGAGTTTGATGCCGAAGGTCGTTACGTTGAAGCCCGCTTTAAGCAGTTATCAGTGATTTCTGTTTATATGCCCTCTGGGTCTAGCTCCCCTGAACGACAAGAAGCGAAATATCGCTACCTAGACTCTTTTCTGCCCCACCTCATTGCGCTGAAAAAATCAGGGCGAGAAATCGTACTTTGTGGAGATGTCAATATCGCCCACCAAGAAATCGATCTGAAGAACTGGAAAGGCAATCTTAAGAATTCGGGATTTTTACCTGAGGAACGGGCCTGGCTTACTAATTTATTTTCTCAAGTGGGTTATGTCGATGTTTACCGAAAACTGGAACCCGCAGCGAGTGATGCTTGCTATACCTGGTGGAGTAATCGGGGGCAAGCCTATACGAAAAATGTAGGGTGGCGGATTGACTATCAGATCACCACTCCAGGCATTGCTGCTAGTGCAAAAAGTACAGCTGTCTTTAAAGATGAGCGCTTCTCAGATCATGCACCACTGACGGTAGATTATGACTGGTCTCTCTAGTCCGTCATGAGTGGCGCATCATGCTTCTTTAACTCAACCACTTTAAAGTGCATCGCGCACCAAATCAGAATTAACACGGGTGCGCCAATAATGGCCGTCCCGATGAAAAAAGTAGGATAACCGAAGCTATCTACAAATACACCTGAAAAGCCAGCCAGCCACTTAGGTAGTAACAACATCATGGAGCTAAACAAAGCATACTGCGTAGCCGAGTACTGAATATTCGTTAATGATGATAAGAATGCAATAAATGCCGCAGTAGCAATACCCGAGCTGAGATTGTCTGCAGAAATCACCCAAACTAAACCATTGAGGTTATGGCCTTGGGTTGCTAGCCAAGCAAACAGAATATTACTTATGGCAGATAGGGCGGCCCCTAAGAATAAAATTCGCATGACGCCAAACCGTAAAGTGAAAACGCCGCCAATAAAAGCGCCCACTAGCGTCATGATGACGCCAAACACTTTACTAACAGCTGCTACCTCATCTTTGGTATAGCCCATATCGACATAAAAGGGATTGGCCATGATGCCCATCACCACATCACTAATCCGATATATAGCAATTAAAGCTAAAATTAAAAATGCATGCCAACGATAGCGTTTAATAAAATCCGCAAAAGGTTCAATCAAAGTTTGATGAAGCCACGCTTTGGCATTCCGTGCTTTAGCTAACTCAAGCCTAATAGGCTCTTTGCTAAATAAGGTTGTCACTACGCCTACTCCAATAGAAGCAGCCATACAGAGATAAGCGAATTGCCAAGCACTCGCATCATAAGTACCAGCGCTTGTTTCGACCCGCGCAGCCAGCCATAAAACACCGGCGCCCGCCCATATCAAAGCGAGTCGATAACCCGTTTGATAGGTTGCCGCTAAAGCTGCTTGGTGATCACTGTCAGCAGATTCAATCCGAAAAGCATCTAGGGCAATATCTTGTGTAGCGGAACCAAAAGCTACTAACAATGCACACCAAACAATCGGTGTGAGCTGTGCCTTAGGATCAATACTCGCCATCCCGATCAACCCTATTACGATTAAAGCCTGTGCAAATAACAACCAACTCCGTCTACGACCAAAAAGCTTGGTTAGCAGAGGAATAGGTAAGCGATCTACTAAGGGGGCCCACATCCACTTGAAGGCATAAATTAATCCTACCCAAGTGAGGTAGCCAATCGTGCTGCGATCAATGCCCGCCTCTCTTAACCAAAAACTGAGAGTTCCCAAAATCAGTAGTAGGGGTAGGCCTGCAGAAAAACCTAAGAAGAGCATTCTCAGACAAGGCCACTCGAGATATACCCGAAAATCTTTTAGCCAGGACTGCGCACTATTAAGCACGGCGAACGCGGAATAACGCTAAGCTTCCGAACAAATTAGGCATCAAAGTCACTATGCGACCGTCATGCAAAATGCATTGATCCAAAATCTTCAAGCCTAAGCTGGAAGCTAATTTTTCAAAGTCAGCTACCGTAAGTACGCGCACGTTAGGGGTGTTGTACCACTGGTAGGGCAGGCTCTTAGATACAGGCATATGGCCAAAGCCAACAGCAAGACGATGCGACCAATGCCCAAAATTTGGGAAGGACACAATCGACTCTTTGCCAACACGCACTACCTCACGCAAAATCTTCTCGGTTTCATGAATGGTTTGAAGTGTCTGCGATAACACGACTGTATCAAAACTATCATTCTCAAAGAGCGCTAAGCCACCCTCCAAATCTTGCTGAATCACATTCAAGCTTTTTTTCACACAAGATAGTACGCGGGCATCATCAATCTCTACGCCGTAAGCATGTACTAGTTTTTGTTTCTTTAAATACTCCAGAAAGCTGCCGTCGCCACACCCCAGATCGAGTACTGAGCTATCAGCGTTAATCCATTGCGCAATGGCGGCAAAGTCAGCGCGCATCAAGATCTAACTCCTTGTTCTAGCATTTGCTCAAAATAGGCTCGAATCAGATTGTGATAACGCGGATCATCCAATAGGAAAGCGTCATGACCATGGGGTGCATCGATTTCTGCATAACTTACTTCACTCTTGTTGCTGAGTAAAGATTGAACGATTTCACGACTACGATTGGGAGGAAAGCGCCAGTCGGTAGAAAAACTTACCACCAAAAACTTCGCCTGCACCTCAGCCAAAGTACGATTCAAGCTACCACCATACCTCCTGGAGGGGTCAAAGTAATCTAATGCTCTCGTAATCAGCAGATAGGTATTGGCATCAAAGTACTTGGAAAACTTATCGCCTTGATGGCGCAAGTAACTCTCTACCTCAAACTCCACACCAAAACTAAAGCGGTAGTCGTGCGACTCGCCATCAGGGCGTTGTAGCTCGCGCCCAAATTTTTCTGCCATATCGTCGTCTGACAAATACGTAATGTGTCCCACCATCCTTGCCAATTTCAGGCCGCTTTTTGGAACCACACCATGCTCATAGTAATTACCGCCATGAAAATCAGGATCAGACAAAATAGCATTACGAGCAACCTCATTAAATGCAATATTCTGAGCACTTAGTGTTGGGGTGGAAGCAATCACTATGCAGTGTGCTAAACGCTTTGGAAATTGAATAGACCAAGCCATAGCTTGCATGCCACCTAAGCTGCCTCCCATCACCGCAGCAAAACAACGAATGCCCAATTTATCGGCCAAACGGGCTTGGGTATTCACCCAATCCTCGACGGTAATCACTGGAAAATCGGCGCCGTAAGGTTTGCCGCTTACAGGATTAATACTCATTGGACCAGTTGATCCAAAACAAGAGCCTAAGTTATTGACCCCAATCACAAAAAAATGATCTGTATCAACTGGTTTACCGGGGCCAATCATGTTGTCCCACCAGCCAATATCACTCGCATCATCGGGGTTAGGGCCAGCTACATGATGCGACGCATTTAAGGCATGGCATACCAATACTGCATTACTTTTAGCAGCATTGAGCTTGCCGTAAGTTTCGATCACTAAATCATAGTTGGCCAATATGGCGCCATTTTGCAAAGGCAAGGGCTCGGCAAAGTGGATTGTATTTCTAGAGAGGTGTAGCTCGCTCATTCGGATAGAAGAATGCGTAGGCTTGCATCAGATGCATCCGTTGGCAGTTTTTTAAAGCCGCTACGAGCAAATCGATGCCAACGCCCTAAAACGTAACTCATAAGAATTGCTGCCCGAACACTAATATCATCTTGACTAAGGTTTGCTAAAGCGCCACCTTGCGTTTGACCAATCCGTAGTGCCTGCTTTAAGGATGCCTCGACACGATCCAGCACTTGGGTAATCCGCTCTTGCAAACGATCATCTTCTTGGAATAAAGCATCGCCTAGGAGCACTCGGGTCATGCCAGGATTTTTTTCGGCAAAAAATAGCAACATTTGCAAAATCCCTCTGGCTTGTGCAAGGCCTGACTCTTCTTTTTGGTTGATCTGATTAATTAAACCAAAAATTGTTTGCTCGATAAAAGCAATGAGTCCCTCAAACATCTGTGCCTTACTGGCGAAATGGCGATAGAGCGCTGCTTCCGAAACTTGAATTTTTGCTGCCAAAGCAGCAGTCGTTACACGCTCACCCTTAGGGTTTTGCAACATCTCAGCCAAGACTTGCAAAATTTGTAAGCGGCGCTCTCCTGGGCGAGGACGCTTACGAGTCTTACCCTCTTCGGAAGTCGAAGCTTCAATCGGCGATGAAGTAGGATCTAAAGAATCACGCATGTCATCTCTCTTATGGCACTCTTAACGCGAGCGAATCATGGTTCCGAATGCTTGCTCAGTCAGAATCTCAAGTAACAAGGAATGTTCTATTCTGCCATCAATAATATGAACTGAATTCACGCCACTCTTTGCCGCGTCTAAAGCTGAAGAAATCTTTGGCAACATCCCACCAGAAATAGTCCCATCAGCAAACAAGCCCTCAATCTCACGGGCCGTGAGGTCTGTTAGAAGCTTGCCATTTTTATCCATCACACCAGGAATATTGGTCATCATCACCAATTTTTCTGCGTGCAAAATTTCCGCCATTTTGCCGGCGACTAAATCCGCATTGATGTTGTAGGCCTGGCCTTCTTCACTAAATCCAATCGGTGAAATTACCGGAATAAATGCGTCATCTTGCAAGGCTTTCACTACTGCAGGATTAATGGCTTGGATCTCACCCACAAAGCCAAGATCAATCGTTTTACCAGCCTGCTTTTCATCAGCTACAAACATTTTCTTAGCCCGAATTAAGCCGCCATCTTTGCCCGTCAAGCCGACTGCCTGGCCGCCAAAGTGATTAATCAGCATCACAATATCTTGCTGCACTTCGCCACCGAGAACCCATTCCACGACTTCCATGGTTTCTTCATCCGTAACACGCATACCTTGAATAAAGGTGCCGGTCTTACCAATTTTTTTCAGCGCTTCGTCAATTTGAGGTCCACCGCCATGTACTACCACGGGATTCATACCCACTAATTTGAGCAAAATCACATCACGCGCAAAACTTTCTTTGAGGCGATCTTCCACCATAGCGTTTCCGCCGTACTTAATCACAATCGTTTTGCCGTGATAAGCCCGAATGTAAGGCAAAGCCTCGGCGAGTATCTCCGCCTTTAATAAAGGAGGGATATCACTAATGGAGGGTGCTTGACTAGTCATCAATCGCCAAATAATTTTTGACGCAGTTCACGACGCTCTTGAGCCTCAAGAGATAAGTTGGCTGTTGGACGGGCAATCAGGCGGTTTAAGCCGATCGGTTCGCCAGTCTCTTCGCACCAACCATAGTCTGCAGTCTCAATCCGGGCCAATGCCTGCTCTACCTTTTTGAGTAATTTGCGCTCACGATCACGCGTACGCAATTCCAGTGCATGCTCTTCTTCGATCGTTGCACGATCTGCTGGATCAGGTACCAAAATATTTTCACGAAGATGCTCTGTAGTTTCAAAAGCATTTTTCAAGATGTCATTTTTTAAGGTCAGCAACTTCTGACGGAAGAAATCAAGTTGACCCGCATTCATGTAGTCCTTTTCAGGCATCTTGAGCAATTCAAGCTCTGTTAAAGGCGCACCTTTGACAGCTTTACTAGAAGCTTTTGCCGCAGCCGTCGATTTTGTGGGTGTTTTTACCGTCATTTCGTTCTTTCCTGATTTTGAAGCATTATTGCCCCATTCTGCCTAAGTTTTACAGCCCTTTTATTCATACTGATCAATATCGACCGTGGCGGCGGATTGTACTTGAATTTTATCAAGCCAAACAGCCCTCTAGGCCAGCCAGCAGGGTGTCCTTAGGTAAATCGATGCCGATAAAGACCATGCGGGTTTGCTTAGTTTCCGTACCCCATAAACCCGCCATATCGCTCCCCATCATCTGATGAACCCCCTGAAACACCACTTTTTGCTTACTGCCCTTCACATATAGCACCCCTTTGTAGCGCAACATCTTCTCGCCAAAGACCTCCAAAATGCCCCCCAGGAAGTCTTCTAATTTTTTATGGTCAAAGGGTTTATCACTACGAAAAACAAAGGATTGGATACGGTCTGTATGACCAGCATGGCCATGGTGATCGTGACTATGATCGTGATGGTCGTGACTATGATCATGGCCGCAATCCGTATGGTCGTGATCCTCTTGGGCTAAAAAATGGGGGTCGATTTCTAGCTTGGCATTTAAATTAAAGCCCTTCAGATCCAAAACAGCATCTAGCGGAACAATACCCTTAGAGATGCCCTGAATCGGTGCGCGTGGATTCATATGCATCAAGCGATTGCGCAAGGCCTCAACCTCTGCAGGCGTAACTAAATCCGTCTTCGTAATAAATATTTGATCGGCAAAACCCACCTGACGCTGTGCCTCCTCGTGCTCGGTTAACTGGTGTTGCCCATGTTTTGCATCTACTAAAGTGACGACTGCGTCCAATACATAGTGGTCTGCAACGTCATCATCCATAAAAAAAGTTTGGGCTACGGGACCTGGATTTGCAATACCCGTTGTTTCAATCACGACACGCTCAAAGCTAATCTTTTTGTCTTTGCGCTGCTCCCAAAGGGTATTAAGGGCCTCTACAAGGTCACCACGAATCGTGCAACAAATACAACCATTACTCATTTGCACAATGTTCTCTTGATTGTCTTGTACCAAAATATCGTTATCGATATTTTCTTCCCCGAACTCATTCTCAATCACGGCAATTTTTTTACCATGTTGCTCAGTCAAGATATGTTTGAGCAAAGTCGTTTTGCCGCTACCCAAAAAGCCTGTCAGAATTGTTACCGGAATTAATGCCATTTTTGATCCAATCAAAATCTAGAAATACTTTTCCCAAATAGGAAACCTAATATATTACCTAGTTCTTCAGGCTTTACCAGCCTTTGCACGAGGATGGGCTTTATCGTAAGCTTGTGCCAGGTGCTGAAAATCTAAAGAGGTATAAATCTGAGTGCTGGCAATACTGGCATGCCCCAGCATTTCTTGTACTGCCCGCAAATCTTGCGAAGATTGCAGTACATGGCTAGCAAAACTGTGTCGCATCATGTGAGGATGGACATGGGTTGGCAGTCCTGCCCGCATAGCTAAAGTACGCAAACGTGCCTGTACCGTCCGAGGTGATAAACGTGCGCCTGTTGCTGAAACAAATAAGGCAGCTGAATCGCGTGCTTTTTCAAGCAACTCACGCACCTCGCGCCAGGCTTTTAAAGATTGCATTGCTGGGACGCCCACAGGGACTGAGCGGCGTTTGCCACCTTTACCCAAAACTGTAACTTCTGCTGCATCCCAATCTAGCCAGCCAGCAGATTCATGTTGGCGACCTTTGCTTTGCAGGACATCGATACCCAGAAGCTCTGATAAACGCAAACCAGAAGAATAGAGTAGGTCGATGATGGCGGCATCACGCACTGTTTCTAAATCTGCTGTGTCAGCAGCCTCTTTAACTGCTTGATTTACCAAAGCCAGTGCCTGCTCTACAGAGAGGGCCTTAGGTAAAGACTTCAGCCGCTTAGGAGCTTTAACATCGTCGACTGGATTTGCAACCAGGTTCTGAGTCACTCGTCCCGCCTGAGCAGCGCGGCGCGTATCTTTTTCGGTCAACCAGTCATACCAGCCACGCCAGGCAGAAAGTGCTCTGGCAATCGTGCGTGAAGATTTATTCTTGGCATGTAAGCGGCCTGCCCAACGGCGCACATGGGCATTACTTACCTTGAGCAACTCAATCGCATCGTCTGCTGCGAATGTTTGTAGTTCATGAAGATCAGCGCAATAGGCTTTTAGGGTATGCGGTGACAGTTGCCGCAATACGTGGAGCTCATGCAAATACTCAGCCACGAGCGGATGAAGTTCAGCTGGCAGTTTGCTCATAGGCCTGGATGCGATCCAAAGCTGCAGCGGTTAATTCGGCAATCTGGCGTAAATAAAAGGCGCCCATATCTGCTGTAAAACGCGTTTCATCTCTACTAGCTAGTAGCAAGACTGCCGGCGCCTGAGAGACCCCTAAGCTTTTACCCAAGGGCAAGCCAATGGCAACCATGCTTTGCCACTCTGGGTTTATCCTTACTTGCGTTGCCAATAGATCAACGCTAGCTGCAGCAAGCTCTTTGGCAGAGCCGCACAAAGGCTTATCAACCCAAGGACCAAAGGCAACATTCGGCGCCAGAATTTGTGCAGACTCCACTTCAAATACCTCAGCCAAACCCGTCGTTACAGCCCCATCTACATCACCTTTATTGTTTGCTCGCATCAGGCGTAGCAACCAAGACACCAAATTTTGCTGCGTCTTATCGTTTCGACTACCAAAATGCAACATCTCACTAAGGCGACGGTTTAACTCTTGATTTTGTGAGCGCAGCATGGTCATCTGCCGCTCTTGCAAGGAGATTGCACGATCCTCATGGGGATGCTTTAAGCGAATTTCATTAAACAGGTCTGCATAACGCTCAAAGAAGCCCGGTGTCGCACGCAACCACTCTGCTACTAATTCTTCTTGCTCAGTCTGCTGTGGATCAATTGCACTCATATTTCTCTCTATGGATGATTTTTAGTCTAAATTAGCCGAGTTTTTTACGCAGCAATTCATTGACTTGACCTGGATTGGCTTTGCCTTGTGACGCTTTCATAATTTGCCCCACCAAAGCATTAAATGCTTTTTCTTTGCCAGCACGAAACTCCTCCACTGACTTTTGATTCGCCGCTAAGACCTGATCAATAATCACTGCAAGCGCCCCACTATCGCTAATTTGCTTCAAACCCTGCGCATCAATCACTTGATCAACAGTGCTGATGGCTTTCTCTGCGAGAGCGTCTTCCCACAGGATGGCAAAAATATCTTTAGCAATCTTATTGGAGATCGTACCATCTGCAACCCGTGTCAATAAAGGCGCTAAATGCTCTGCCTTTAAAGGTGCATTTGCACTGACAATACCGGCACGATTTAAAGAAGAGGCAAACTCTCCCGCAATTAAATTAGCGGCAGCTTTTGCCAATGGTTTGCCGACTAGCACTAGCAATTGCTCAAAGATTTTTGCTGTATCGCGGTCTTGCGTGAGTAACTGGGCATCATAGGCGCTTAAGCCAAATTCACTTTGCCACTGCGCACGCAGTTGGGCTGGAAGCGTAGGCATATCACTGCGCACTGCTGCAATCCAAGCATCGTCAATCACGACTGGCAACAAATCAGGGTCCGGAAAATACCGGTAATCATTCGCATCTTCTTTGCTGCGCATACTGCGTGTCTCCTGTCGATCAGGATCATATAGACGCGTTTCTTGTACTACCGTACCGCCGTCTTCAATCAGCTCAATCTGTCGGCGCACTTCATATTGGATCGCCTCTTCTAAGAAGCGAAATGAATTTAAGTTCTTAATTTCGCAACGGGTACCAAATGCTGCTTGACCCATAGGGCGAACAGACACGTTTGCATCACAGCGGAAAGAACCCTCTTGCATATTGCCATCGCACACACCTAACCACACCACCAGGCTATGCAATGCCTTGGCATAAGCTACCGCTTCAGCAGCGCTTCGCATGACAGGCTCAGTCACAATTTCTAATAAAGGTGTACCGGCACGATTTAAATCAATGCCACTAGATGCTTCGCCATGGGGGCCTAAGAAACCTTCTTCGTGAACTGACTTTCCTGCATCCTCTTCCATGTGGGCGCGGGTCAGCTCCACAAACTTGACCTCATCGCCCATCAGAATTTCTACCTGTCCCCCGATCACCACTGGGAGCTCCATCTGACTGATTTGATAACCCTTAGGTAGGTCAGGATAAAAATAGTTTTTACGCGCAAAAATACTTGCTGATGCAATCTTTGCATTGACTGCTAAGCCAAAACGAATAGCGTGTTCTACTGCCTCACGATTAAGAACAGGCAGTACGCCAGGTAGCGCTAAATCTACTGCACAAGCCTGAGTGTTAGGGGCTGCGCCAAAGCGCGTGCTTGCACCACTAAAAATCTTCGATTGGGTTTGTAATTGCGTGTGGGTCTCTAGACCAATCACTATCTCCCATTGCATCATGCCACCTCGCTTGCTTGACGCATATGCCAATCACTGGCTTGCTGATATTGATGCGCTACTTGCAATAAACGCGCTTCTGAAAAATAGTTACCAATTAACTGCATACCAATGGGCAAATTATTTTTATTAAAGCCGCAAGGGGCACTCATGGCTGGTAGCCCAGCTAAGTTAGTAGAAAGGGTGTAAATATCTTCGAGATACATCTGCAGTGGATCTTTTGATTTTTCCCCTAAACGCCAAGCCACATCTGGGGCTACAGGCCCTAAGATCACATCACACTTATCAAAAGCCGCCTGAAAATCAGCCGCAATAATGCGACGGATTTTTTGTGCCTGTAGATAGTAAGCATCGTAGTAACCATGACATAAGACGTAGGTTCCAATCAAAATACGTCGCTTTACCTCTGCTCCAAAACCTTCGGTACGCGACTTCTTATACATATCCGATAGGTCGCTGTATTCTTTTGCCCGATGGCCATAACGTACGCCATCAAAACGGCTCAAATTGCTCGATGCCTCCGCAGGTGCCAAAACGTAATACACCGGAATAGACAACTTTGTTTTGGGTAAACTCACCTCCACCAATTGGGCGCCTAAGTCTTGCATCACTTTTGCTGCGGCATTCACTGCGTTTGCAACATCTTGTGCCAAGCCTTCTGCAAAAAATTCTTTCGGCAATCCGATTCTCAATCCCTCGAGTGGTTTTGCAGGGTTTGTATTGCTTGCTTCCCAGTTCTGATTTAAGTAACGGCCATAGTCTTCGCCAGAATCAGCCAAAGAAGTCGAATCACGCGGATCATGAGAAGACATGGCAGTGAGTAGCAAAGCGCAATCTTCAGCAGTTTTACCCATTGGGCCCGCTTGATCCAGTGAGGAGGCGTAGGCAATCATGCCGTAGCGGGATACGCGCCCATAGCTTGGTTTAATGCCCGTCAAACTACAAAAGGCGGCTGGTTGACGAATGGATCCACCTGTATCGGTACCGGTTGCTATCGGAGCTAAGCCAGCAGCAACGGCAGCTGCCGATCCCCCTGATGAGCCACCCGCAACATAGGCAGAATTCCAAGGATTGAGAACTGGTCCATAAGCTGAGTTTTCATTGGAAGAACCCATCGCAAACTCATCCATATTGGTCTTGCCTAGGCAGACCATACCGGCACCACGAGGATTTATTTCGCTAGGTATGCCAAGGTTTTCTACAACGCTTGCATCAAAGGGGCTCAAGTATCCCTCTAGCATTTTTGAGCCCGCCGTTGACTTCCAGCCACGGGTTACAAAGACATCCTTGTGAGCAATAGGAACGCCTGTCAATGGGCCTGCTTTACCAGAAGCCAATATATTATCTGCAATAGAAGCTTGCTCTAAACTTAAGTGAGCACTTACATCTAGATAGGCATTCCAATGCTTACCAGCTTCAATTCGACCTAAAAAATATTGCGTAAGCTCGGTGCTGGAAACCTCTTTAGCGGCCAAGGCCTTTGCCATAAGTGCAACAGTAGTATGGTGCCAACTCATTCGATCACCTTGGGTACTAAAAAATAACCCTCATGTGTAGCGGGGGCTGACAACATGTTTTCAGTACGGTGATCGGTTTCAGTCACTTGGTCTGCACGCAAAGGTTGCGCTAATTCCCGCAAAAAGAGAATAGGGTGCGCCAAAGGCTCTAGGCCAGTAGTATCAACCGCCTGCATCTCCTCTACCAAGGAGAAAACGGCCTGCAATTGAGGTAAAACTGCCTCGGCTTCTGCCTGGCTTAACTCAAGACTGGAAAGGTGCGCAATGCGCTGGACATCATTCAGTTTCATGGGGCGCTAGAGTATCATTCCTATATATATTTTTTAACACTTACTTATTCTCCCACTACATCATGTTTGGTTTTTTTCGCAGCTACTTTTCTAATGACCTAGCCATCGACCTAGGCACCGCCAATACCCTCATTTACATGCGTGAACGGGGTATTGTGCTTGATGAACCCTCCGTTGTAGCCATCCGAACTGAAGGCGGTCCAAATGGTAAAAAAACTATTTTAGCCGTTGGTAAAGAAGCAAAGGCCATGTTGGGGCGTGTTCCTGGAAATATTGAGGCCATTCGCCCCATGAAAGACGGCGTAATTGCCGACTTCACCATTACCGAGCAAATGCTCAAACAATTTATCAAATTGGTCCATGAAAGCAAACTCTTAAAGCCAAGCCCGCGAATTATTATTTGCGTTCCTTGTGGCTCAACTCAAGTAGAGCGCCGCGCTATTCGTGAATCCGCCTTAGGCGCAGGCGCATCACAAGTATTTTTAATTGAAGAGCCGATGGCTGCTGCGATTGGTTCAGGCTTGCCTGTTTCTGAAGCTGCGGGTTCTATGGTTGTCGATATTGGTGGTGGCACTACAGAAGTTGGCGTGATGTCCTTAGGTGGCATGGTGTACAAGGGCTCTGTGCGTGTTGGTGGCGATAAGTTTGATGAAGCCATTACAAACTACATTCGTCGTAATTACGGCATGCTAATTGGCGAACAAACTGCTGAGCTGATTAAGAAAACAATTGGCTCTGCCTTTCCTGGAGCAGAAGTACGTGAGATGGAAGTCAAAGGGCGTAATCTTTCTGAAGGTATTCCACGTAGCTTTACTGTCACTAGTAACGAAGTTCTAGAGGCACTAACCGATCCATTAAATCAAATCGTGACTGCAGTAAAAGCTGCGCTGGAGCAAATACCCCCTGAGCTTGCATCTGATATCGCCGAACGCGGCATGATGCTTACGGGTGGTGGTGCATTATTGCGTGACCTCGATCGTTTGCTACTTGAAGAAACAGGTCTACCCATTCATATCGCGGAAGATCCCCTCACTTGCGTCGCTCGTGGTTGCGGCATTGCACTAGAGCGCATGGACAAGTTAGGCGGAGTGTTCTCGCAAGAGTAATCGACACTCATATCGATTAGGGCATTGCAACATAGCGCTCCCCCCCTTTTCAGGCAAGGTGTTCCCGCCTTAGTTAAGCTGATTGTCTGCCTGTCTATCAGCATCACATTGATGCTGATAGATTTTCGTTTTAAAGCACTGGACCCAATTCGGGATAGCCTTAACTGGATATTGCGTCCGCTCGAATATGTGATGGTCATGCCACGTAATATGTACGAGGCTACTTCAGACTATTTCACTACCCGTGGAACGCTCGATCGTGAAAATCAAACCATGAAAATCAGGCAAGCTGAGTTGTCTTTACTTGCCAACCAATCTGAATTTCTAGTGGTTGAAAACCAAAACTTACGTCAATTAATGGATCTGCAAAAACAGCTCCCATTCAAAACGCTACCTGTTGAAATCTTATTCAACCCCACCAATCCAATGTCACAAAGAATCGTGATCAACCGTGGTAGCACGGATGGCCTGAAGCAAGGTAACCCTATTGCAAACGACGCTGGTATCTTAGGTCAAGTAGTACGTCTGTATAGCAACTCTGCTGAAGTTTCTCTACTGGAAGATCGTGATTTTGCAGTTCCAGTTCAGGTTGCCCGCAATGGCTTAAGAGCTTCTGTATTTGGGGCTGGGCGTGGTAACCCTTTAGAGCTCCGTTATCTTCCTGTAGCGAGTGACCTTGAAGTTGGTGACATCCTGATTACCTCTGGTATTGATGGTGTGTACCCGCCAGGGTTTGCAGTCGCCGTGATCAGCCGCATTGAACGCAATGCAGATAAAAACTCATCGAATGTATTTTGTGAGCCGGTCACACCGGTCAACCGCTATCGCCAAGCATTAGCGCTACTTTATGATCCACAGTGGGATGCTAAAGCCTCCACTGGCTACCCTGCGGCACCACTTACCAATACTCCTGGTAGACGTCAAACGCGCACTCGAGGCATGCAATGATTGACTTTCAGAGTGGATACATTCTTCGGCCAGTCAATCCAGCCTTTGTTTATTTCAGTCTGTTTTGTGCGCTTCTATTAAATCTTTTACCGATTGGTAATTACAGCTGGGTACCAGACTGGCTCATCATTTGCATTGTGTTTTGGAATATTCACCAGCACAAATATGTGGGTGTCATTACAGCCTTCATTCTTGGCTTATTGATGGATGTACATAATGCCGATCTGCTAGGAATACATGCCTTTAGCTATTCACTGGTCGCCTATCTTGCGATTTCTTGGCACAGGCGCATTGTTGCCTTAGCCATTTTGACGCAAGCCTTGCACCTGATCCCTATCTTTCTTTTAGTCTCCTTATTTCCAGTATTGGCACACTGGCTACTTAGTGGTGAGGTGTATTGGTGGGCACTGTCTGGTTCGATACAAGCCCTACTAGAAGCAATGTTGTGGCCCTTGGTAACACGCATCTTGCTCTCACCCCAACGTCGTCCCATCGACGTTGACCATAACCGTCCTATTTAATCGGCAGCATGGTTTCTTTTAAAAAACCCAATTTGGATTCCTTTCAAGGGCGCATTCACATTGCGACCCTGTTTGTTACGTTTTGTTTTTTAATATTGGTGACACGCTTAGTGTGGCTTCAACTCATCAGCCACAATAAATATGCGCTGCAGGCTGAAAATAATCGGATTGCTTTAGTTCCTGCCCCAGCAAATCGTGGCCTTCTCATAGACCGCAATGGCATTGTGATTGGCCGAAACTATTCCGCACTTACCCTGGACATCAATGCCGAAGAGATTCAAGGCAATGTAGACACCCTCATCGATGAACTCTCTCAAATTGTGATGATTTCCCCAAAGGATCGTCGTAATTTCAAGCGTTCGCTGGAAGATTCCCGAAAAATGGGGACATTTCCACTCCGTTCGATGCTCACTGAGGCAGAAACAGCCCGCTTTATGGCGAATCGCTACCGCTTCCCTGGCGTCGAGATCCGCGCCCGTAACTTTCGCGAATACCCTTATAACGAATTGGCCTCTCATTTAATTGGCTATATCGGCCGTGTTTCTAAGGCAGATAAAGAACGCATGCAGGCTGAAATAGAAAATGCCAAGGCTGATGATCCAAGCGCTTTACAAACTTCCTTCTTGCCTGGAATTCAGTATGTAGGAAAAATTGGTATTGAGCAAAGCTATGAAGAGGTGTTACGTGGTACGCCCGGATATGACCAAGTAGAAATTACTGCAGGCGGGAAACCAGTGCGGACATTGTCGAGCTCACCTTCAGTGCCCGGAAAAAATGTCGTACTGTCTATCGATATTAAATTACAGTATTTAGTGGAACAACTCTATGGAAACTTTCGGGGTGCATTTGTTGCCATCGAACCGGCTACTGGTGATATCTTGGCATTTGTCTCTAAACCTAACTTCAATCCTAATGATTTTGTTGAAGGGATTGATGCTATTACTTGGAAAGAGTTAAATGACTCACCACAAAAGCCGCTGTACAACCGGCCACTTAAAGGAATCTATCCACCCGCATCGACCTATAAACCATTTATGGCACTGGCTGCCTTAGAAACTAAAAAGCGTACCGCTACACAATCTATAGCAGACCCTGGTTACTTTGTATTTGGTAACCACACCTTCCGCGATGATAAAAAAGGTGGGCATGGCATGGTGGATATGGAAAAATCTATTGTCGACTCTTGTGATACTTACTACTATCTTCTCGCGCGCGATATGGGCGTGAACATGATGCATGACTTCATGAAACCGTTTGGCTTTGGTCAAATTACTGGTATCGATTTACGTGGTGAATCTAAGGGAATATTACCCTCCACTGAATGGAAGAAAATAGCCTTCAAGAAACCCGAACAGCAAAAATGGTATGAAGGTGAAACGATTTCATTGGGGATTGGCCAGGGATACAACACCTTTACTATTTTGCAGTTAGCGCATGGTATGGCCAATATGGTGAATAACGGCATTGTCATGAAACCGCATCTAGTTAAGGCGATTGAAGATCCATTTACTAAAAATCGTACCCTCACCACACCAAAAGAAAGTTATCGCATTGATCTCAACCCAGAGAATATTGAGGTGATCAAAAAGGCCATGGTGGAGGTCAATAACTCCGGTACATCTGCGTCCGTCTTTAGAGGGGCCGGTTATAAGGTTGGTGGAAAAACAGGCACGGCGCAGGTATTCAATTTAAATGCAAAAGAATATAACCACGGCTCTACAGCAGAATTTTTACGTGACCATGCTTTGTACATTGCATTCGCACCAGCAGATAAACCTACCATTACAATTGCACTGATTGTAGAAAACGCTGGGTTTGGTGCGCAATACGCTGCACCGATTGCACGTAAGGCATTGGATTTTTATCTTGAAGGTAAATGGCCTAAGGAGATTCCTGAATGGAAAAGAGCGCCATAAGTAAAACCAAACAATTCTTATTCAGTATTTTCAGTGGCTTTGATCGCCAGCTAGGCCTTATTCTGCTTGCACTTGCAGCGATCGGCTTTTTTACTTTTTTATCTGCCAGTCAAAATACCCCTGTTCACTTTCAAGATGAATTACGCAATCTCATGCTGTCTTTCATGGTGATGTGGATTGTTTCTCGCATTCCACCGAAGTGGCTAGAAACAGCAGCGGTTTGGATTTACGTAATAGGAATTACATTACTCGTGGCCGTAGCCATATTTGGTTTAATTAAAAAAGGGGCGCGGCGTTGGATTAATTTGGGGATTGTGATTCAGCCTTCGGAGTTGATGAAAATTGCTACGCCCCTCATGTTGGCTTGGTATTTTCATAAACGTGAAGGCGTTCAAAAAGCCTGGGATTATGGAGTGGCAGCAATCATTCTTGGCATTCCTGTATTTCTGATTGCGCGTCAGCCAGACTTAGGCACTGCGCTATTAGTATTTGCGGCTGGCATGTATGTCATTATTCTTGCCGGCTTGCCGTGGAAGTGGATTCTGCCATTTATTGCTATTGGCACTTTTGGAATTATCTTAATTATTATTTTCGGTAATACAATTTGTGCCAACGATGTGACCTGGCCCTTGATTCATGCATATCAAAAACATCGTGTTTGCACTTTACTGGATCCTAGTAGCGACCCTCTTGGGAAAGGCTTTCATACGATTCAATCGATGATTGCGATTGGGTCGGGTGGATTTTTTGGTAAAGGCTGGTTTCAGGGGACACAATCACATTTAGAATTTATTCCAGAAAAGCATACTGACTTTGTGTTTGCAGTTTTCTCTGAAGAATTTGGCCTGCTAGGAAACTTAATATTATTGGGGCTTTTCTTTGCACTCATTAAAAGAGGTTTAGCAATATCTGCAAGTGCGCCCAATCTATTCACCCGCCTTCTAGGCGGTTCTGTCACTCTCATTTTCTTTACCTATGCCTTTGTTAATATTGGCATGGTTAGCGGCCTACTACCGGTTGTGGGGGTTCCCCTCCCATTTATTAGTTATGGCGGCACTGCGCTAGTAACTTTGGGGTTTGGTGCTGGCATCTTGATGAGCATTCATCGTCATCGGCGCTTAGTGCAAAGCTAAAAGAGATAGCTCACTTGCTTGCTGGATGGATGAGCAAACAAAAAGCCCGGCTAGCCGGCTTTTTTGTTAACAGAATAAAAATTACTTCTTACGCTTGTTAACTGAATCTTTAAATGCCTTACCAGCAGAAAACTTAACAGTTTTAGCTGCAGCAATTTTGAGTGGCTCACCAGTTTTTGGATTGCGGCCCATACGCGCTGCGCGCTTACCAGAAGAAAAAGTACCGAAACCGATCAGTTGTACTGAGTCGCCTTTAGTAACAGCTTTAATGATTGTCTCAATAGCAGAATTTAATGCAAATTCAGCTTTGGCTTTTGAGATCTCAGCGTCGTCAGCAATCGCTGCGATTAGTTCTGCTTTGTTCAAGTGAAGCTCCTTATATATATTGATGTCGGCGCACATTGCGCTAACATGATTTTAACCACAAAAAATTACAAAAATAAAGTTGCAATACAGCAATTTTATCAATTGAAGCCCGTTACTCTTCTAAAACGATAATATCTGATACAAAATACTCTGTGTCACCAAAGCATGTGGAAGGTAATCCAATGTGCTGGTCATATTTTAATGCTACTTTTTTACCAAGATTAGCATTTATTTTTTGTGCTACGGCATCATCACGCACCGTAAAGAGGAATTTTTCTGACATCGTTCCAGGCATTGAAACCATAGCAAGCTCTCCTTCCCAGGTCTTGCATATATATCCTCGGTGAGAGAATTTCTGTACATATCCAGCTCGATCACCACTGCCATAACTCCAATTCAACATGATGAAGGTATAGGCTGCCATCCCTACTAAGCCAATCAATACAAGGCTTAAGAGCCATTTTATGAAGCCATTCATGCGAATTTTCCTTAATAAATTATCATTCAGTATATGGGCATAATTCTACAAAATAGATAGGTATAGGCTCTTCAACCCAACTAAAATGGTTACGTTAACGCCAAACGGTCAATTTATGCCATTACGCCACCTCATTTTTTTACTCTTTGTTACTTCGGCTATTTACGTCTATTTCAGGGGGAAAGTGCGTTTTGGTGTAGTGCGCTCCCTAACTGACTATCAAGTGCTTCTCGCGCCAATTAATAGCCTTCTGTACCTATTTTCTAAAGTAAAGCCAGGGGCGTTTATTCCCGTAAAAGATTTCCCAGATCTGCAAGTCCTTCAGGACAATTGGGAGCTAATTCGAGACGAAGCGCTTGCCTTAAATGCAGAGGGCTCGATTGCGGCCGCAACCGGCTATAACGATATCGGCTTCAACTCTTTCTTTAGAACTGGGTGGAAACGTTTTCATCTCTATTGGTATGGCAAGGAAATGCCTTCAGCCCAAGCAAGCTGCCCGAAAACAGTTGCTCTGCTTAAATCCATTCCTTCTGTTAAGGCAGCCATGTTTGCCTCATTGCCGCCCGGCGCTACCTTAGTACGCCATCGCGACCCCTATGCCGGTTCATTGCGCTATCACATAGGTTTAGTGACCCCCAATGATCCCAAATGCTTCATTGATGTCGATGGTGAGCGCTACCATTGGAAAGACGGTGAGCCTGTGATGTTCGATGAAACCTATATTCACTATGCTGCCAACGAAACTGATCATCAGCGCATTGTCTTATTCTGCGATATTGAGCGCCCGGTCTACACCAAGCCTATTGCGCTATTGAATCGCTGGTTTGGGCGCTATGTCATGAGCGCCGCCTCTTCTCAAAATGTGGAGGGAGAAAAGGTGGGCCTTGTTAATGTGCTTTTTAAGTACTTCTACCACCTTAGAGCACAAGCAAAAAAACTTAAAGCCAGCAATCGTAGTATTTACTATCTTGGCAAGTGGGTGCTTATCTTGGGAATTTTATGGGCCATTTTTTGGTAAGGCTTAAGGACTCAAAATCTGAGCAATCTGTTCTGGTGTGATCGAACCCCATACTTCGACCCTTTTATTGCGACTATTTTGACCAGATAAAAACTGAATTTGCTTTTGTGGCACCTTCAATTGCTTGGAAAGCCAAGATAAGAGCATTTCGTTGGCCTGGTTTTCGATCGCAGGGGCTTGTAGAGAAATCTTTAACTGCCCATCATGCAGACCAGCAACTTTAGTTTGCTTGGCTCCAGGCTGACAGTACAGCACCAATGCAATTCCAGTAGGAGTTTGTTTTAACCAGCTAGGCATCATTAAAGTAATTTAAACTCAAACCATGATTATGAAGAACTCTCAGGCTTTAGAACAACTTTTTACCAATAATCGTGAGTGGGCTGCTGACATGATTGCAAAAGATGCTGATTTTTTTAAGCGTCTTGTCTCACAACAGGCCCCAGAGTATCTTTGGATTGGCTGCTCTGATAGCCGCGTTCCTGCAAACGATATTGTCAATTTACTGCCGGGGGAGCTCTTTGTTCACCGTAATGTGGCCAATGTCGTTGTACATACTGACCTCAATTGCTTGTCAGTCATTCAATTTGCCATTGATTTATTAAAGGTCAAGCATATTCTAGTAGTAGGTCACTACGGATGCTCTGGAGTGCATGCAGCGCTGACTGATAAACGCATTGGACTTGCAGACAACTGGCTGCGACATGTTAAAGATGTCCATCAAAAACATGGGCGGTACTTAGGTGATGCCATTCCGAGTCCAAAACGCCAAGATCGCCTGTGTGAACTCAATGTGATCGAACAAGTGGTCAATGTTTGTGAAACTACCATCGTTCAAGATGCCTGGTCTAGAGGACAAGACCTGACTGTTCATGGTTGGACCTATCGCCTAGAGACTGGATTAGTCAATGATTTAGGTATGTCGATTAGCTCTCCTGATGAAATGCATATTCGCTATGCTCAATCTCTGTCTCGCTACGAAGCGCATTAAACGTTCATTTGCTTAAAAATTTTTCAAACCACCTTGGAGTCCTTCTCCTTCGATTGCTAGCTGCACTTCCTTATGGGCTTCTGACCAATATTGGCCATGGCTTAGGTAGCTTAGCCGCGATGATCTCAAGTGAACGTAATGAGGTTGTCAAAACGAATCTACAACGCTGCTTTCCTGATTTAAATTCGCATGATCGAGATCAACTCCGCAAGCAACATTGGCGACTGCTCGGCCGAAGCTTGGTTGAAAAAAGTATTATTTGGTTCGGCAGCAAGGAGCAGCTAGCCAACATGATTGAAGTGCAATCTGAAGTAGATTTGAATGATAGACAAGCGCGCATTTTGGTGAACATGCATTTTGTAGGTATCGAGGGTAGTATTATTTTGAGCGCGCTTTCTAAAGAACAGGGTTGGCCACGTACCTCTGGGTTCTTTCAAAGAATGAAGGATCCTTTCTTTAACAAAAAAATTGTTGAATGGCGCAATCGTTTTGGCGGAAACTCGATTGATCGCCAAGGAAACACCATTGCACTGATTCGAGAAATCCGCCAGGGGAGCTTCATTATCATTGCCCCAGATATTGATTTAGGACTAAAAGATTCTACTTTTGTTCCCTTCTTTGGTATTCAAACGAATACGATTACAGCCGTATCTCGACTTGCCAGCATTACTGGGGCACAAGTGTGCATGATGATTACTACCCTTAAAGAAGATGGCTCAGGCTATATTTGTAAAATTAGCAAGCCCCTCGAACACTTCCCTACAGATAACCCTGAAACAGATACTGCAAGACTCAATCAAATTTTTGAAGCAGAAGTGCGCTTAAGGCCAGCAGAATATTATTGGGTTCATAAGCGCTTTAAAAATCGTCCGCCCAATGAGGCAGGCTTTTATTAAATTTTGCATCAACTAAAGTCCTTCCTCACTGAGACAATTGCCTGATAATCTCCTAATGGAAGAAAAAATTCGCGTATCTAAGCTGCTATCTGAATTGGGTCTTTGTTCGCGCCGTGAGGCCGACTCGTATATTGAGCAAGGCCTCGTAACCGTGGATGGTGAGATTGTGAATGAACTCGGTTCACGTGCATTTCGTCATCAAAAGATTGAGTTACAGTCCGGTGCAAAAGTCCAGCAGGCTTCACGGATTACCGTCATCCTCAACAAACCTGTAGGATTTATCTCCCATTTTGATGATGAGCAAGAGTATCAGCCCGCTGCCTCTTTGATTACCCCAGATAACTACTTTGCCAGCCCGCTAGATAAAGGACGAAACCCGCGCTTTAATACCCGCGGACTAGCACCTGCTGGCCGCCTAGATATTGATTCCACTGGCATGTTGGTCTTGACGCAAGATGGCCGTATTGCCAAGCTCTTGATTGGTGAAAATAGTCCGATCGAAAAAGAGTACTTAGTGCGCGTTGAGGGAGCCCTTTCCTTTGCTGATCTAGATCGCCTCAAGCATGGTCTTGAGCTCGATGGGGTGACTTTAAAGCCCGCCCAAGTGAGCTGGCAAAACGAAGACCAGTTGCGCTTTGTATTACGCGAGGGTCGCAAACGCCAAATTCGTCGTATGTGTGAAATGGTGGGCCTCAAAGTATTGGGCTTGAAACGAGTCCGTATGGGGCGTCTCTCCTTAGGCGCCCTACCTGTTGGTAAGTGGCGCTTTGTAAGGCCGGAAGAGCAATTCTGAATAGCAGCACCCGCTTATAATCCTGACTCTAGGATTAACTGCAGAATTACCATCGAAACCATCTCATCCAACACCCCTGGCGCAGAAGTTTTAAGGCGTCGCAGCTTTGCCATCATTTCTCACCCAGATGCTGGCAAGACAACGCTGACTGAAAAACTGCTGCTTTACGCTGGGGCGATTCAAATTGCTGGAAGCGTCAAGGCTCGTAAAGCCAGTAGGCATGCGACCTCAGACTGGATGGAGATTGAGAAACAGCGGGGAATTTCTGTAGCCAGTTCGGTGATGCAGATGGAATATCGCGATTGCATCATCAATTTACTAGATACCCCAGGCCATCAAGACTTTTCGGAAGATACCTATCGGGTACTCACTGCTGTTGACTCGGCATTAATGGTGATTGATGCTGCCAATGGCGTGGAGTCACAAACCCTCAGACTATTGGAGGTATGTCGCGCTAGAAATACGCCCATTGTGACGTTCATCAATAAGATGGATCGTGAAGTTAAGCCACCGATGGAGCTCATGGATGAGATTGAATCGGCTTTAGGTATTGAAGTAGTCCCCTTCACATGGCCCGTAGGCATGGGTAAATCCTTTGCGGGCGTGATTGATATTGCCCACTCACAAATGCGTATGTTTAAAGCGGGTGAAGATCGCGTGACAGAAAATTCTCATGCGATTGTTGATATCCATGATCCTGCACTGAAAGCACGCCTAGGTAGCGACTTAGAAAATGCACTGACAGAAGTAGATCTCATTAAAAATGCCATGCCTGCTTTCAACCTTGAAGCATTTTTAGCCGGCCGCCAATCACCTGTCTTCTTTGGCTCTGCCATCAATAATTTTGGCGTAAGAGAAATTCTCAATACCTTAGTAGAATTAGCGCCATCACCTGGACCACGCAAATCCTTACAACGTGAGATCAGCCCTGCCGAAGATAAATTTTCAGCGATGGTCTTTAAGATTCAGGCAAATATGGATCCAGCACATCGAGATCGGGTTGCCTTCTTGCGTATTTGTTCTGGGCACTTTCAGCGCGGCATGAAGCTCAAGATCTGCCGCAATGGTAAAGAGATCCGCACCAACAATGCCCTGTCCTTCCTTTCACAACGCCGTGACATTTTGGATGAGGCATTTCCTGGCGACATCATTGGATTGCCTAACCATGGGGTTTTGAGGCTTGGTGATACGCTCACTGAGGGTGAGCATCTACAATTTACCGGGCTACCATTTTTCGCCCCAGAAATATTCCGCATGGTGGAGTCTGCTGATCCCCTGCGCTCCAAACAGTTACGTACAGGACTTATGCAACTTGGTGAAGAAGGGGCAATTCAGGTATTTCGTCCGATGATGGGCGGAACGATGTTGCTCGGTGCATTTGGTCAACTGCAGTTTGAAGTGGTCAGTCATCGACTCCAAACTGAATATGGTGCTGAGGTACGTCTGCTACCTGCGCGTTACAACCTAGCGCGCTGGGTGAGCTCAGATGACCCCATTGCCTTAAAGAAATTTATTCAAGAAAATATCCACCGTATGGCAGAAGATGTTGTGGGGGCGTCCGTATTTTTAGCTTCCCATAAATCCGAGTTAGATGTTGCTCAACAACGGTGGGAATCCATTCAGTTCCATGCCCTGAGAGAGCATGCCGGCTTAATTTATCAATCTGATTTAGCGAGCTAAATCAGCGGGCTGGAGTAGATGGCCAATTGCAATCGAAGACGGCAATAAGTGCTGTGTCATTCTTTCTAAAAGCAGCTAGCTTCCCATATTGTGCACAGTAGGCATTAGCCTTTTGGGTCAAAGATTCTAGCGATGCACCATCACTATTAAGAAAAGTTACTTTGTTGGCATCTGAGGCATCTGTATAAACAGCAGCACAGCTAGACAAGCTCAATAGGCATAGGATTAAGAAGGGGATGAAGGATCTATAGGATGCAGGGGATATAGGGAATGTGAGATATCTCATGATGCTCATATCATAGCGCTTAGGCTAGTTAACTGTTATTCTGATTTATGATCACTATTCCGCGCCCTAGACAGGGGAATCTAATGAGCAAGCTCATAGATTCATCATTCCGACACTCTAGGAAATTATATGGCTGCTGGCCAAAATCAAAGAAATAGAAAAAACGACTCCATGCTCACAAAAACAGGCAAAGCAAGATTAGGCCCGCTTAATGATGCTCAGTTAAATAAATTACTCGAATCTAGTACCAAACCAAAAGAAAAAGCCAAAATTCAGCGAGCGCTTACTAAGCGCGGATCATCGCCGATCATCGCCACAGCATAATGCTCAAGCCCCGAAATATATCGGGGCTTTTTTTATGTTGTAAACCCTGTATCTATTTTTTACTTATTAGCTCCAGACCTTGATACTGAACTCGCAATGTCTTTATCATCACTACATGATTACAACGCGCCTTTGCCTCATTCGTCACGGCGAAACTACTTGGAACACTGAGAAGCGCATTCAGGGACATACCGATACGCCACTCAATATGCGTGGCGAGTTGCAAGCTCGTCACATGGCGCTGGCACTTAAAAATACCCCTTATAAATTTGATGCACTGTATACAAGTGATCTCAAGCGAGCAGCAGATACCGCTAATGCTATCGTTCATGTCTTTGGCATTAAACCAAATGTCACACCAGCTTTGCGAGAGCGTCATTTTGGCGCGCTTCAAGGGCTCGTCATTGAGGAGACTCCGCTAGCCAAGCCTGAGCTATGGCAAGCACATATTGCTAGGCAGCTTGATCATGAACTTGATGGCGGAGAAAGCATTGCGCAGCTGGCGCATCGTGTTCAGGGTGTGTTGAATGAGATGGAAGAACGACATCGTGGAAAAACCATTTTGGTGGTGAGCCATGGTGGCACCTTAGATATGATGTATCGCATTGCAAGTAAACAAGATTTACGTACTCAACGTATTGCTTCTGTTCCCAATGCTTCTTTAAACTGGATTGTTCACAATCATGACGGTTGGACCATCGAACAATGGGGCGACACCCGACACCTAGAGAGCGCCGCCCTAGAAAACGTCGACCTTTAGAGGCGATCCTTACTTTCTGATGTGAGCATGACGGGCAGCATCTTGAGACATGCCGGCACCTTTTGGTTTGCCTTCAAGCCCTTCTTTCTCGGCAGTAATTTCTTTACGGCGCTCTTTACAAGATCCAGCAATTTCTTGAAGTGCTTTACGCGCTCTGGCAGCTGAAGCTTTTACGCCCTTACCTTGAAACTTTTCATTTTCTGCTTGATAGGTTTCAAAAGCAGCAACTAATTTATCGTGATGAGACATAGTATTCCTTATCAATAATGATGTTTATAAATCTGATAGCTACTTTAACTCATAAGCCCTTTAAGTAATTCATTACCCACATCGGGTCGCTGTCACTGGGGAAAATAGGGTAATGAACAGCCTTAATAATGCTGTCATCCGCTATTAACGTAACGCGCTTTAACAAAGTCATTCCTGCTGCAACAAAAGTAGGCAAATTCAGCGCCTTCTGAAATTGATAATCTATATCGCTCAAGACCGGAAATGGCAGATGTAAACGTTCAGCCATCTCTTGTTGATATGCACTGGTTTGAACGCTCAAGCCAACAACCTCTGCACCTAGTCTCTGTAGCTCTTGATAATGATCTCTAAATGAACAGCTTTGTGGAGTACAGCCTCTAGCACCTGGGATTTGATCCCACCCCTCTGGTAAAGCTATATTAGGTTGACCAGTCATGGGGTAACAATAAATAACTACCTTACCCTTCATTGCCCCTAAATTGACCATCGATCCATTGGTTGACTGCAAGGAGATAAGGGGGATCTTCATACCCTTAAGATGGTCGGTCGCGCCATCATCTTGGGGAACCGGAAGATCTTTAGGGAGCTGGCTGTAATTTGTCATAGTGCGCTCAATTTCATATGTAATTAGATCACTCCTAACACTTGATTGAGTGAATTACCCTCAAATGTTGGTCGGTTTCCGATTTCTTCAAAAGGAAGACCTTGTCGATTCACCCAGAAAACATCTAGCCCAAACCAAGAGGCTCCAACTACATCCCATGCATTACTTGATACAAATAAAATTTCATTCTTAGAAACTGAAAAAGCATCTAGCAACAATTGATAGCTCTGCGGTGCAGTTTTAAACAGCTTCACCTCCTCGACTGTTACTACTTTATCTAGGTAGGGCTGTAAGCCATTACTTTGCACGACCGTGCTCAGCATATCGCGACTGCCATTAGAAAGGATGGCCGTAGAGATTGCGCGCTCTTTAAGTGCCTTTAATACTGTCAGGCTATCTCCAAAAGCGCTAAGCTTTGCGTATTGATCCATAAGACGCTTTTCATACTCTGGAGTCAGGACTAAATGCATACGTTTACAAACATAATGTAAGGCACGAATAGTAATCTCCCAAAATGGCAGGTAATGTTTGCTGCCCAGTGGATTGGGATCACTCATGGTCACTAAGCGCGTATATTCAATTTGACGATCTCGCCAGAGGTTTGCAAATTGCTCGCCTTGATTCGGAAATAACTCCTCAGCAAGCTGCCCCATCGAATACACATCAAACAACGTTCCATAAGCATCAAAGGCAATCACTTTATACAATCTCATCTCCAATATTTACTATTGATATTGAACTACAGTCTTTTTACCAACATCTTTTTTCCTAAAATGACGGTAGAAACTACCAGCACAGCAAATACTACATTCATCAAGGTCAAAGAGTCACCCAATAATATGCTAGCGGCAAGCAAGGTACAAAAGGGCTGAATGAGTTGGACCTGACTGACGCGGGCAATGCCACCAATTGCGAGCCCCTCGTACCAAAAGAAAAACCCTAAAAACATCGGAAATATACTTAAATAAATAAAGCTAGTCCAAGCTACCATTCCAGCATCTATATACAGTGGGTTACCGGTGTATATCGTCATCGCTATATTGATCGGCAATGAAATCACAAGCGCCCAAGAAATCACTGCACGTGGATTGATTTTTCGAGATAGTTCACCCCCTTCGACATAACCAATACAAGCACATAAGCCACCAAGCACTAAGAGGAGGTCAACATGCGTAAAGCTTCCTGAATTTTTGAGTAGCGCATACGACATGACTAGCCCAGCGCCCAATAAAGAAACCAACCAAAATCCAAGAGAAGGTCGCTCCTTAAAGCGCATGACTCCAATCACCGTGGTTGCTAATGGCATCATGCCCAAAATAACCGCGCCATGAGAAGAAGAGCCTTCTGTCATAGCAACCGTAGTAAAAATAGGAAAACCAAAAACAACGCCTAATGAAATCACTACAAACTTAGCAAAATCAATCCTTTTAGGCAGCGCTTCTTTTTTATAAGCTAGGTACGCTAAAGCGACTAGACCAGCCAGTGTGGCCCTACCAAATGCGATGAAGTAAGGATCAAAGCTTAATACTGCAATCTTACTAACTGGCAAGGTCAAGCTAAAAATGAGAATGCCAATAAACCCTATTAGCATTCCCTTACTCTCTTTGTTCACTTTAGCCTTATTGATTTTGTTTAATGGATTGTATTAACAAAACCTTAGTCATCGATAAAGCCCACTATTTCAACTCACCTCTTAAAGGTGTGAGTGCACCATTTTCCTAATCAAACATATCAGGCTGCGTCTCTTTGAGTAAACCCCAAATTGGCTGAAAATGTAACCAACCAACATATTCGCTTCCAACATTTTCACGACTATAACGTGCTACCTCTGGAGACAATAAGATGGGCTTTAAGCCACTAGCCTGCACAGCCATCTGTTGTTTGCAGCAGCGCTCCAATGCGATGAACCAAAAAGCAGCTGCCTCAATGCTATGGCGGCTCGCAGTAAATAATCCATGATTTTGATGAATGGCTGCCTTGACGCCTTTAAAAGCACTTGCTACTTTATGACCTGCTTTTACCTCTACTGCAACCTGTCCTGCCTCTTCCCGAATCACAACATGGTCTTCAAAGAATGCCGCTGTATCTTGCGTGATGGGTTGTAACTCTTGACCTAGTGAGGCAAAAGCGGTGCCATAAACGGTATGTGCATGACACATAGCCAACACATCAGGATACATTTCATGAACAGCCGCATGCAGAATAAAACCTGCCCGGTTAATGGCATGCTTTCCTTCTACGATGTTGCCTTTGTGATCGGCCAAAATTAAATTTGACATCTTAACTTGCTTAAAGTGCACTGCCATTGGATTGGTCCAATATAAATGGGGATGCTCTGGGTCACGAACTGTCAGGTGCCCTGCAAAACCATAGTCAAAGTCCTCGAGAGCAAAAGCGCGACATGCAGCAACCAGACGCTCCTTACGGTGTTGTCGCTCTTGTGCCATGCTCGTAAATTCTGGAATCTGTGGGTAAATTAAGTGCGCCTCATCTGGATCGTAAATAGATGCCTTAGGCTTTTGCCCTAATCCTTTTTTAAGGCCAATTTCAGCAACGGTATTCATGATTTATCCCTTTGTTTTAAAGCTAGTATTTTTTATATCATGGCTTTTTTGATGCTTTGGGGCAAGCAAAGACTATTCATATACACATGAATTTTATTCATGTATAACTATTAAACATGAAATTAAAAGGAAGCTTGCGTGCGCCGAATACCCAACTTTGTACTTTTAAGAGCTTTTGAAGCAGCGGCTAGATTAGAAAGCTTTACCTTAGCCGCCCATGAATTGAGCCTTACGCAATCTGCCATTAGCCACCAAATAAAAGAGTTGGAAGGCTATTTTGGGCGAGCGCTTTTTATTCGACGCAACCGAGGTGTGGAACCAAACTTAGAAGGTAAACGTCTGTTAGAGAGTCTTTCACGGGTCTTTGATGTGATTCAGGATGCGTGTAGTGAGGTGAGCTCAGCATCCACATCTCAAGTGCTGGCGCTATATTGCCCCCCAAGCCTAGCAGTGAATTGGCTAGGGCCGCGCCTTCCTGACTTTTTTAAGACGTACCCCAACATTACTATTCGTATGACATCGGGCTCTGAACCTGCAGACCTCAATCAGGCAAAGGAACTGGATATTGCCATTGCGTATGGGATGCCCCCCAAAAGGCCTGGAATAAGCGTGATCTCATTAGGCTTAGAACGAATTGCGCCGCTCTGCTCGCCTACTTTGCTCACTAAAAGACTTTCAGCTCGTGTTGCGCTTATAGACCTTCCCTTGATTGACTCACAACTAAGTCGCGTCATGTGGCCAAGCTGGTTCACTTTAAATAGTATGGAGCTGCCGAACAAACCCCGATCCTCATTTGACCGTGCCGCCTTAGTCATTGCAGCTGCCGTGGATGGTCTAGGTGTTGCATTAGAGAGCACACGTCTTGCGGAGCGTGCATTAATCAAGGGCGAGCTCGTAGAGATTGGTGCGGAGGAATTTATCCCAATTGAACAAGAGACGCATTTTATTTATTGCCGATCTAGTGAATGCAATCTAGAAAAAGTTAAAGTGTTTCAAGACTGGCTATTAGGAATGATTTAAAAAAACTACCCTTAACCTCATTCAGGTGCGCGACGAGCGAGTACTTTAAGGGCAGGATCATTATTTAATAGACCACGTATTTCTGAGCCATGAACTTGCCCTGTGAATACATATTTTGTATTTAAGTACGTGAACTCATAGGTCAAATCTATACCGTTAATTTTGCCTTCTTCAAAATAGATGGGGCGTTTGTCAGTAACTTCAATGTTGCCATCAAAAAATTGCTTCTTTTGTACTATGTTTAATCTTGTACCTTCGCCACTGGGTAAGCCTGTCACCATCCAATTGCCGTCGATAGCTGCTGGAACTACCCAGTAATACATCATCTCCCCAGTCGATATTTGACGCTCTTGATCGGGTATCCATGATTCAATTGGAAAAGTATTAGAAACCACTCGTGTACCAGGCCTCATCTTGAGGATCTTGGGCATCAGTTTAATGTTCAGATTTTCACCAAGATAAAGTGTTAAGACCGTCGCTTGCGAAAAGTCTTCAATAAAAATATCGCCCTGTTTAAAAGTAACGAGAGCTTGAACATTTTCACGCACTGCGTTGCGTTGTGAAAGGGCTACCAAATCAGGGTTATATTCAATACCCATAGCATGAGCTCTGTATTTTTTAGCAGCCTCAATTGGAATGACACCGTCTCCTGATCCCAGATCATAGAGAAGATCTTTTGAGCTCAGCTTTGTCATGACGAACATTTGATGTGCCATCTCCACCTGAGTGGGGATCCACATTACATCTTTACCTTGAGTCGCTCTTTGAAGCTCAAAGCGATCATCTCCATAATTTGTAGATGCGCAGCCAACAAGAAATAGGGCACATACCAATAGTGCTGCTCTTATGAGTGTGTGTATTTTCATTAGACTACTTTCTCATCAAATAAACTTGAGGAACTACATCAATAATTGATGAAAATCCTCGCCAGAGTAAAAGCAAGCATGACCAAAAAATATGGTTGCCAACATACTTTTTGTAAGCAAGAATCCCATTACTGCCGCAATTCCACCAAAAAACTGGGGTGAATATAGGTTGAGCTCAAATACCTGGGAAGTAGTCTGCTTCATAAAAATAAGCTCTGGAAGAACAATGGCTATCAATGCTGCAGTAGGGGCGTAGCGCAAGAATTCATGAACGGATTCTGATATATGAAATTTTGACCCTGCCAACAAAAAGAAGCCACGCGTTATGAGCGTTACTAACATCAAACCAAAAAAAGAAATCCATAACTCGACTGTACTCATGTATATCTCTTCTTCTGAATTTTATCCATCAGCATAGCGGCTAGCACTCCGGAAACTACTGAAAAAATAATAGTTAGGCGATAAGGGAAATTCACTGTGAGCATACAGGTAATAGCGGCTGCCACTGCAGATACAAGCGCAGTTTTATTTTTAATGGTGGGAACAATAAGCGCAATTAATGCCAAGGTACCGGCAAAGCCAATACCCCAAGAGCTGGGTATGTAAGCGCCAAAAGAGATAGCAAGCACTACCCCCACAATCCAAATACTCCAGTTGCTTATTGCTAAACCTAAGAAATAAAAAAGCTCGTAGGTTGATTTTTTATCTGAGCTAGCTGAAGGAAACTTTTGTAGAAAATTCGCAAAAGTCATATCTGTATTCAAGTATCCAATGATAGTTTTTTGAAAAAATGAATACCGCTTAAAGTGGGGTTGAATGGCAGCGCTAAATATCAAAAATCGTGAATTCACAATGAAGGCTGTGAGCCATATAGTCCAGTAGGGAAAATCTCCATTAATTAGTGGCATGACTGCTAATTGTGCAGATCCAGCATAAACCAAGATGTTAAAGGAAAAGGTTTCCAATGAATTTAATCCAGCACTGATTAAGGCAATATTCGTCACAATAGACCACGCTAGTATTGCTAGTGCGGGCTCGCGCATGGACTTAACACCTTCGAGAAAGTGCGGGTTTTTAAAAAACTTCAAGTGGCTTAAATGCTTTTCTATTCAAATATAAATTCACATTAAACATTATTACACTAGAACTTTCCCGCTCCAGCATGAGGGAAATAAAAATAAGTTGCTTTACATTGCTTAATAAAGATTGTTTGGTTCTTAGCAGCCCAGTATGGTTGCGAAAGAACATCTGCCAAGGCTGATTCTTTAATGGCAAGAGGTACGCCAACTTCTCCCATAAAAAACATGATGAGCCTCCCTAACTCTGCCCTATTTTTTCCAAAAATTGCCATTAATTCACTAATTCAAATGGCACCTCTTTGTTTCAGAATCAGCTCACTAACATTCTTATTTAGATCAGAGGATGCACAGATAGATGCGGACCTAGTCGCATCTCAAATTTGAGAATAGTAAACTCAAGATTTTGACTAAGGTATGGCGGTAATTTTTGTCCATCCCTCGAGTTTCTGGCGCCCTAAATAGTATCAAATAGATGCCAAGTTACTAACCGCCGCCAGTACAGGCAGGATTTTTATCTTGCCAAGAAACATTTGGAGAGCAGTTAATGCCAATGGTAGATGGTGCGGAAGATCCAGCACAGCTAACTAGAACAAGTAGCGTAGCCAACGATACAGTGGTTACAAAACGTCCTAATTACCTTCTATTTAGTCTATAGGTTTACAAAGAACATCACAAAAACACTAGCACCTAAAGCAGGATCCAACGTCTTGATGCACGGATAAACAGTTTGCGGGAAACCATTTATCCGCTGGGCCTTAGTGGAAGAGCCCTATGTAAAACATGTACCAACTATAGGTGCATAAGACATAGCTTGGTTAGTCTGGCTTCGCACATTCATCGGGCTTGATTTGGTCGGGGCTCTTTTGCCCAAGATACACACCAATTAATTTTACTGGCTGAGTGCCAACGGCCTTACCTAAATGGCACCAATTAATAGCCTCAATAAAAGATGTTCCAGCCTTAATAGTGCGCTTGCCCTTGCTTCCATAATCAACTTCAAGGACTCCAGATATTACATATGCAAAAAGAGGAACTGAATGTTTATGTAAGCTTGTTTGCCTACCTACGGGAATTTCAATCTCATAAGCTTTAATTAACGGCTCACCAACAGGATAGGAAAAGTTTTGACCTAGAATTGTCTTTGGTGATTCAGCGATGGCGATCACGCTAGCATTGATGTCCTCATAGACTACCTTTCCGTCTTCGTAAGTAGCTGACATTACTGCAGGGGCATTGACTAGTAGCATTACAACAGCTAAGTATTTGGACGTATTTAAAAGTTTTTTGATACTATTCATATTTTCCTTTTCGGCATAATAAATTCAATTACAAAATGTAATTTTGAAAAATGCGGACTAAATTCTTGATAAGCTAATGGTGCTCAATTTTTTAGTAATGTTTATAAAAGACAGAAATTAGCCATCAACATAATAGCTAACATCACCCCTAGCAATTCTATGCCATTTTAAAAAGTAATCTCCTCATTTTTAACCTAAGCTAAAAGTAGAAGCTAGTGCTGAAATGACCTCCTCACATATTTTTAATGAAGTTACTGGCCGAGCCCATTATGGCGAAAAGGGGAGTCAATACAGACGTACATGGCATTGCAGGGAGCGAGGCTAACAGCCCTAGCATTAGTCGTCTAGAGCCTGAGCGCAGAAGCTTGAACCACGCAGTCATTCATGCTGACATTATTTAAGACGAACTAAAACTGTTTAATTCTTGCAGGGCCACTTTTTTATCATTGCATCGAAAGCCAGGGAAGCAAAAGCCTCCTTCATGCGATCTGGCTGAGTTGCAACATAGTCACTCACTACTTTAGCTCGTTCTTGCACATTGACAGTTTTCGGTATGCAGATTTTTTTATCATAATGAGCATTATCTTCAACGCCTAAAATAATCCCAATACAAAGTCCTTGATTAAATCCCTCTGTCTTTCCACTTGCTACCTCACTGCATATCGAATTGAGAGTAGCGGTTGTTAAATCAGGTATGCTATTCATATTGGAACTTCCAAATGACCAGGTTGAGCTGAAGAAGAGCCAAGCAATCAGAATGTTTGGAACTTGACTACTTATTTTTATATACATATAAATAGTTTAATTGAGTATTTTTTCATTCTATGTCCGTCAGAAGAGAAAAAAGCCAGGCCAAAAGAAAATAGCCCAACAAGTAGGCTATTTAAAGTTCTTGGTGGCCCAGGGCAGAATCGACCAGGGCCCGAGGATGTCTGACTTTAGTTCAACTTAATATAAGTCTGTGGAGCATCAAGACTAATGTACTTAATGTCTTTGGAATTCATGTCCATTCTTTTTAAGTCAAATTCTTGAACATTGGTATTGCCAAACATTTTTATAAAGTATTTCATATTCTTAATATCACTAACAACTGACCACTCAGTGATCTCCACTCCACCAACACCACCACCATAGGAGTTTGTGGCAGGTAGCTGAATCGCCCCGGGCGGGATGTCAAAGCTTCCTAAAATATGCCATGCTGTATTAGTTTGTTGTTCTGAAGATAAGTTTTTAGGGGCAGATTTTGAAAGAAAGAGAGCCCTAATAAAGCGGCTTGGGCTTAAGTAGTCACCAGGCAATCCATGTAAACCACTTCCTGAACTTGGCGGAATATATGAAGCACCATTGATAACTAATGGATCTTTTTCTACTGGAGTGAGGTTTGCATAGTTACCAATATTGGCTAAATGAAATGAAAAGGCAGGATCATTGGTCATCACATGCGTTGGATTGTCAGTGATGACTAACTGGCCTTTAATGTATTCAATTGCAATACTTTTACCCCCCGCATCATGTAATGTCATATGAAGAGGAGCGGCTATATTGTGATATTGAGGAATAGTGGAGCGATTAACCTTAATAGCCCTGAAGCCAGTCTTCACTTCATCAACAGTAGCAAAGTTAGTTAAGGCATAGATCAGCATTTGCGCTGAAGCAATACTATTTCCAGAATCGCCGGGAGCTACGACCTGAAAGTCTGCTGTATTAGGAGCATTTAATAGGCCGCCTACTAGACCTTTTTCATTCATACCATCAACTAAGAATGGCAACCCAAGCACATTCAAACCAGCCACAGCGTATTTTGTAGTCCAATTCTTGCCGGTACCTGGCTTTCCATCCACTCCGACTCCTGACATCTTCAAGCTTCTGGGCACTAGAGTTAATTGGGACTTTAGTGGAAGACCAAACTCCATCGTGCGGCCATAGACAAACCACCATCGTTGCCAGATAGAAGGAAGCTAGTACAAGCATTTGCCAAAGGAGCAAAGCCAAGAGATGTCGCAATGAGCATACTCAGTAGTTTTTTCATAGGTCCTTATGTTTTCAAAAAATTGAATATATGTGAAATATACCTTACCTAAATATCGCTTTAAATGACATGCGCAGATGAGGGGTGTTTGACTGACCCAAAAATTGTGGAAGTCTAACTATCTAACCATTTGAGAACTCAGGATTAATCGTCTGAAATAGGCTAAGTATTAAGATTAATACAAATGCTACAAGGCTAAATCCATTGATAAGCCAAGGTCTCTTCTTGATTGATGGACAATCTATTAGCCCGACAATAACCAGCACAACGGTCAGTAAAGCTAACTGGGATAGATTAATTAAAATCAATGTGGCGATATTCCAAAAACCCGTAGTTCCTGGTACAAGATTTTAATGGACGATATATTGCTCTCTGCCGCCCCCAAAAACCCCAACCAAAAATGTTCCCACCCAGTTAGCCCAAAGCGATACATATAAAGTGAGGGTTGCTATTTTTTTGGAGAAAGCAGGTAGCGATAGCTGGGGCCACATCCAAGCAAAGGCAAAAAATACTAGGGCTTGTACTGCTCCAATGAGATGCGCCTGTAGCAATCCAATTTGAGCTGCCGCATAAGGAGAGTAAATGGGCGCTAAAAGCCCACATAGAAACATCACCAGGCCGGAGACTAAGAATTTTTTCTCAAATTGAAAGTTCATACATCTCCAAAAAAAATCAGATTAACTTTAACGTGCACTTTTTAATTGCCAATACTGATAGCTCCAGCAATATGCTATTTTTATAATCATTCGTTATATGTGGAGTTACTTGTACTACCCACAAAATAAAACACCGCAGATTTGCCTCTACGGTGCTTTACGATACTTCTTGCTAGCTCAGGACAGAATCGACCGAGGCCCTAGAATATCTGACTTGATTTCAAGCTCTTAGGGCAACCATTAAGAACGGGCTTGCCAGCAATGCGATCTTTTACCCATTGAAGATACATCGGACCAGAAACCCCAGGAGTTGCGAAATGCGTTTGCTCCCCAGGCAATTGGATACGCTCGATATTACTTCCCATGGCACACATTTGTTTTTGATAAAGTTCGTGCATGATCGGAGGAACCGCCGTATCTTTCGTGCCCCAATAGATTATTACTGGCGCAACCGGCTTAACGGGCAAAACGCTGCCATCAATAAGGGCTTTTACCCAGGCCATGGTATTGGCTGGCTTATCACTTAGGAGCGCTTTGAACTGATTGCCATAGGTGTAATTTAGGGTATCTGCAGTCACATGCATACATTTGTTAGTGAGCACTTGATCAATCACTTTTGAGCCCTGATCTGTAAACATATCACTGAGCTTCAGATTGGGGTAAGCCACTTGCGTCCCCCACATAGTCATCGCAAAATGGGAGAAGTTAAATACGTTATCGGAAAATAACTGAATGAGTCCATTAATGGCTTTATCGGCAGAGGCCTGATCTTTATTAGCATTCTGAATCATTACCCCAGCATCATCAGGAGCCAATGCAACAAATCCTAGCACCTGCAAATCATCAGTCACGGCACCCTTCTGATTAAGGTAATCTCCCAAGCTGGCAGCGGCAATCGTTGCCCCGCCACCTTGTGACCAACCATAGAAAATAGTGCGTTTACTGGCCCCAGTGTCTTTTATGGAAATTGCTGCGCGCGCTGAGTTAATTAAATCGCGGCCATTGGTTCCAGCTACAGCATATTGATGCTTACCGCCGCCGCCCAATCCTTGATAGTCAGTTGCTACAACAACATAGCCTTCCTTAATAAACTCCTCTAGGTTTGGAATGCCGTAATCCGTCCACGAATTACCGCCTACCAAGAAATACTGATTTAATGGAGCTGCAGGATTAAGCACTTGGGACGGTCCACAATTTTGTGCTGTTCCCGTTGTTCCATGCGCCCATGCCATTACCGGTCTCCCCTCAGATGGCGCCTTAGCAATAGGAGCAACAATTAGCCCCGTTGAAATTGTTTTTCTGTTGCTGACATCTGAAGAGATATAGGCAATGCGCCATGCTTGAGCACCGGGTACATTGGTCTTAATAGACTCTTTTTTAATCACTTGGCCAAGCTGTCCCTCTGCTTTTAGTTTGGTAACGGCTTCATAAAAAGGGGGTATTGCTGGATCTGCTAAGGTAGGAAAAGAAACCCCACTAAAAATAATGGCAGTAATGAATGCTAGTTGAAATTGAAAAGTCATTGAGGTCCTCAAATAAAGCTTATGTATTAATTATAATAATACGAGGCATTCATAATGGTATAGGTTGTCGTTTAAAACGATATTTCTAGCGAAGACTATAGCTTGGTGGCATCTGCAGGGTGCCAAGCATGAACATAGTGACATCCGCTAGACAGCGAGTGGATTACCGCAAATCAACTTGATCTAGCCCAAAAGAAAATAGCCCAACGAGTGGGCTATTCAAAGTTCTTGGTGGCCCGGGGCAGAATCCACCAGGCTCTAGAATGCCTAAATCTATCTACTGAGTTAAGCTCGGCGCTGCCCCACTAACAATCAAATAGAAGAGGTATCCCCATCCCAGTACCAAAATGAGCCCTATCAAATATTGGGGGAAGTGAATTGCTTGCTCAGGAAAGCCCTGTTTTTTGCCGCTCACCATTGCTCTTACTAGGTTCTCTTTTTGGAAGCAAACTCATCATAACTGCGGCGACAACGTGAATGATTACGAATGCTAAGGCTAGGCTCGAAATGGCTTCGTGCGCCCCGCTCATGAAATCCCCAAGAAACTCTTTAACACTCAAGTAGCCTGTGAGTCCAATTAAGAGAATAAGGAACATTAGTCCAACCATCACCATGCCTCCCACCGGGTTGTGTCCAGGAGTGTCATGCTGATGACCGCTCAATAAAACCTTAAGGTGCCCAATCATGTCTTTGGGGCCTTTAATGAACTGAGAAAAGCGAGCGTATCTCGTTCCAATGACGCCCCAGACTATACGAAACAATACTAGCGCACAGGCAGAATAGCCAAATGCATAGTGAATCATTTGTAGGCGCTCGCTTTCCGAAGTCAGCCAGGCTCCAGAAAAACAAATCACTAAGAGCCAATGAAAAACGCGAGTGGGCGCATCCCACACTAAGATACTTTGCTTATTATTCATTTGGCAGGTACTGCAACATTCTTTTCACTGAAAATACCTTCAGCCGCACCAGAATGACAGGCTCCGCAGTTAGCAGGACTTTTGATACTTTGCCTTTTCCAAACATCAGCTTTGATCTCATCATGCTTACGTACAAACCAAGAGGTTTTGGTGATGCGATTTTCTGGTGCCAGTTCGCTATATTTTTGTCTAGTCGCGGCATTCTTTCTTAACCAATTGGTAATTTCTAATTGATCTTTTTGTTCAATGCTCGCATCAGTACCAAAATGCTTGCTTAGGCTGCCCATTACATTTTGCCAACTCTTATCGCTCAGTAAGCCGGGGGGATATGCCATATGACAACTAGCACATTCAGCATCATAAGATTTAGGCATATCAGATGGCATAGGCATCTTTGCCGCTAGTACTGAGCCGGTCATGAGTAAAGCAATGAAAACCATTAACAGTTTGTTCATTAGCATCTCACTTAACACTCATCAACCAAGAAAGCACATCCGCCTTTTCTTGAGCAGTGCATTCGTGGCCTAAAACATCGTTACAGTTGCGTTTGAACCATTTTTCAACTTTTGCTTGGTCACTAAATCGCTCTGGGTTCGCATTGGGTGACAAAGGCTTTATTACTTTGCCAGTAATAATATGTTTCGTGTCGTGGTTGGGTGGATTTTCATGGCACGAAGTGCAACTCCACTCCTGGCCATGCTTGGCGTTAAAGAATTGCTCGCCACGCACAGGAGATGCCCTGCCAGACTGTGCCTCATATCCCTTTAATAACTCCTGCGGGGTTACTGAAACAGCCACCTCAATAAAACTAAGCAATATCAAACCTACCAATAATTTTTTATGCATGATGCCGCGCCTCACTTATCTTACTTTTCAGTATGAGCTCATTGAGCGACTAAACCAAGACAGAGAAGTAATTATGTCTATGCTGATTGATATAGATCAAAAGTTTAGATGCAATGTCGTTTTAAACGACAATCCTAGCGAAGGCTTAGTCTAGAGACAGAGTAGAGCATCCCCACTTCTCGGATCATTTCGCATTGGAATAGTTGCAACGCTAAGCCAAAGTAGAAAAGCCCTGTGTAAACCATGTGCCCGATATAGAGCCAAAAGAAAATAGCCCAACTAGTGGGCTATTTAAAGTTCTTGGTGGCCCGGGGCGGAATCGAACCACCGACACAAGGATTTTCAATCCTCTGCTCTACCGACTGAGCTACCAGGCCATTTAAGAAGATCATTATACGCAAACTGTTTTAACGCTGTCTAAATGCGCCTACTGTAGCTAACTCTGTTGATTTATTGGGACTTCCTATATGGGTGGGGATGAGGCATCCTGTTTACGGTATTGATATTGCTGGGTTTTGTGTTGGGGTTGGGTAGAGGACTTCTAGTTCTCTATCAATTAAACCAGCTGAGTCGACAGCACATCAGTCAATCTTATTTCATCTGTTTCATTTGAGCTATTTCAGCAACACTTAACGAACCATTCTTATCTATATCCATCGCATTAAAGTCTTTTATAGATATATTACAAGCAGCGGCTTCAGATGCATTTAAGGTGCCATCTCCACTAATATCACACTGCTTCATCCAGATCTTAGCCTCTTCAAGGGTAATTTTTCCGTCTTTATTTTGGTCTGGTGATTTGATAGTCTGTGCCAAAGCCAAAGTACTTACTAGCGATAACGCAATTAAAATTGATTTCATTTGGCAGCTCCCTATTAGTGATTAGAAATTTAGATAAACATTGAACTCTTGTAGAGTCGAATTTTACTGCGCCCTATAGTCACAGTGAAATATTCCAAATTAACTAGGTTAAACCCTGATGAAAACCCTACGTTTTCATAAATTGCTATTCCCAGCCATTTGCGCATATCCCCTCGTCCCCACATGCTTGTCTTTTATTTCAACCGTAGCCAGACTAGGCATCCTCTACCTAACTGACCCCGTAGAATCAAGGCATGACTATGGAAAATACTTGGGCCATTTGCCCTGTTTGTGGAAAAAGCAATAGCTGTCAGATTGATCAAGTGAATCTTGGTGGCACTTGCTGGTGCTTTGGAATCTTGGTAGATCAGGAAAAACTTGAATTGATACTTGGGAACAAAGCAAAGGATCAATGCTTGTGTAGGGATTGCTTGGGTAAGTTAAGCGTCTAGTTACGGGACGCCTGTATGTAGCTTGTCTTGTTACCTAACAATCTAGTAGAGCAGACAATAACCGATCCTCTATCTAACGAGGCTTGATGGAATCAGGGCGCAAGCATTGAAGGTGATGGGCAATAGTGACGGGGCTATGAATCAACTAAACCGTCCCGATCAACCCTTGCGTTGATTAACAACATCATGTATAGTGCTATTAATCATACTATTTAGGAGGTTGTGATGGGTGCTGTTGTAGCCAACGATTTAAAGACCAAAGGCATTAAAGCCATTGAAGATGCTTTGCTTGGGCAACTTGAAGCGTCTCTATCTGTGCGTGGACAAGTCAAATATGTAGTGATGAGCCAGGAACAATATCAATACCTGCGCGAATGCGAGCTTGAAGCTGCGCTAGCTGAATCTCGGACTGATTTGGCGGGCGGACGATTTGTTAAGGAATCAGTAGCGCAACACATCAAGCGGCTTAAGCAAATCAATAAAGCTGCGCAATGACTTGGCAGTTAATTTTTACCGAGCAATACAACAGGCGCGCCGCTAAGTTCTTAAAGCGTCACCCTGATGTTGAGAGTCAGTACGCTAAGACATTAGAGTTGTTAGAGCTCAACCCAAATCATCCCTCACTGCGACTTCATGGGTTGACTGGCAGACTAGATGGCTTGCAAAGCATCTCCATCAACCTAAAATACCGCGTCACGATTGAAATGATCATTACTGAAAATGAAATCGTATTGATCAATGTGGGTGATCACGATACGGTGTATTAAGCTTTGCGATATCTCTCTTTAGTTTCTTGAATAATTTGTTCAATAGTTTTATTACCAAAAATAAAGTTATCCAACTCTTGAATAATTATTTCGGTGGGCTTAAAGCCCTCGATACGAAGTGATCCAATCGCACCAGACACTATTTTTTTCCGATTAGCTATTTCGGAATTAGTTTTCATTTTAATAGTTTCAATTTGGCTCGAGTTTTTGGATTTTCAATCTCTTCCATAGCGGTAATAGTTTTGGCATTGGGCATACGAAGGTCAAACGGAATAGTGCCATCAGTAGCTACACGCTTTAAAAATAAACGGATAGCATCTGAGACATTTAACCCCATTGCTTCAATGGCCTCTACTGCATCAGCTTTAACTTTTGCATCAATGCGGCAGCGTACATTTGTGAGAGTTATTCTTAATTTTTTTTCTATACATAACGTAATAGTAATTGCAAATTGAAAGAAGTTCAAAATAATCAAAAAGAATTTTTGAGCTATTTTTTTAGCCACCTTATAGCAGCCGGTCATATCGCCTGATACTAGCCAACTTCTTATCAATGCGAGATATTCGACCGCTGTCGATGCCAAATCGGGAAAATTCGAAACCGCTGCGAGCCAATGAATTCGGTGCTTAGCGGGCGGTGGGTCTTGCTGTGCTTAGACCCAATGTGCAGAACTGTTTTAGTCCTCTACCCTACGTTTTCAATCCTCTGCTCTACCGACTGAGCTACCAGGCCATTTAAGAAGATCATTATACGCAAACTGTTTTAACGCTGTCTAAATGCGCCTACTGTAGCTAACTCTGTTGATTTATTGGGACATCCTATATGGGCGGGGATGTTTTATCCTGTCTATCTATACCCCAGCACATCATCTTTTGTTCTCTTTTGCCCTTCAGCAAAACGCTTGCTACATACTCCTGCACCGCTATTAAATCGCTCTTTTTTGCTATCTACCTGCATCTGGTACATAGCATCAAAGCAGTCCCTGCGACTTTGATAATAAAAGGAGTTTTCGTGCGTTTGCTTCCCTTTATGAAAGTAGAAAAAATGTAATGTCCAATGCTTGTCGGGGCCCTCAATATCCACTTTACTTTGAATATTTCGTTTATCAATTGGTTTATCAACGGTTGAGCAAGCACACAAGATAAGAGTAAGGCAGAGGGTTAGGATTTTAGACATTACTTTAGCCGCACATTTTGATACTTATAGTCTATTACCAATCAAATATAAATGTCAGGGGGTTGAGTGGAAGACTGCGAGTCTTGCACTTATTCAGTGTCTAGTACGGGACTCTTACGAGCTTAACTTCAGATTGGGATTTGGAACATCTAAAGAATAAAAAACCGAGCGCTCAAATGTTAGATCTTGAGCGAATAAAACTTAAATGTCTAGCCACTTGATGGTAATTTCACACTCTCATTTTAAGACAGTAAATATTTTCAATAATTGGCTAATAGCTACAACTGAAATTAAACATGCTAAAACTTGAATAATTAGAGAATCCCAAACAACTAAGCCGTACAAAAGTAAAATAATAATAAAAAACGTTAAATTCAAAATCATTAGCAAGCGACTCCTAAAAAAGCCTAATAGGGGCAGGTGTGGCTTAATATTTTTTTGAATCACAGCTTTATACAACATGATTGGAATAATTCCAGTTGCAATAGTAGAGCCAAGAATGCCACCAATTGATAGGAAGATAGATACATCAGCCTTATCAATATCAACCAATATGGCCACCAACAACAAAGCCGCTAGTGTCGGGATTGCGGGCAAAATATATTGATTAAATATTCTTATGTTGCCATCTTGCACTTGCTTGCTTGATTTGAAAAAAATATTTACTTGTACACCAAGCTGGGCTGCACTTCGAATAGCTGCGAGGCCTGGAAGAATCAAAACTAAAACCGCACCCATAACTTTAATTAATGGATTAGTAACTTCACCCAACTCAATCAGAACTGTTCCATGAAGCCCAATAAGCTGACCAGGTAATAAGGTCAAGTCTACTGCAATGATCCATAAGCCCATTAAAAGCGCTTGAAATACAATCCCCCAAAGACTCCCCTTAATAAATAAATGTGCCTCAGGATTGCGTGGTAAAACATACATTGCGGAAGGAACAAGCAATAGAGGTCCTATAAAAGATAGAATCATTACCCCTAAAAATCCAGACCATATATTTGGAGCTAAGCCAAAATTATTAGTAAATGGCAACTGGAAATATAGGATTCGATCTATATCCACGAATGGAATGAGGGCAACAATAATTGTGATCATCACCAATATAGCTATTGCTCCTGCAACAAGTGACAAGCTATGGGCAATAGATCCAAATGAAATAACTAGTAATGTCACTACACCAAAAATGCTGAGGCTTAGATACTTAGACCACCCGGTAAATGCATTGAGTGTTTCAATAATTGAGATGTTACAAGCCAATAGCACTACGAAAAAAATTACTGTAATTGCGAGAGCAGTAATAGTGCCAGCTCTTTTCCCAAGATATATGACAACTAAATCGTGAAGATTTTTGGGTCTACTTTCAGGAGGTATTAAGACAATTGCCTCAGCAATAGCTGCTGTAGTAGTACACATTACTAGGGTTAGCAAAGCAATAATACCGAGTGATGGCAATACACCTAATGGAGCTGCAGTAATTGGAAATGCAACATAGGACATTGGTAAGCTTACTAGCGCCATAAAAGCAAAGCTCAGCCAAAATGGTGGCAAATTTAGTACACGATCAAGCCCTACTTTAATAGGCAATGAGGAATCCTTTAAGTAAAACAAGTTAAATAAAAGCCTAGGAATCAAACTAAAACATCAAATCACTATAACTTAAGGAGCCTTGCTGTATAGCTTATTAACCTAAACTATGGCTTCTCCTTAAATAATTCGCCTTGTTTGTAGAAAAACTAAGGACTGCCAGAATAGTCAAGTGGATATAAAGAAACTGTATTTGAACTCGAAAACATGTTTAATTGACTGTCGCCACTCCCCTAGCTCGTGCCGCATGCAATTTCTTGTAACTATCCATTAAACGGTGGTGTCTATCCAGCCCCTCTAAGTTGATGCTGGTTGGGGTCAGGCCATAAAAACGGATGCTGCCCTCCAGTGATCCGATCACGGCATTCATTCTTTCATCACCAAACATCCGACGGAGGTTGAGCACATAGTCTTCAAACTCTAAACTCTCATCTAGCTTAATCTCTAATGCCGCATTGAGGGCCTGATAGAACAATTTGCGCTCTACGGTATTGTCGTTATATTGCAGGAAAGCGCCGACCAACTCATATGCTTGATCGAATTGCTGTAAGGCAAGATTAATCAGTAACTTTAATTCCAGAACAGTGAGCTGACCCCAGGGGGTATTCTCATCAAATTCGATGCCGATTAGGGTGGCAATGTCGCCATACTCATCTAGCTCGTTATTTTCTAGACGCTCAAGCAAGTCGCCTAAGTTTTTGTTATCTAAACTAGATAGATTCAAAATATCTTTACGGAATAACAGCGCTTTATTGGTGTTATCCCAAATAAGATCTTCTATGGGATAGACCTCAGAATAGCCTGGCACCAAGATTCGGCATGCGGTAGCGCCCAGCTGGTCGTATACCGCTACATACACCTCTTTGCCTATCGCTTTAAGAATGCCAAATAAGGTAGCTGCCTCTTTTGCATTAGCGTTTTCACCATCACTAGAGAAGTCCCATTCTACAAAATCGTAATCGGATTTAGCACTAAAGAAGCGCCAAGAAACAATCCCACTAGAGTCAATAAAGTGTTCAACAAAGTTATTCGGCTCTGTCACGGCTTCGCTTGCAAAGGTTGGTGGGGGTAAATCATTTAAGCCTTCTAGGCTTCGTCCTTGTAGTAACTCTGTCAAACTCCGCTCTAATGCCACCTCTAAATTTGGGTGTGCCCCAAAAGAAGCAAACACTCCGCCTGTGCGTGGGTTCATCAAAGTCACACACATCACGGGATACACACCTCCCAACGATGCATCCTTGATTAAAACTGGAAAGCCTTGCTCTTCAAGTCCCTTTATACCCGCAAGGATGCCAGGATACTTCTGGAGGACTGCTTGGGGTACATCCGGAAGAGTGATTTCAGCTTCTAAAATATGGCGTTTTACTGCCCGCTCAAAAATCTCTGACAGGCATTGCACTTGAGCTTCAGCCAAAGTATTGCCCGCACTCATACCATTACTGACATATAAATTTTCAATCAAATTCGATGGAAAATACACTGTCTTACCATCGGACTGACGTGCATACGGCAATGCGCAAATACCGCGCTGTACGTTACCAGAATTGGTATCTATCAAATGCGATCCACGTAACTCGCCGTCAGGATTAAAAATATTCAGGCAATACTCATCTAAGATTTCTGTAGGTAAAGCATCGTTAGCACCCGGCTTAAACCAGCGCTCATTTGGATAATGCACAAATGTTGCATTAGCGATCTCTTCGCCCCAGAAGGTACCCGCATAAAAATGGTTATTACTCAATCGCTCGATATACTCACCTAAGGCAGATGCCAATGCACTTTCCTTAGTAGAGCCCTTCCCGTTGGTAAAACACATTGGCGAATGCGCATCACGAATATGCAAAGACCACACATTAGGAATCAAGTTACGCCAAGAGGCGATTTCTATCTTGATGCCGAGAGTGGCTAATAATTCTGACATATTGGAAATCGTTTGCTCTAGCGGCAAATCTTTACCAGTAATATAAGTACTAGTAGTAGCATCAGAGGCTGGCTTTACAGCCAATAGAGTCTGCGCATCTGCATCTAAGTTCTTGACTTCCTCAATCACAAACTCTGGTCCGGCTTGTACTACCTTTTTAACTGAACAACGTTCAACGGCGCGCAAAATACCTTGGCGATCATTTGCAGAAATATCTTCTGGTAACTCCACTTGAATCTTAAAAATCTGTTGGTAGCGGTTTTCTGGATCGACAATATTGTTCTGTGAAAGCCGAATATTTTCAGTGGGAATATTGCGGGTATCGCAGTACAGCTTGACAAAATAGGCTGCACATAAAGCAGATGATGCCAAAAAGTAATCAAAAGGACCCGGGGCAGAGCCGTCACCCTTATAGCGGATAGGCTGGTCAGCAATGACCGTGAAATCGTCAAACTTCGCTTCTAGACGGAACTTATCAAGAAACTTGACCTTTATTTCCATGGAGATGATTCCGAAAATGGTGTGGAGGCTATTATCCGCTGTAACGCCTATGCTTTGAATAGATCGCTAGCCCAAGAGCGGCGCTTTACTAAATACCTGCTTTTAGCTCTCGCCTTTATTGCGTGAAGTATCGATACCCAAAGCCTTGAGCTTGCGGTAAAGATGGGTTCTTTCAAGGCCAGTGTACTCAGAGATCTTAGTCATGCTGCCGCCCATAATGATCATTTGATGCTCAAAATAGGCTTTCTCAAAGAGATCCCTAGATTCTCTCAAAGGTAAATCAAAATAGGTTTTTGCAATGCCGCTGATGTACTCCCCTGCTGGCGGTCCAGCTGCCGTATCGCTGACGGCCACTTTAGTACTTGAGCTATGGGTAGGTTGAGAAACCCTATCCTCAGCTGGCTCAATATATTTTGGTGAACTTTCAAGTGCTTTAGTAACAGTCTTCAGCAGCTTTTGTAGTGCAATGGGCTTTTCTAAAAAGTTCAGCGCACCAATACGCGTTGCCTCAACTGCAGTATCAATGGTTGCATGGCCAGACATCATAACTACCGGCATGGTTAATTGGCCCGTTTTTGACCACTCTTTTAATAAAGTAATGCCGTCTACATCGGGCATCCAGATATCGAGCAGTACCAAATCTGGGCGCATTTGTTCACGAATCGTACGGGCCTGCATAGCGCTCTCAGCGGCATAAACAGTATGGCCTTCATCTGTCAGAATCTCATTGAGAAGCTCACGAATTCCCATCTCATCATCGACTACCAAAATACTCGCCATACTTATGCTGCCTCTTTTGCCAGATTCATAAACAAAATGGATACTTGTGCGCCCACTACTTCATCCCCCCGCACTCGATTACGGATTTCAATTTTAGCGCCGTGATCATCCACTATTTTCTTCACTACCGCCAATCCCAATCCAGTGCCTTTACTCTTCGTAGTAATGTATGGCTCAAATGCTCTTGCTAATATCTTAGCTGGAAATCCTGAACCACTGTCACTTATTGTTAAGCGTACAGCATTTTGCATTGCGCCATTTAATTCTCCATAAGGCACTAATTCTGTTTTTATTTCAACAGAGGCATCTTGATGCGCACCCTCAAGAGTAGCATCTTGTGCATTTTGCAGCAGGTTATGAATGACCTGTCGCAGTTGTGTAGGGTCGCCCATAATATTTGGACAATGATCATCTAAGCGGGTTTTTAAGGAGCTACCTTCATACAAACCTAAAATCTCTTGTGTTAGCGCATTAATGGAAAGGGGCTTCAGCTGCAATCCAGGAGTTTTTGCAAAATCCCGGAAATCATTTACCATTTCTTTCATGGCCTGAACTTGACCAATGATCGTCTCGGTACTCCGATTCATCATTTCTTCTTGCTCAGGCGTCAATTTTCCAGCCAGCTTATGCTGCAACCTCTCAGCAGATAACTGAATCGGGGTCAGTGGGTTTTTAATCTCGTGGGCTAGGCGTCTAGCCACCTCACTCCATGCAATGGAACGTTGGGCACTCACGACATCGGTAATATCATCAAATACGACCATGCGCAAATCCGAGTTCAACTCTGTGCCTCTCACAAAGAGAGTGACCTCCAACTCATTTTCAAACTCATTGGTGCGGTGCAGTTGAATCTGCTTTTGCCATACAGGCGCAACCTGTTGCCTCTCAGGATCAGCGGGGTCGCCATCTGCGCCAACTGCCAGCTTCATGGTAGCAAAACCCTCTTTAATGGTTTGTTCAAACTCTATCAAAGTAGGTGCATCACTTAATGGCCGACCATCCAATTGTGTCAAGTCTTGTCCAAAAATTCGGTCTGCGCCCGCATTACTAGACACCACATTAAAGTTTCTGTCAAAAATACATACTCCCGCAGTTAAGTTACCAAGTACCGTCTCCAAAAACGTTTTTGATTCTTGCAAAGATGTTCTGGTATCGGCTAGTTGACGGGTCATAACGTTAAATTGGCGGGTCAGCATGCCCAGCTCGTCCCCCGTATCTAATTCTGGCTTAGGTGATAAATCGCCTTTTGCAACAGCTTGCGTTCCCTTTAATAACATGAGTAAAGGTCGCGCCAATTGGCGACCAAGCATCAGCGCAAGCGTGATGGCTACAAATAACGCAAAAAATAGGGTTAATGTCAGCGTGCCCACAAACATTTTGCGTAGGCCCGTACGTCCTAAGGACTTTTCTTGGTATTCGCTATAGGCAGACTCAACCGCAAAAATGTTCTTGGCTAATGGGCTAGGAATCAGACGCACTAATTGTAAAAAATACTTATCTTCGACATCACGTTTGCCTTGAACCACTTTTTTTCGAACTATAGGCACTATCGCCCTGACTTGATAAGCGCGCTGTCCCTCTTCCACCTCTATTTGATCAATAAAGGTAAGGCCATTTTTTTTAAATGCCTCTGCAACTACATCGGCACTAGGCGCAGGCAAATATTTTTTAGAGCTGGGCTCACTCGATAAAATTAAATTACGCCGTATATCAAAAAGGCTGACCTCTTGGATGCCAAATTGATTACGAATCTTCATTACCATGGCGCCGACTTGATCAGAACTGGTTCCCGAAGGAACTTGGGTGATCTGTTCGGCAATGAAATTTCCCTCAGCCAAAATCTCTTCTTGAGCAATCTGCAAGGTTACTCGACCCAACTCTAAGCCAGAGTTGAGTGCGGACTCCACCTTGACATCAAACCAGGTTTCAATACTTCGAGAAACGAATTGCAAGGAAACGCCATACAGAATTAATCCGGGTACGACTCCAACCAAAGCAAAAATCATTGCTAACTTGGCAATCAGGCGGGTACCGAAACGCCCCTTATGCCAGCGAATAGCAATCACTATCACTAAAGTCAAAATGACTAAAGTTAAACAAATACCAATTGCTATATTGGCTGCATAAAGCCAAATAAAATAGTTGTCAAAAAATTCAGTATTAGATGATGCGATAGATAGCAGCACCAATAGCACCAGCGCAAAGGTACCAATGACCGCAATTGATATAGGTAGCGCCCGCCTTTTCCAAACTTCTTTTTGGGCAGACTCCAGCTTAAAAAAAGTAAATGGCGTCATCGTCTAATCGGGCTGGGCCCATTTGGCAGAAAAGGAAGTCGTGCCCAGTCACTAGAAAGGTTCCATTCTCGATTATTTAAAGCATTTACTTGAAACGGCTTCGGTAACTTACTTAAATCCAAAGTCAGTCTGAGGGCTGCGTTATAAGATTTGCTGGGATCTAGCTGGCTACTATCAACCACTCGCCAACCTCCAATTGTGCCTACTGCCTGCAAGGCTTCAAAAATGGTTTTCGCAGAAAAGCTAAATCCTTCTGAGGCAATACGATACTGCTGAGTTAGCGGTTGGTAAGACAGACGCGTATTGCGCACTGTAAGTGCAGGCCGCTCGTCAAACCAATACCATCGAGAGCGGGTAACCTCAAACTCTGTTTGAAAATGTAAGACCAAACCCTTCTGAAGGGCATCTTCTAATCCAGGGGTCAGCTCAATCTGGAAGGTCGCATTGAGTAGCCACTCACTATCCACTTTCTCTAACTCGAGAGATTTGAGCTTAATGCCTTCCGCACTTACTCCTGCCGCGAACAGGCTTAGCGATAACAGCATACAAAATAGGAATTGTTTACAGCGTTGGCTCATGGCCCATTTTTCTTAAACAAGGCATAGTAAAAACCATCATTAGTCTCGGTGGGCAAAATTTGTCCGGGGGCGCTTAATCGTAACGCATCTGCATGCTGTGCAGAAAACCAAAGTGCCTGCATTTCTCCCTCTTCAGGAAATACTGAACAGGTCACATACAAGAGCAGGCCACCTGGCTTGAGCATCTTCCAAGACTGGGCCAGAATGGCACGTTGTCGCAGCTGTAACGCTCCAATATCAGCTTCACGCCTTAAAAACGGAATATCGGGATGTCGAGCTACGATACCCGATGCAGAACAGGGCGCATCCAATAAAATTTTATCGAATAGCTTTCCGTCCCACCAAGCGCTCTTCGAGGCATCACCGCGCACCACCCGAACAGCATCAGATTGCAAGCGCAGACGATCCAAATTACCGCCAATTTTACCGAGGCGTTCGCCATCCAATTCCAAGGCAGTCATCTCACATTGGGCTAACTCTAATAAGTGCGCTGTTTTTCCGCCCGGTGCTGCACAAGCATCCAAGATCCGATCACCCGGCTTGGGATCCAGCAATATAGCGGCAATTTGTGCGCCTGCATCTTGCACAGAAACGGCGCCACTATAAAACCCAGGCAGTTCGGAGACGGGAACTGGTTCACGCAACAATAATGCCGAATCCAATGAAACGCCTGCAATATCCTCAATAGGCTCAGCTGCAATACCAACTTCGCTCAGCAAGTCTTGGTATGCCGCACGCGTATATTGCTGGCTATTGACTCGCAATATGAGGGGGGCACGTTGAGCCTGCTGAATCAGCATGGCATGCCACACTTTTGAGTAATTTTTCTTAAGATTTGCACGCCACCAAGGTGGGAAAAACATAGGTATGGGGTCTGGGGGGTAAGGTCTATTTGCCTCTTCCTGAACCAGTAGGCTAACCTTGCGCAAAACAGCATTCACCAATCCTTTGGCATACATAGTTGGCTCGTACTCACTACATGCTTTTACCGCTTGATCCACAATCGTATGCACTGCATAGCCTTTGCCATCAGTACTGCTCTGTAGAAATAGAGGAATGGCTACACTCAAAAGATATTCCACTTCTACAGGCGGCGTCTTGGGAATAAATTGTTTAATGAGCTCATGTGATCTCACCCATTTACGTAAAGTATCAAAGGTGAGGCTTTGTACGATAGGTCGTTCGTGAGCATCTAGCTGATCCAAGACTTCTGTCAGCGATCTTCCAAGCATCACCTCTCCAATCGCTTGGGCAGAAATAGTGATTGCTTCCGATAGGGGGAGGCTGCGTGATGTTGCTTGATCAGTCACAAGATTCCATTCTGGGTAAACGAGCAATCCACCATGACAAAAAAAGCAATCTTAATAATTTCAAATATGTTCATTGCCCAAATACACTCTCAACCAAGCCGGGGCCAATACAAACACTTGCTGCCAATTTTTTCCCACTGGGTTTTTGCATTTCTAAAATTTCAATTACGCCCTGGCCACACTGCACCAATACCCCATCACTGCTCATACTTAAAATCGTGCCCGGCTTCTTAGTGTGCATCATGGCTTGATCGCTACCTAGGCGAGAGTTCCATAATTTTATGGGTTCACCATTTAAAAAACTTGTTGAACCTGGGAAGGGATTAAATGCACGAATACAGTAATCAATTTTTTCTGCGCTCATGCCCCAATCTATTTCTGCTTCACTCTTTTGGATCTTTTCTGCATAAGTCACTCCATCAAGTGGCTGTGGGGTTGCCGTCAACGATTTATCTTGCTCCAAGCTACTGAGTGTCTGCACCATCAAAGCAGCGCCTAATTGAGCTAAGCGATCATGCAATGATGCGCTGGTCTCCTCCGAAGAAATATCCAACGCTTTTTTTAATACGACGCCTCCCGTATCTAAACCGGCATCCATTTGCATAATGCTCACGCCCGTCTGGCGATCACCGCTTTCAATAGCCCGCTGAATCGGAGCAGCGCCACGCCAGCGCGGCAACAGCGATGCATGAATGTTAAAGCAACCATAGCGGCCATTTTTTTCAGCTAGATCCAAAATGTCTTGCGGCAGAATCAAGCCATATGCAACTACCACCATCGCATCAAAATCTACAGTAGATAGATGTTGATATGCCTCTTGCGCTTCAACGCTTTTCTTTTGGTTTGGATGATTCTGCTTTAGGGTTACTGCTTGCAATATGGGAATATTTTTTTCTTGGGCCACTATTTTTACTGGGCTTGCCTGCAAATGCATACCTCTTCCAGATCGACGATCTGGCTGCGTGAGTGCGAGAACAATGTCATGGCCAGCATCTAAGATAGCGCGCATGGCATGGGCAGCAAATTCTGGGGTACCTGCAAAAACAATTTTCATGGGGCGCTTAGCGCTGACCTATTAATTCTTTAGCGCGCTTTTTCATTTTTAGGGAGATACGATTGCGCTTCAAAAAAGATAAGTACTCGACAAAAACTTTCCCTTTGAGATGATCCATTTCATGTTGTATGCAAACGGCCAATAAGCCATCTGCCTCTACTTCAAATTCTTTACCATTTCTATCAAGTGCTTTCACGCGCACAATCGCTGGCCTATCTACCTCATCATAATATTCAGGCACCGAGAGGCAACCCTCGCGCCAAGATTTTTTCTCTGGACTTACCCAAACTAATTCAGGATTAATAAAAACCAGCAGGCCATCTTGATTCTCTGACACATCAATCACAATAATTTGTTCATGAATATCGACTTGCGTGGCTGCTAAGCCGACCCCCGGTGCGTCATACATAGTCTGAGCCATATCAGCCACTATTTGTTTAATGCGCGCATCTACCTGCGCTACCGGTTTTGCAACCCGAAGTAGGCGTGGATCTGGATAACAAAGGACGGTTAATAAAGCCATATCAGAATTATCCAACAGAGTAATCCGACTGTCCCGATAGTTCTGATATCCCTAAGCTTGAAAATGGCTCCATGCAGACACTTCAAACAATGGATATCCAAGCTATAAGTCATACAGACCCTCAGTACCCAGACCGCTTGCTTGCTTTATATGACCCTCCCAGTCCGCTGTATATATATGGTGAAGCTGCGCTTCTCAAGATGCCCATGATCGCCATTGTGGGCTCGCGCATGCCTAGTGCCGAGGGGGTGAAAAATGCGCTCTATTTTGCCCGGGCCCTATCTAAAGCGGGTTTCTTAATCCTTTCTGGGATGGCTCGTGGAATTGATGGGGCAGCGCATCGCGGAGCACTTAGCCTTGGAGAGGGCCATCGCACTGTTGCGGTATGTGGCACTGGGCTGGATATTACCTATCCACGAGAACACCAATTGCTAGCAGATAGCATTGGTCGGCGAGGCTTGTTGCTGTCTGAGCTCGCCCCAGGAGTAGGGCCAAGACCGAGCCACTTCCCTCGCAGAAATCGCATCATTGCTGCACTTTCATTAGGGGTACTTGTAATTGAGGCTGCTGAAAAATCAGGCTCCCTCATCACGGCCAGGCTCGCAACTGAACTGGGAAGAGAGGTGTTTGCCCTGCCAGGGTCGCTCTACAACCCACTTTCAAGTGGTTGTCACCAGCTTATTCAACAGGGGGCCAAGTTAACGCAACACCCGCAAGACGTTCTGGATGAGCTGTCAATCTACCTAAAAACATCATTTAAGGCCACTTAAAGCGGGGTTTTTCTCCAAATCCTATACAAATTAGGTGCATTTATAAGGGTAGTTGATGCAACTTTTGGACTTTTTTTAATTTATCGGTTAATAATAAAAAGGGGTATCGGGTAGACCAAAGCGCAAGATGGTTTAAATTGGTCATCCGTTTTACCCATTAAAAACATCATTCAAGCTCACATTTAGGCAAAACGCGTGGCCACAAAAGCAACTACCAAAAAAAGCAGTCCAAAAACTTCAGCGACAGATCATCCTAAGGCACTCATTATTGCGGAGAAACCTTCTGTTGCCAATGACATCGCTAAAGCATTAGGCGGATTTACAAAATACGAAGACTATTTTGAAAGCGATGACTTTGTGGTTTCTTCTGCAGTTGGCCATCTTTTAGAAATAGCTGCTCCGGAAGAGTTTGAAGTAAAGCGTGGGAAATGGTCTTTTGCCAACCTACCAGTAGTCCCCCCTTATTTTGAATTACGCCCCATCGCTAAAACTGAATCGCGCCTTAAGGTGTTGCAAAGGCTGATTAAACGCAAAGATATACACGAGCTGATTAATGCCTGTGATGCGGGGCGTGAAGGCGAGTTGATTTTTCGTTTAATTGCGCAGCATGCTAAAGCGCCACAGGCCGTTAAAAGACTTTGGCTTCAATCGATGACGCCTGCCGCGATTCGTCAAGGCTTTGCTTCACTTCGCACTGATACGGAAATGCAGCCGTTGGCTGATGCAGCACGTTGCCGCTCAGAGGCTGACTGGTTAGTGGGTATCAATGGCACGCGTGCCATGACAGCCTTTAATAGCAAGAGCGGTGGATTTTTCCTCACTACTGTGGGTCGCGTCCAAACGCCCACACTGTCTATTGTGGTTGAGCGCGAAGAACTGATTCGCAAATTTATCTCAAAAGACTACTGGGAAGTGAAAGCGGAATTTATTGCTGCAGCTGGCGTATATGAAGGACGCTGGTTTGACCCGAAGTTTAAAAAGGATGCCAACGAGCCGGATGCCCGTGAAAATCGCTTGTGGAGTGAAGCTGCTGCGCAAAGTATTGTGGCTGCCTGTCGCGATAAAAAAGCCAGCGTTAAAGAAGAGTCAAAACCCGCTACGCAACTCGCCCCCCAATTATTTGATTTAACGAGTCTGCAACGCGAAGCTAACGCGCGCTTTGGCTTCTCTGCAAAAAATACTTTGGGCTTGGCACAGGCCCTTTATGAGCGCCACAAAGTACTCACCTACCCACGTACCGATGCAAAAGCATTACCTGAAGATTATTTAGAGACCGTCAAACAAACGATGGAGAATCTAGTTGAAAATTCACAAGAATATCGCCCGTTTGCTAAACAAATTTTGCAAGGTGACCCCAAAGATCCAAAAGCAAAAGCGGGCTTTGGTTGGATTAAGCCCAATAAGCGCATTTTTGATAACTCTAAAATTTCAGATCACTTTGCCATTATTCCTACGCTAGAGTCTCCTAAAACATTAAGTGAGCCTGAGCAAAAGCTATATGACTTAGTGGTGCGCCGCTTCCTATCGGTTTTTTATCCTGCCGCAGAGTTTAGGGTCACCACTCGCATCACTGAAGCCACTGGTCACCACTTCAAAACGGAAGGCCGTGTTTTGGTGAACCCAGGCTGGCTGACCGTATATGGCAAATCGAATCAAGCAGACGATGAACTCGTGGCAGTGCAAGCAGGTGAAACTGTTCAAAATGAATCGATTGCAGCACTTGCATTAAAAACTAAGCCGCCTGCACGTTATAGCGAGGCAACTTTATTGTCAGCCATGGAAAGTGCCGGCAAATGGGTTGACGATGACGATATGCGCGAAGCCATGGCGGAAAAGGGCTTAGGTACACCAGCAACCCGTGCGGCCATTATTGAAGGTTTACTTGCAGAGCGCTATATGGTGCGCGAAGCACGCGAACTGATTCCCACTGCCAAGGCCTTTCAGTTAATGACCTTGTTGCGTGGTCTAGATGTTGAGGAATTAACTAGGCCCGATCTCACTGGGAACTGGGAAAATAAGTTATCGCTTATAGAGCGCGGCGAGATGAATCGCGATACCTTCATGCAAGAGATTGCGCAGATGACGCAGCGCATCGTCAAGCGTGCCAAGGAGTATGACAGCGACACTATTCCTGGTGACTACGCCACCATGACTACGCCATGCCCACACTGCAAGGGTGCTGTTAAAGAAAACTACCGTCGTTTCGCCTGTGAAAAGTGCGGCTTCACGATTAGCAAAACACCCGGTGGCCGTGCCTTCGAATATCCTGAAGTTGAAGAATTATTGCGTGAAAAAACAATTGGGCCATTGCAAGGATTTCGTAGCAAGATGGGAAGACCATTTGCTGCCATTATTAAACTCAGTGAAATCCCAGAAGACGATGCAGATTACCCAAATGCGGGCTTCAAACTAGAGTTTGATTTTGGGAATGCCCAAGAAGATGAGACGGAGGCCATAGACTTTACTGGCCGCCAAGCTTTAGGGGTTTGTCCAAAATGCTCTGCTGCCGTATATGAAGATGGCATGCGTTACTTATGCGAGAAAAATACCGGCCCCAATAAATCCTGTGATTTCAAAACTGGCAAAGTAGTTTTACAGCAGGAAATTTCTGCCGAGCAAGTACAAAAATTACTTAGCGAAGGCAAAACAGATTTGCTCACCAACTTTAAATCCAACCGAACTGGTCGTGGTTTTAAAGCTTATTTGGCTTTAGGTGCTGACGGTAAAATTGGCTTTGAATTTGAAGCGAAAGCACCCAAAGCCGAAGGTGCTGCCAAGGCCCCAGCGAAAAAACGTGCCGGTGCTAGCGCTGCAAGCAAATCTGCCGCAAAACCTAAGCGTGCCAGCAAAGCAAAATCATCCTCGAGCACTTGAGCGCTAATCAGTTTAGCTGCTAAAGCAGACCAAAGAATGCCTCTCGAGCCCAGGGCTGTTGCTAAAAATATCCCTGGGCATTGAGTGAGGGAGCCAATAATAGGTAGACGGTCTCCAGCAACACAGCGGATGCCTACAAAACTTCCGCCCTGCCTGAGGGCATTGCCGTCACCCTCTTCATAAGCTAGCAAACCTTTGGCTTGCTGACGATTAAAGTCATCGCTCGACTCCCAAGATTGCAGATCGCTTTCGCCTTCATCAAAACTAGAACCCACTATCCAGCGATAGCTTCCATTTCGCAACTGCTCTGCCGGCAAACAATAGCCGTCGCCTGATATCGCCGTTCTAGGTAATTTATTAGCCCAGTCATTATTTTCAGCAACAGAAAATATATTCAATTGGCCGCGTACGGGCCTTAAGGGTAGGCGTACTCCAATACTGGCCGCCAATGATTTGCTTTGCGTTGAGGCAGCAATAATCACTTTTTTAGCAGTGCAAATAGGTGCATTATGCTCATTCAATAAATTCCAACCAGACTCTGTTTTTTCTAAGCGCGTGATGATGGTGTTCCAACGAATGCTTAGTTTTTGCTGAGGCTCTAATAATGCATTAGTTGCTATTGCTAGATTAAGTGAGGCACCCCGTGAAAGCCAAACACCATCTTGTTTAATTCCGCAAACCTTTTCTGCCTCATTGGCATATAGTGCGCTTGCCATACTTTTATCCAGATCTAAAGATTGGAGGTGGGCATCCAGTGCGTCACGATTAAAAATCATGCCTCTCTTGGCTGGCTGAAATACACCATGTTGATTCCATACTTTGCCCCAACGGGCTTCGGCCATTAAAAACGCAATTCTCGTTAAGCGCAGTAAACGTGGAGCCCCCTTTCCTACATGAGGATGGGCAATTGCATAAGCGTGGCTTGAACAACCCGTAGCGGGCTTAGCGGCGGCATCCATAATACAAACTGCTTGACCGCGCTCTAGCAACTCATTAGCAATACAGGCCCCTGCAATGCCAGCCCCAATCACCACGATGTCATGGTGTTGGGTTGAGCTCATTAAATAAACGTGTTTTTAAATTTAAAAATTAAATTGCCGAAGATGCTTTAGGCATTCAAGCGCTTTTCAATTTTATTGCGCGCCTCTATCAACTCTTTGGGTAAGCGATCGCCAAGGTGCTCAAATAGTTCTGAGTGGAGCTTTAGCTCACTCTTCCAATCTTCTACTCCGACTGCAATAGCCTTACCAAATTTTTCTACTGAGAAGTCCAGACCATCCCAATGCATATCCGCATGTTCTGGACAAATGCCAAATGCAGTCTCTACGCCCTTAGCATTACCCTCTACACGGCCCAGCACCCAGGAAAGCACGCGCATGTTTTCGCCAAAACCAGGCCATACAAATTTACCGTTTTCATCTTTACGGAACCAATTAACACAGTAAATTTTAGGCAGATTGGCGCCCTCGGCAGTAAGCTTGCTGCCGATATTGAGCCAATGCTGAAAATAATCACTCATGTTGTAGCCAGCAAATGCAATCATGGCGAATGGATCACGACGCACGACTCCGACTTGTCCGGTAATCGCAGCAGTAGTCTCTGAGCCCATCGTTGCCGCCATATAGACACCCTCTACCCAATCGCGCGCCTCGCTTACCAAGGGCACCGTGTTTGAGCGACGCCCGCCAAATAAGAACGCATCAATAGCGACACCTTCTGGATTATCCCAATGAGGATCAACTGCGGGGTTGTTAGTAGCGGCTACCGTAAATCGTGAATTTGGATGCGCGGCCTTGCGTCCTGCTGCACCATCAGCAGGAGTCCAGTCTTTACCTTGCCAATCGATTAAGTGTGTGGGTGGTGTATCGGTTAAGCCCTCCCACCAAACATCGCCATCATCCGTCAAACCAACGTTAGTAAAAATGACATCTTGGTTCAGCGAGTCAAGACAATTTGGATTGGTTTGGCGGTTTGTGCCTGGAGCAACGCCGAAATAGCCCGACTCAGGGTTAATGGCAAACAAACGGGTCTTGCCCGTCACAGCATCTTTGCGTGGCTTAATCCAAGCGATGTCATCGCCAACCGTAGTCACCTTCCAACCCTCGAACCCCTTGGGAGGAATCATCATTGAGAAATTTGTTTTACCGCAGGCCGATGGGAATGCAGCAGCAATATGGTATTTCTTACCCTCGGGCGAAGTCACACCTAAGATCAACATATGCTCTGCTAACCAGCCTTGATCACGGCCCATGTTAGATGCAATCCGCAAAGCAAAACATTTTTTGCCTAGTAATGCATTGCCGCCATAGCCTGATCCAAACGACCAAATTTCGCGTGTCTCCGGGTAATGAACAATATATTTAGTTTTATTGTTAGGCCACACAACATCTTTTTCGCCGACAGCAAGTGGCTTGCCCACCGAATGAATACAGGGAACAAACGTACCATCGCTACCGAGCTGATCGATCACTGCTTTACCCATGCGTGTCATAAGGCGCATATTAATCGCTACGTAAGGGCTGTCAGATAACTCTACGCCGATGTGAGCGATAGGAGAGCCAATTGGGCCCATAGAAAATGGCACAACGTACATAATTCGACCACGCATGCAACCATCGAATAATGGATTAAGGGTAGAGCGCATTTCGCTTGGATCTACCCAATTATTGGTTGGTCCTGCGTCATCTTTTTTAGCAGAGCAAATATAGGTGCGATCTTCAACTCGCGCCACATCATCTGGGTCTGAAAGGGCCAAGAAAGCATTCTTTCTTTTAGCCGGGTTGAGGCGCTTGAATACACCCGCCTGAACCAAAAGCTCACAAAATTCATCGTACTCTGTTTGAGAACCATCACACCAGCGAATGCTATCTGGCTTAGTCAATGCCGCCACATCTGCAACCCATCGAATTAATTGCTCATTTTTTACGTAATCTGGGGCGTTAGTATTCATTTGGTCATTGGTGCTGGTAGTCATGAAAGTCCTAGGATGGTTTAATTTTATTTACTGATTTTAACATTTCTGTCATCTACTGGAGCATCTAACAAATGGTAAAAGAGGGTTTATTTGCCGATACAAAACTGCGTAAAAATTTTTCCTAAAAGATCATCTGGCAATAGTTTTCCTGTTATTTGTCCTAACTGATCCTGAGCCAAACGAAGCTCTTCTGCAAACAATTCCAGTGAAGTATTGCCATCTTTGGCGAATAACTGAGATTTATATAAATGTTCTGTTGCTCTATCTAGACAATCTAGATGCCGACGCCGCGCAACAATGACACCCTCCTGAGAGCCGCCCCAACCAACCAGGTCCAGAATGGCTTTCTTTAAATCTTCAATCCCCTCACCTGTTTTTGCAGAAATATATAAAGGGTGTTTCTCCGGCCCAACTTGGAAAGCGCCGTCTACCAGATCTGATTTGTTATTCACTTCTAAAACAGGGCACTTTGGGGGTAGCACTTGTAATATCTGCCTCTTGAGTAATAGGGCTGCCTCATCTCCTGATTGATCATGAGGAGCGGCATCCTGAAGGAATATCACAACATCTGCCGAGCGAATTGCATCCCAAGATCTCTCAATACCTTTTAGCTCAACTTCATCATTTGTATCTCGTAGGCCGGCCGTGTCAATAATGTGCATGGGAACACCATCAATACTGATGCTCTCTTTGACGCGATCACGCGTAGTGCCAGCAATCGGCGTCACGATAGCGACATCTTCACCAGCAAGGCGATTTAAGAGTGAACTTTTACCCACATTCGGGGCGCCGGCTAATACCAACTGAATACCATCACGCAAAATCCTACCTTGTTTTGCGCTCTCCCTTAAGGCATGCAACTGTTGTATTACTGCGCTTAAACGGTCACGGGCTTGGGCATTCTCTAAGAACTCAATTTCCTCCTCTGGGAAATCTAAAGTCGACTCCACCAAAATTCGAAGTTGCGTAATGTCTTCGATTAATTGATTGATATCACTAGAAAATGCGCCTTGAAGGGAGCGTGCTGCCCCCAGAACAGCGGCCTCACTTTGTGCATCTATCAGGTCTGCAATAGCCTCAGCCTGAGCCAAATCAATCTTATTATTTAGGTAGGCACGCAAAGTAAATTCGCCGGGCTCGGCAATTACCAAGCCCTGATCTTTGCCCAACTCAAGGCAACGCTTCATAACAAGCTCGAGAAGTTGAGGGCCGCCATGACATTGCAACTCTAAGACATCTTCCCCAGTAAACGAGGCAGGGGCAGCAAAATAAATAGCAATCAATTGATCGATAAAAGCACCTTGAGCATCACGCAAAATTAATAAATTTGCATGTCGCGGAATAAGCGTCCTCTGAAAAAGAGCTTGCGTCATCATCAATAGATTTGGGCCACTAATACGAACGACCCCCAGGCCTGCTCTGCCTGGAGCAGTAGCAAGCGCAATGATGGGTAGCTTCCTAGTCATCATTGCGGCTAAGCTATAGAGCTAAAAGATTAGCTAAAATTTATTTAGCAGACTTGTTTGCAAACATCTGGTTAATTTGCCATTGTTGCGCAATGGAAAGTAAGTTGTTCACTACCCAATACAACACTAGGCCAGCCGGGAAAAAGAAGAACATGATTGAAAAAACCAGCGGCATATACATCATGACCTTCGCCTGAATTGGGTCAGCCGGGGTCGGATTCAGCTTAGTCTGAACATACATCGAAGCAGCCATGACTACCGGCAAAATGTAATATGGGTCTGGTACTGATAAGTCTTGAATCCAACCAATCCAAGGTGCGTTACGCATCTCAACAGAAGAAAGTAGCACCCAATATAAAGCAATAAATACAGGAATCTGAATCACTACGGGCAAGCAACCACCAATAGGATTAATTTTTTCTTTCTTATACATCTCCATCATGGCTTGATTTAGTTTTTGTGGTTCGCCTTTGTATTGCTCTCTCATTACCAACAATCGGGGCTGCACTTCCTTCATGCGAGCCATAGATTTATAGCTTGCCGCTGACAACGGGAAAAATACCAATTTAATTAGAATGGTTAGAAGGATGATGGACCAGCCCCAATTGCCAACATAGTCATGTATGTTTTCGAGTAGCCAAAAGATGGGTTTTGCCAGAATAGTTAAGTATCCGTAGTCTTTTAATAAAGCAAATCCTGGGGCTATAGTTTCTAAAACACTTTCTTCTTGTGGCCCAACAAACAATCTAACTTTTTCAACAACGCCTGCGCCAGGTGCCACGATACCCAAGGGGACCTGCATGCCAATGCGATACAAATTGTTGTCAATTTTCCCGGCATAAATATCACGAGCAGATTTATCATTTGGAATCCAGGCGCTTGCAAAATAATGTTGCACCATGGCAATCCATGCGGGTTCGCCAGCAGCTACTTGCGTCGGAATAGTGATTTTGTTTTTATCAATTGCTGAAAACTCAAGCTTATTGAATTTTTCTTTTTCGGTATATACCGCTGGACCAGTAAAGGTGCTTGCTGAAAAAGCGCCGTCAAAGGGGCCGATTTTTTGCTCTTGACTTGCATCTCGAACAAGTTCTGTATACAGCACCAATGGGTTGCTATTGGAGGCAGTCTGAATAACACGGTGGTCTACATCCACTACATAACTTTTAGGATTAAGAGAGAAGGTCTTTTCTAGTTTTACTCCACTCCGCTCACTTCCTAAAACTATGAAAGGCCTACCCGTCTCATCTTTACCAGACTGAATAAGTTTGAACGTACTAGTGTGATTAGGAAGATCTGTATTGCCCAAGGCAATGAGGCCCGAACGAGCAATGTATTTATGATTTGGCGTATATTGAAAAAGTTCAACCGGCTTTTTCTCTACGGTAAGCTCCTTTAGCAGCTTGGCTTCTACTACGTTTGCACCGCTTGCACTAATTTCTAAAACTAATGTGTCATTCTGTAATACAAATTTTTCTGCTGTTTCAATTGCGCCCGTATTTATGCCAGGAGCCTTGGCAATCACTGGGGCTGCTGCGGTTTGTATTGGCGCCGGTACGTCTACTTTTGTTGTCCCTGCAACTGCACTATCAGACTTTGCGGCCGTGGGCGTAGGATTGCCGCCAAACATCGATGGTTTACCTTCATGAATCTGCCAATTGTTGTAAAGCATTAGGCCAGCCATCGAGAAAACTGCCCAAAGAATTGTTTTTTTAAAGTCCATTTGCATTCACTTAGTAATGATGTGTTCGTTTTACGGCGGGGTCATAGCCGCCTTGAGTCCATGGATTGCAGCGCACTATGCGCCAAACCGTCAGTCCTAGGCTTTTGAAAAACCCGTGGTGCTTAAAGCAGTCGCATGCGTATTGGGAGCACGTTGGCTCAAATTTACAACTCATGCCGAAAAATGGGCTCAATGTTATCTGGTAAAGCCTGACCAGCTTCAGCGCCGCTTTATTTAATAATTGCACGTTATAAGAGCCCCGTAACTTGCACACGAAGGACATCTTTTTCTTTTTTCCTAAGCCTACCTCGTGTCTCACGACCTATGGGCTTCTTAAGCTTAATAACAACGTCATTATGGAGTGTTGTAGTTTGAGCAGCCCAAATCATCTCACGAACCATGCGCTTTAATCTATTACGGTCCACTGCACGTTTGACGAGTTTTTTTGCGACCGCAATACCTAAATCCGGTTTTGTGTCTTGACTCACCAATACCGAATACAAACCCCAATACAAATTTGCTTTGGGGCGTGTTTTTAATAACTCGGTAATCCTGGCGCTATTCAACGGCTAAAAGTTAAACAGCTAAACGTTTGCGGCCTTTTGCGCGACGGGCATTTAATACGGCGCGTCCACTCTTGGTTTTCATACGCACACGGAATCCGTGGGTGCGTTTGCGACGTGTTACTGATGGTTGATACGTTCTTTTCATGATTCACCCTGCAAAACCCAGTATTTTCCTTGTTGCATCGGAAAAGGTCAACCGCCTAAGTGGAATAAATAGATGTTTTTCTGTTTTTTATGGGCTTATTGAACACAAACCCTTAATTTATCTATTTTTTCTCGTTTTATACACAAGTTATCCACAGTTTTTCCACGAATTTTCATCTTGTGGATAACTTTA